>NZ_BAAAHQ010000001.1:261020-312576 GCF_039525605.1 Nonomuraea longicatena | reverse complement strand
CCCCCCCCCCTCCTCGGCGATCGGCCCGGCGGCGGCGAGGTCCCAGACGTGGACGCCGCGCTCGTAGTAGGCGTCCACCCGCCCGGCCGCGACCGAGCACAGGTCGCTCGCGCACGCGCCGCCCCGGCGGATGTCGCGCACGCGCGGCAACAGCTCCGCCACCACCCGCCCCTGTACGGCCCGGCGCTCCGGCGCGTAGCCGAACCCGGTGGCGACCAGCGCCTGCGCGAGCGGCACCCCGGTGTTGCAGCGCAGCCGTTCGCCGCCCAGCCAGGCGCCCTCGCCGAGGGCGGCGGTGAAGACCTCGCCGCGCGGGACCACGTTGACGACCCCGGCGACCACCTGGCCCGCCGACTCGACGGCGATGGAGACGGCCCAGTCGGGCAGGCCGTACAGGAAGTTGACGGTGCCGTCTACGGGGTCGACGATCCAGCGCACGCCGCTGGTGCCGGGGGTGTCGCCGCCCTCCTCGCCGAGGATGCGGTCGTCGGGGCGGGCGGCGAGGATGCGGGAGCGGATCAGCTCCTCCGAGGCCCGGTCGAGGGCGGTGACGACATCGGTCGGACTGGACTTGGTCTCGACGCCGGAGGGCGTCAGGCTGGGGCGTTTGGCCAGCAGCATCTCACCGGCCTCGCGGGCGATGTCCTCGGCCAGGCTCAGGAGCGCGTTCATGCGACGGAGTCCGGGCGCTTCCACTCCCGGCCGAGCACGTGGTGGCCGAGGAAGGCGAGGACGGTCTCGTACCAGGCGACGATGTTGCCCGGTTTGAGGATCCAGTGGTTCTCGTCGGGGAAGTAGAGGAACTTCGACTCGACGTCGGTGCGCCGCAGGTCCCACCACAGGCGCAGGGCCTCGCCGATGGGCACGCGGTAGTCCTTGTCGCCGTGGATGACCAGCATCGGGGTGTCGATCCGCTCCAGCGACAGGTGCGGCGACAGGCGCGTGTAGCTCTCGGAGCCGGGGGCGCCGAACTCGCGCTGCCAGTACGCCGCCGCGTCGGTGGTGCCGGCGAACTGGTCGAGGTGCCACAGCGAGGCGTGGGTGACGATGGCCAGGTAGCGGTCGCTGTGCCCGGCCAGCCAGTTGGCCATGTAGCCGCCGAAGGAACCGCCCATGGCGGCGATCCGCTCACGGTCGACGTCGGGCCGGTCGAGGGTGGCGTCGACGATCGCGTCGAGGTCGGCCTGCGTGCGGGGACCCCAGTCGCCCCAGCCTCTGTCGATCATCGCCTGGCCGTAGCCGGTGGACATGGCCGGGTCCGGCAGCAGGACCGCGTAGCCCGCCTGGGTCATGATCCACGGGTTCCACCGCCACTGCCAGTCGTTCCACGAGCCGAGGGGCCCGCCGTGGATCCACAGCAGGAGCGGGGCCGGGTCGTCGGCGCTCGCGCCCTCGGGCAGCGCCAGCCAGCCGCGTACGGTGACCCCGTCGTCGGCGGTGGCCGACACCTCGGTGAGCGTGCCGGGCAGTTCGGGCCGGGCGGCGGGCGAGGGCAGGCCGGTGACGGCGCCCGTGGCGGCGTCGACGCGGGCCGGGCCCATCGGGTGGGTGAGCGAGCTGTGCAGCACGTAGAGGCCGTCGGCACCGGCGTTGAGGCCGAGGTAGGCGGCGTCGTCGTGGGTGAGGCGGGTGCTCTCGCCGTCGAGGGGGACGTGGAAGATCGGCCTTCTGCCCTGGTGGTCGGCGGCGATGTAGACGGCGGCCGAGTCCGGCGCCCAGGCCAGGTCGAGGGGGAACAGGTCGGGCGCGTACGTGCGGCCCGCACCGGTGGCCAGGTCGCCGATCCACAGCTCGGTACGGGCCGAGACCTCCTGCGAGGTGTGGCGCTGCCGGGTGGCGGCGATCCTCGTGCCGTCGGGGGAGATCCGCAGCGGCCCGGCGTGGTCGGCGCCGTCGTCGGTGAGGAGGGTGCGGCGCTCGCCGGTGGCGACGTCGACGGCGACCAGGTCGTACCGTTCCTGCCCGCCGGGCAGGGCGGTGCGCCAGGTGGTGACGACGGTGGCGGCGTCGGGGGTGAGCGCGAAGTCGAGGTTGCGCAGTGCGTCGCCCGCGTCCGGTGTCAGGTCGCGCACGTCCGCCAGGCGGTCGCCGGTGAGCCGCCCGGCGAACAGGCGGGTACGGCCGGGGCCGAGGTCGTGGTCCCAGTAGCGCACGGGGTAGCCCTCGTGCAGGATCGCGCTGGTCCCGGCGTCCTTTCTGGCCTTTCGGCGCTCGGCCTCCGCGGACTCCTCGCCGTCGAGGACGTCGGCGGCGAAGACGACGGTGTCGCCGGCGGTCCTGAAGGCGGCGACACCGCCCGGCCGCTCGGCGATCCTGCGGGCCTCGCCGCCGGCGCGCGGCAGCAGCCACAGGGCGGCGCCGTTCTCGCCGTCGTCCCCGGCGGTCGGGTCGGGGCGGGCGGAGGTGAACAGCACGTCGCCGGCGGAGGTGAAGTCCGCGGCGCTCTCGCCCTTGGCCGACCTGGTCAGCCGGTACGGCTCACCGCCCTCGGTGACGGCCCACAGGGCGGTGCCGTAGGACTTGCCGTCGGGATTCAACGACTGGACGACGCAGACGAGGCGGGAGCCGTCAGGAGCGAGCTTGAGGGACAGGATCCGGGGAATGGCCACATAGTCGCGGATGTCGTTGAATGCGCTCACCCGATCGAACCTACCGCAGGTGCCCGGAAGCCGACCTCCCCCTGACACCCCTACGCTTGCGGGTGTGGGACACTACGACGCTCTGCTGATCCTGTCGTTCGGCGGCCCCGAAGGGCCCGACGACGTGATGCCCTTCCTCGAGAACGTGGTGCGCGGCCGGGGCGTGCCGCGCAAGCGTCTTGAGGAGGTCGCCGAGCACTACCTGGGCTTCGGCGGGATCAGCCCGATCAATCAGCAGAACCGCGACCTCGTCGAGGCGCTCGCGCCGACGCTGGACGTGCCGGTCTACTGGGGCAACCGCAACTGGCACCCGTACGGCGAGGACACCGTGCGGCGGATGCGCGAGGACGGCGTGCGCAGGGCGGCGGTCTTCGCCACCTCCGCCTTCGCCGGATACTCCTCCTGCCGCCAGTATTACGAGGACATCGCCCGCATCTCCCTGCCCGACGGGCCCGAACTGGTCAAACTCCCCCATTACGGCGACCGGCCCGGCTTCGTCGAGGCGATGGCCGACCGGGTGCGCGAGGCGCTGGCGCGGCTCGGCCGCGACGACGCGCGGCTGGTCTTCACCGCCCACAGCATCCCGCTCGCCCACGCGCGCGGCGCGTACGAGAGCGAGCTGCTGCGCAGCGCCGAGCTGGTCAACAGGGCGCTGGGGCGCGGTGGGGAATGGGATCTCGTGTGGCAGTCGCGCAGCGGGCCGCCGCAGGTGCCGTGGCTGGAGCCGGACGTCTGCGACCATCTGCGCGAGGTGAAGGCCGACTCGGTGGTGCTGGTGCCGATCGGGTTCGTCTCCGACCACATGGAGGTCGTCTACGACCTCGACACCGAGGCCAGGCAGGTCGCGGCGGACATCGGGCTGCCGATGGAGCGGGCGGGCACGGTGGGCACGCATCCGGCGTTCGTCCGCATGGTGGGCGAGCTGATGGCGGGGCCGGAGCCGGTGCCGTGCTCGGTCGAGACCTGCCCTCAGGTGTAGTCGCGGGCGTACGCCTGCGCGTACCCCATCACCTTGTCCACGTACGACCAGGAGTGGTTGTAGAACCAGATCGCCTTGCGTAGCTTCTGGCCGCCCTTGCCCGCGCCGTTGGCACACAGGTAGTTGGCGGCGCCGGGCACCGCGTCGTACGGGCTCCAGATGTCCTTCTTGCCGTCGGCGTCGCCGTCCACGCCGTAGGCCCGCCAGGTGGCGGGCATGAACTGCATCGGGCCGAGCGCGCCCGCGCTGGAGGGCCCGTTGTTGCGGCCGTGTCTGCTCTCCACGAAGCCGATCGCGGCGAGAACGGTCCACGACAGGCCCGGACAGCGGGTCGCGGCCTGCTTGTAGAGGTCGAGGTAGTTGCCCGGCCTGCCGGGCGTCCCGGCGGCGGGCGGCCCGGGTGTGTCGGGCGTGTCGGGCGTGTCGGGTGTCACGGCGGCGGGCGGCTCCGGCGCTTTGCCGCCGTCGAGGGCGATGACCTGGGCGCCCTCGCCGAGCAGGCCGGCGACGCCGCCGGTGCCGACGCGGCCCTCCTTGCCGTGCAGGAGCACGGCGACCTCGGGGGCGAGTCCGAGTTCGCGGCCGCGCGCGACGCTGACGAGGCCGTCGATGCCCTTCAGCCCGAGTGCCGCCGAGGCGGCCAGGCGCAACCGGGGGCCGCCGTCGACCTGGTACTCCGCGCCCAGGACCATGCCCAGCCTGCTCGCCGCCGAGGTCTCGGCGACGAGTTCGCCGCGTTCGAGCGCGCTCCACACGGCGGGCTCGCCCGCCACGGCCTCCGGCGTCCAGGAACGGAACTCGGCCGGGTCGACGGCCAGCAGGTTGAGGCCGGTTCCCGCGATCTTGACGACGCCCGCGTCGGCGACGGCGACCTTCTGCACGTGCTGGAGCCTGCCGAGGGCGAATCGGGTCTGCTTGGGCACGGCGTCGCGCGCGATGGCCAGCACCCTGGGCGGGGTGGGCGTGATGCCCGGCCCGCCCTTGCCGAACTGCTGCACCTGCTGGGGCTGTTGGGCCTGCTGGGGCGTGAGTTGCTCCAGCCGTTCGGGCTCCCCTGACGGCTGAGCGGACGGCTGGGCGTCGGTGACCCGCTGGGGCGTGTCCTGGCCGGCGGGCAGGTCGTCGCGCGAGAGGACGAGCACGACCGCGGTGGTCGCCGCGACGACGCCGACGGCGCTCAGCAGCGACAGCACCGGACGGCGCGCGGGAAGAGCGGACACCCGGGACACGTTACCGAAAACCGGTTGCTGTTCCATGGTTCCTTACAAGAAGGTTTAACAGCGATAAAGGGGGAAATCGTGGTCGGGTCCTATCGAGGTCTGTTCAGCCAACCAGGTGTGAAGGGCTTCGTCCTCGCAGGATTCATCGCCCGTTTCCCCATCTCGATGCTCGGTATCGGCATCGTTCTGCTGATCTCCGAGCTCACCGACTCCTATGCCACGGCCGGCGCCGTCGCCGCCCTGGTCAACGCCAGTTACGCGCTCGCCGCGCCGTTCTCCGGGCGGCTGGCCGACCGGTTGGGGCAGGCCCGGGTGATCGTCCCCGTGGTGCTGTTCAACGCGCTGGCGATGGTGGCGCTGATGCTGAGCGTGGGTTTCCGGCTGCCCCAGTGGACCTTGTACGTCACCGCCTTGCTCGTGGGCATGACGATGCTGTCGATCGGGTCGATGGTGCGCGCCCGCTGGTCCACCCTGCACGGCGGGTCACCCCGGCTGCACACCGCCTTCGCCTTCGAGTCCGTCGCCGACGAGGTCATCTTCGTGACCGGCCCGGCCGCCGTGACACTGCTGGCCACCTATGTCAATCCGTTCGCGGGACTGATCGTCGCCATGGTGGCGATGGTCGGCGGGTCGCTGGCGCTGGCCGGCCAGCGGCGCACGCAGCCGCCGATCGTGGCGACCCGGGCCGGCGGCCGCAGCCCCATCCTCATCCCCGGCGTCGCACTGCTGGCCGTGGTCTACCTGGGGGTGGGCGCGGTGTTCGGCTCGGTGGACCTGATCACGGTGGCCTTCGCCGAGGAGAACGACGCCAAGAGCGCGGCGGGCTTCCTGCTGGCGGCCTTCGCGGGCGGCTCGATGGTGTCCGGGCTGTGGTTCGGCTCGCGCACCTGGCGGATCTCGCTGCGCGGCCGGTTCGTGCGCGCGCTCGGCATCTTCGCGGTCGGCCTGCTGCCGATCGCGTTCGTCCAGGAGACGTGGGTGATGGCGATCGCGCTGTTCGTCGCGGGCCTGGCCATCTCGCCGACGCTCATCACGGGGTTCTCGCTCACCGAGCGCATGGTGCCGCAGGCGCTGCTCACCGAGGGCATGGCGTGGATCTCGACCTCGATCGGGTTCGGCGTGGCCCTCGGCGCGTGGGCGGGCGGCAGGCTGGCGGAGTCGTTCGGCGCCTCCAACGCCTACGGCTTCTCCCTCGGCGCCGCGCTGCTGGCGGTCGTGCTCGGCGTCGTGGGCTCGGGTCTGCTGCGGACCTCCGAGGTCTCCTCCCCCGCTCAGAGCTGATCCCTCCAGGTTTGCTGAGGATTGCCGGGGCTTCTTCTCCCGTCCGGAATGATCCGCTACGGTCGAAAGATCCCTCAAGCAACTCCCTCAACAATGGAAGCTTCGTTATGTCCCGACAATTTTTCTCACTCCTGGCCATCGCGGCTGTCACCGTCACCCTGGCGCAGTCACCCGCAGCGGCGGCGCCGGCCGAGGTCGACTGCGCCGAGGCCAAGTGCATCGCGCTGACCTTCGACGACGGACCGGGCCAGCACGCCGGCAAGCTCCTCGACACGCTGAAGCGGCACAACGCCAAGGCGACGTTCTTCCTCCAGGGGCAGTACGTCAAGAGCCGCCCGGCCTTCGCCAAGCGCATGGCCAAGGAGGGCCACGAGCTCGGCAACCACAGCTACACCCACAAGGACTTCACCAAGATCAGTGCGTCGGCCATGCGCACCGAGATCCAGAAGACCCAGGACATCGTCGCCAAGACGACGGGGGTGACGCCCAAGCTGCTGCGTCCGCCGTACGGGATGACCGACCTGCAGACCTCGGACGTGGCGGGCGAGCTCGGCATGCCGCAGATCCTGTGGACGGGCGGCTCGCGTGACTGGGAGAGCAAGAACGAGGAGGCGATCAAGAAGCAGGTCCTCTCGGTGGCCCAGCCCGACGGCATCATCCTCATGCACGACTGGGTCGAGCAGACCGTGACCTCGATGTCGGCGATCGTCAAGACGCTCCAGAACAAGGGGTACACGCTGGTGACGGTGTCCACCCTGATCAAGGACAAGGGCGTGAAGGCGGGCGACGCGTACCCGCTTCCTGCGGGCTGGCAGAACTGAGTATCGTTCACGTTTGACGGAACGCCGCTCCAGCTCCCCCAGGGGGTGCGCATGGTCTTCACGAACTGGGCCCGCAACCAGGCAGGCACCCCCGCCGAAGTGCGAGCGCCCGCGTCGGCCGCCGACGTGGTGCGCGCCGTCGAGGACGCCGCCGCCTCCGGGCGGCGGGTCCGCATGATCGGGACGGGCCACTCCTTCACCGGGGTGGCCCTCACCGACGGCATCATGCTCACCCCCGCTGCGCTGACCGGCGTGCGCTCCTGGGGCGCGGACCGGGTCACCGTCCTCGCCGGGACCCCGCTCAACGAGCTCAACGCGCTCCTGCACGCGCGCGGGCTGGCCCTGGCCAACATGGGCGACATCACCGAGCAGACCGTCGCCGGAGCCATCCAGACCGGTACCCACGGCACCGGCCGCGACTCCGGCGGCCTCGCCGACCAGGTGCTCGAACTTGAGATGGTGCTCGCGGACGGCACCCTCGCCACCGTCACGCCCGGCGAGGACCTGTTCGACGCCGCCCGCGTCGCGCTCGGCGCGCTCGGCGTGATCACCGCCGTCACCCTCGCCGTGGAGCCCGCCTTCCTCCTGCGCAACCGGCGCCGCCGCATGGGCCTCAGCCGGATCCTCGACTCGCTCGACGCGCTCACCTCGGAGAACGAGCACCTCGACTTCTTCTGGCTGCCGCACACCGACACCTGCCTGGTCAAGACCAACAACCGCGATCAGGGCCCGGCGCGGCCACCCGGCGCCGCCAGGCAGTGGCTCGACACGGTCTTCCTGGAGAACACCCTGTTCGGGGCGGCGTGCGCGCTCGGCGCCCGCGCGCCGGGGCTGATCCCGCGCATCAACGCGGTCAGCGCGGCGGCGCTCGGCGAGTCCGAGTCCGTGGACGCCTCCTACCGGGTGTTCACGGCGCGGCGGGACGTGCGGTTCCTGGAGATGGAGTACGCGGTGCCGCGCGAGCACCTGGCGCAGGCGCTGCGGGAGACGCGGGACCTGGTGGAGCGGATGGACTGGCGGATCACGTTCCCGGTGGAGGTGCGGGTGACGCCGCCGTCGTCGGCGTGGCTGTCGACGGCCTACGGGCGGGCGACCGCGTACATCGCCTGCCATGTGTACCGGCGGACGCCGAATCCCGAGTACTTCGCGGGGGTGGAGGACATCATGACCCGGCTGTCGGGACGGCCGCACTGGGGCAAACTCCACACGATGCGGGCGGAGTACCTGGCGGGGGTGTATCCACGCTTCACCGACTTCACCGCCCTGCGCGCGGCCCTCGACCCGCACCGCCTGTTCACCAACCCATACCTGGATACCGTCCTGGGCTGATCCCGCCCGAGTGTGCGGCGGGCCACGGGTAAGAGCGGAGTCGTCGCGGCGGGACGGAGCGCGGGGAGGAGCGTGTTCCTGGAGGCCGCCGGGCGGAGTGCGGTGGGTGGCGTGAGGGTGGCGGGAGCCGTGACGGATGCGTCTGTCTGTTGCCCCAAGGGAGAGATGACCGCTCAGGGGGCGGTCGTCGGCGTCTCGTCCGGAGGGACGGAGTCAGCCGGAGGCTCCGGCCCTGTCGGCTCCGACGACGGCTCCGACGACGGCTCGGGGGGCGCCGACGGCGTCACCGGAGGTTCGGGAGTCTTCGTGGGCGGGTTCGTGGGGGCCTTCGTGGGGGTCCGGGATGGAGTCGGGGTGGGAGTTGGCGTCGGCGTCCGGGCGGGCGGCTCCGAGGACGGCGGTGCGGGCGGGTGCGGGTCCTCGGTGGGTTTGCCGGGCTTCTCCTGCACCGGCGCGCGCTGCGGCTCGGACGCCGGCGGCCTGCGTCCCGGCAACTGGTCGGCCACCAGCGCCCCGCTGGCCATCTGGTACGCCACGATCGTCCCCATGCTGATCGCGAACACCAGCGCCGCCGCCACCCCCAGCTTCAGCCACGGCAGCGGGCGCCGCCGTACCGGCGCCGGCTCCTCCCCGTCGTCATGCCGGTGGACGTGCTCCTTGACCTTCTCCCCTGTCCGCTTCAGGTAGTGCGTGTAGATCGCGCCCCCGACGGTGGTGCCGACGCTGGCGACCGCGGCGCCGATCACCGTGCCCGCCACGCCCAGATACGACGCGGCCACCGCGGCCGTCACCGCCGCCAGGGCGCCACCGAGGACCTGCGGCACGCTCAGCTCGAACTTCCGCCGCGGCTCGCCGCTCATCCCCCTGATCAGTCCCCTCTTGTCATACGCTCGGTAAAGAGCTGTCTCGTGAATAGACGCGGTCGCGTGTCCCGTTGTTCCTGTGACGTGTACGACAGGAAGGCTCGACGGCCGTGCCCCGCCGATACGCCTTGACCTCTGTCTATGCCGCCGCGGCCGTGGCCACGGCCGTCACGACCGTCGCCCCGCTCGCCGCCACGCCTCCCGCTTCGGGCCTCGCGGCGCGGCCGGACGCCAGAGAGCCCACGCACGCCTACATCGTCACCGCGCGTGATCGCCCCGCCGCCCGTGAACTGGTCCGTGAGGCCCGCTGGCGGGTGCGCCGCTACTACACGGCCGTGCTGCCGGGCTTCGCCGCGCTCCTCACGGACGCCCAGGCCGCCGAACTGCGCTCCGACGCCCGCGTCCGCTCGCTCGAACCCGACGGCCGCGTCCTGCCCATGACCGGCTGGGGGCTCGACCGCCTCGACGAGCGCCTGCTGCCGCTCGACGGCCGCTTCCGCAGGAGCGCCACCGGGCGCGGCGTCACCGTGTACGTCCTCGACGGCGGCGTCGACGTCTCCCACCGCGAGTTCGGCGACCGGGCCTGGCGGGCCTTCGACGCCACCGGCGGGCGCGGCGAGGACTGCGGCGGGCACGGCACCCACGTCGCGGGCCTGGCCGCCGGACGCACCCACGGCGTCGCGCCCCAGGCGAAGGTCGCGTCGGTGAAGGTGCTGGGCTGCGAGTCCGGCTCGGTCTCCGACGTCATCGCCGGCATCGACTGGGTACGGCGCCACGCCAGAGGACCCGCCGTCGCCAGCCTCGCCTTCGCCGGGGCGCCGTCCGCCGCGCTCGACACCGCTGTGACCAGACTCACCCGCTCCGGCGTCCTCGCCGTCGCCGCTGCCGGCAACGGCGACGCCTCGGCCTGCGGCTTCTCGCCCGCGCGCAAGGCGTTCGCGGTGGCCGCCTCCGGCGCGGACGACACGCGCGCGCCGTTCTCCAACCACGGCTCCTGCGTCGACCTGTACGCCCCCGGCGTCGGAGTCCGCTCCGCCTGGCCCGGCGACGACGCGAGGACCCTCAGCGGTACCTCCGCCTCGGCGGCTCACGTGGCGGGCGCCGCCGCTCTCTACCTGGAGTCCCATCGCGGTTCCGGCGCCGCCGCGCTCGCGTCCTGGCTGAAGTTCTCGGCGACTCGGGACGCGATTCACGACAATCCCTCACAGACGCCCAACCTCCTGTTGCACTCGGGTGGACTGTAGAGAGGATGGAAACCCTAAATGTGACCGGCGTCACATCGTTTGGGGAGGATCCCAGGAAGGCGATGTTCGGACATGCCGGGTACGGTGCTGGCAGGCAACCGGCACACGCGAGAGACTCAAGGGTCCGGGGGAAGAATGAGCACGCTGACGAAGGGACTCGCATGCAGGAGCTCCGACTCGTCGCGGTGAGTGAGGACGGCACCTATCTCGTCCTGGCGACAGCCGGGCGGGGTACGCGGTTCACACTTCCCGTGGACGACCGGCTCCGCGCTGCCGTCCGCGGAAACTTCTCCCGTCTCGGCCAGTACGAGATCGAAGTGGAGAGTCCGTTGCGCCCCAAGGAGATCCAGGCCCGTATCCGGGCCGGAGAGACCGCGGAGGAGATCGCCGCGACCGCCGGTATCCCGGTCGAGCGCGTCCGCTGGTTCGAGGGCCCCGTGCTCCAGGAGCGGGAGTACGTCGCCCAGCAGGCGCAACGCGTCGCCGTCCGCATGCCGGGAGAGTCCTCTCCGGGCCCGACGCTCGGCGAACTCGTCGCCGAGCGGCTCACCAGGCGCGGCGTCCCCACCGACGAGATCGACTGGGACTCCGCCAAGCGCGACGACGGCCTGTGGCGCGTCAAGCTCGGCTACGTCTGGAACGGTCACACCCGCCACGCCGAATGGCTCTTCGACCCGCGCAAGCGGCACGTGACCCCGCACGACGACGAGTCCATGCGGCTGTCGTCGGCCGACTTCGACCCGAACCCGCCCGCCGAGGACACCACCGTCACCCCGTTCGCGCCGCGCCCCGGGAAGCTGCAGCCGGTCCCGCCGCTGCCGTCGTTCCCGTCCGTCGTGCGCCACGACCCGTCCGGACCTCGGCAGGAGCCGCCGTCCGTCATCCGCCACGAGCCGCCCGCGGTGGCCCGTCCCACCGCATCGCACGACTCCATGGGACGGCACGACGAGCCGTACTCGCCGGGCGCGAGGGCATACCCGTCCGACGCGCGGGACTTCTCTCGCCATGAGGGCGGGTACGGCGAGCCTCGGGCGTTCACCCGCGAAGGGGACTACTCGCGTGGGAACGCGATGCCGGGGCACGAGGCGCCCGCCGGTCCGGCCCGGCACCCGTCCCAGAACCCGATCATGACAGGGGAGCTCCGCCCGGGGGACGTTCGCTCCGGGAACGCGCGTTCCGCCGAGTTCCGCCCCGGCGGCCCGCGCGTGGGCGACGCCCGCCTGGGTGACGCCCGGCCCGGTGACCTTCTGCCCGGTGACGCCCGCGATCCCCGGCCCGGTGACCTTCTGCCCGGCGACCTGGGCCAGGACTCCCGTGCCGACGGTGTGTGGGGTGACGACGTCCGCGCCGGGGAGGCTCGGCGGTCGGCGCCGTCCGCCTGGCACCCGGACTTGTCCTCGGACGGCAGGCCCGGGCGGGCGGCGCCGCAGGAGCCTGAGTCCATCTACGCTCCCGCCCCGCCGCAGCAGGAGACCTCGCCGTCCCCGGCGCCTTCACAGCCGCCCCTGCCCACCGCACCCGTCCAACCTGCGGCGTCCGTCCAGCCGGTGGGACCCGTTTCGCCGGTGGCACCGCTCCAGGTTGCGCCCGCCCAGCCAGCGCCCGTCCAGGTTGCGCCCGTCCAGCCGGCGCCGGTCCAGGTTGCGGCACCGGCCCAGCAGGAGGCACCTGAGCGGCAGGTGAGCGAGGCCGCCGAGAGCACGCACGTCGGAGCGCCTGTGGCCGCCGAGCAGTCGCCCGCCGAGGTGGCGGCCGAGGCGCCTGTTTCCGCGCCCGCCGAAACCAAGGCCGAGGCAGAGACACCCACGGCCGCACCGGTGCAGGACAAGCCGGCGACCGTGACGACCGAGTCCAAGGCAACCGAGGCCGGGGCTGTCGAGGCCGGGGCTGTCGAGGCTGAGGCAGCGCGGCCCGAGGTCGTCAGTGGAGCGCCCGTTGAGGCTGCGGCTGAGACGCCCGCCTCTGCACCGGCGGAGGCACCTGCCTCCGCCGAGGTCGCCGCTGAGACACCCGCCTCCGCCGAGGTCGCGGTCGCGGTCGCCACCTCCGCTGAGGTCGCGGTCGAGGAGCCCACCTCCGCTGAAGGTGGGGCGCAGGCCCCCGACTCCGTGCACACCGAGGTCACGGCCCAGGCACCGGCTTCCGTCAACGCTGAGGTCCCCGCCGAGACCTCAGCCTCCGTACACATCGAGGTCGCGGCTGAGGCACCTGCCTCCACGCCCGCCGACACCGAAGCCGAGGCAGGGACACACACGGCCGCGCCTGCGGAGGACGCGGCTGCGGCTCGGAAGCCCGAGACCGAGCCTGCCGAAACGGCCAAGCCTGCCGTCGCAGAGCAGGCCCCTGCCGGAGCGCGGCCCGAGGCCGAGGCTGCTGTGACGGCCGAGCGGCCTGGGGCAGTCACCGATGGACAGCCTGGCGCCGAGCCTGGTGACAGTACTGCGGAACAGACTGTGGTGGCCGAGGCCGCAAAGGTCGAGACTGCGACGGTCGAGACTGCGATGGTCGAGGCCCCGACGGTCGAGGCCCCGACGGTCCATGCGGCCGAGGCCGAGGCCGCCGAGGTTGGGGCCGCCGAGGTTGGGGCCGCCGAGGTTGGGACCTCGACGGTCAAGGCGCCGGTTGAGGCGCCGGTTGAGCAGGGCACGGAGACCGTGGCGGCAGCGGCCGCAGCCGTACCGCAGGAGGCATCGCCCGAGGCGTCCGTCGAGGCGGTCGCCGAGGAGAAGCCTGCGGTTCCCGCAGCGCGGGCCGCCGAAGAGGACGTGAAGAGCGAGCCCACGTCCAAGGACAAGCGCGACGGCAAAGACGCCAAGCAGGGGGCCAGGGAAGACATGGAAAAGCGTCCGAAGCCCAAGGACACGCCTCCGGTTCCGGTGCCGTCACCGCCTCCCGCGCCCGCCGCGCGCCAGACGCGCAAGGGTTCGAGGGGTCGCCGCGCCTCGGTCCCCACGTGGGACGAGATCATGTTCGGCGCCCGCAAGCAGGACTGACCGCACCGCCCGGCATGACCGGGAACCCGGCCATGATGCCGAGACTGGACGCCCCTGGCCGGTCCTGACCGGGATCCCCGGACGGCACCCGGCCGGGACTCGCCCCTCATGGTGCCGGACCGGAGTCTCCACGCGGCGCCCGGCTCGGAGTCACGGGCACGGCACCGGGCTCGGAGTCACGGACCCGGGTCATCGCACGAGGCCGGACCGGGGCCACCGGAGGAGGCCGGATCTGGAGTCCTCCGGAGGTCGCGGGGTCAGGGGTTCTGTCGGGGTTCGGGGTGAACCACGAACGGGGCCAGCCAGTCCGGGGTGACCTCGGACGGGAACGACACCGCCTGGTCCCAGGAGACGTCGATGGCCGAGTAGCCGCCCTGGCCCGCGCCGACCCCGGCCGTCAGTGTGAGTACTCCGGCGCGGCGCTGGAACCAGGTCTGCCGCATCCGCCAGCCGACGACCGCACGCCGTTCCACCACCGCCTGGGCCCGGCGCAGCGAGCCTGAGCGGACGCTCAGCCGTACCCCGTCGTAGCCGTGTCCGAGGGAGTGATACCTGTCCAGCCCCAGCGGGACGCCGACGGCGGCGAGGAGCAGGGCGAGGGCCACCAGCGCCCACCAGCCGCCGACCTGGGTGAGGACGGCGACGAGTGCGGCCGAGGCGGCCAGCGCCAGCCACGGGGCGACCGCCCGGAACAGGCGCCGGTCGCGGGCCACCGGCGGGTGCGGGCGCAGCGGGGCCGTGTATGGGCCGATGGCGGTAGAGGTGACCTGCTCGGCGACCGCACGCGGTACGTCGGGCAGAAGCTGGCCCCTGGCCCGGGAGTCGCCGAGGCCGGTGACGATGGCCCAGGCACGGACGACTCCGGCCCAGCGTTCGGCGAGCCCGTCGGCGAGTTCGTAACCGCGCACTCTGCGCGATTCCAGAGAGACGCTGCGCCGGTTGACCAGGCCGCGCTCGGCGACGAGGTAGCCGTCTCTGTGCTTGAGGGTGAAGTCCCAGTTGAACACGGCGTACATGACGCCGCCGACGAACGGCATCGCGACGACGAGCAGGACGACGGCTGCCAGCAGCAGGTACGGCCGCTGCCACAGCCACTCTCCCAGGCTCCAGGCGGCGTCTCGGCCGAATCCCAGTTCGTCCCCCCACTGGAAGGCCAGGCCGATGGCGCCGCCTGCCAGGGCGAAGGGGGTGAGCAGGTACGCACCGGACAGCGGGCCGTACACGAGCCAGGCGCGCGGAACCCGAATGATCACGCGCTCGCCCTGTTCACGACTGTGCTCGGGATATCCGGGGCGCCCAGAGTGTCCTGCGCGTTCAGAATGCGCAGGGTGCCCGGGATGCGCAAGATATCCGGAGTGTCCGGGGAACACGGCGCCCCCGGGATGCTCGGGGTTTCCGGGATGATGCCCGGGATGCTCGGGGTATCCGGCGTGCGCGGGGTTCGCGGGCGTCTCGGCGGGCGCGACCGCCGGGGAGGGCGCGCGGCGGAGCAGGACGGACTTCAGTCGTTCGGCCTCTTCGACGGTGAGGCCGTCCAGTTCGCCTTCCTCCTCGCCGCCGCCCGCTCCGGTGTCCAGCTTGAGTACGGCGAGGCCGAGCAGCCGGTGCATCGGCGGAGTGGAGACGTCGACGCCCCTGATCCGCTCGATCGGGATCGTCCGGACAGACCTGCTGATCAGCGACCGTTTGATCTCCAGGCGGTCACCGATGATCCGATAACTGAAGGTGGCCCAGCGGACGACGGCGTACACAACGGTGCCGAGGACGCCCAGCGCCGCCCATACGAACGACCGCGTCGAGAATCCGCCGACGAACAGCACACCCACCAGCGGCAGGAGCAGCGAGGGCAGCATCCGCACCGGATCGATGAGCAGCACCTTGGGACTGAGCCGCATCGGCCCGCCCGTCGCGGGCGCCACGCCCGCCCCGCCCTCATGACCCGGCGCCCCTTCAGGCCCCTGCCCACCCTCAGACCCGGACCCGGACCCGGAGTCTGACGCCGCCCCAGGATCGGCCGCACTCTCGGGACCACGCGACGCATCAGCGCCCGGCGTGGGGGTGGGGCCGGGTGCGGGGTTCGGTGGGGAGGGTGGGGTGTGCGGAGGGTCCGAGGCAGGGTCTGGGGTGTTCATGTGGCGTCGTCCCTGAGCTGCTCCGCGCGGTGGGCGAGTCGGTCGGCCAGTCCGGCGGCGACCCGGTAGTCGAGGCCCTTGATGCTCGACGACCCTGCGTGCGAGGCGGTCCTGATCTCCAGTGTGGCGAGCCCCAGCAGCCGCTCCAGCCAGCCCTGCGCCTTGTCCACGGTCTGGATTCGGCTGACCGGCACGAACACCCACTCCCTGGTGAGGAATCCGGAACGCGCGTACACGACGTCGTCCGACAGCTCCCACCGGTGCACCGCGTACCGGACGAACGGCTCGGCCACCAGGAACGGCGCCATCACGACCGCCACCCCCGCGGGCAGCAGCCACGACTGACCGGACAGCCAGTCGGGCACCCATGCCCACCCGCTGCCACCGACCCACCGTGACACCAGCACCGCACCGCCGACGAACAGCACGAAGCCGATCAGCGACTCCAGCAGCCAAAGCTGCCTGGCCTTGGGCGAGACCCGGTGCTCAGGATCGCGCAGCGCCCCTGGCGAGGGCTCGATTTCACTCACAGTGCCCAGCTTAGGTGGGTGTCGCACCGTCCTGTCGCCGTCCGTGCCGCAGTCGGAACAGGTCGTCGCACAGGACCCCGGGTCGGCACCCTCTCGCGCAACCGTCCGATCCGCCACTCGAAACCCGTTCGGCCACCCGCTCTGGGGCGCCGGGCGAAGACCGCTTCGAAGATCGACGCGTTCTTTCTGAGCACGGCTCATAACCGGCACCACGGGATTCGGCGTGCGGTCTCCTTCCCAGGCGAGGCCACCGTCAGGCGTCCAGTCACCGGACGGGGGCCGGGAATGCCGAGATGAGAGAACGGGCAGATCAGAGAAGGTGCGCGGGGCGGGTGCGCCCGATCATCAGGGCCGGGACACCGCCGTCGACCAGGGGGTGGCACTGGCCGGGCGTGTGGCCAAGCTCACTCCCTTGTTGCCCTGATTCTCATTGGTTTACAACTGTTTCTCCCCCACCGACCCGCGTGAAACGGTCGGCGCACCGCCGAGACCCGCGTAGCATCATCCGGCATGGGGCTGCGTTACACGGCATCGCGTGCGCGACGGGCCGCCGCCATGACGGCGGTCGCCGGTCTCGCGGTAGCGATGTCCGGGTGCGCGCTGCTTCCCAGCCGGTCCCACGCCGACATCGGCCAGCTCAACGTCACGAGCCCGGAGCTGCGCGAAGGCGAGCCGTTGCCCGCCGAGTACTCCTGCGAGGGCGACCAGGGCAGTCCGCCGCTGCGCTGGTCGGGCGAGCCGCTGCCCGGCGCCAAGTCGATCGCGATCGTGGTCGACTCGCACACCGAGCCGAAACCCTCCGTACAGTGGGTGATCTACAACATCCCGCCCGACTGGACCGAGCTGGGCACGGGCGCCGCCGAGGACCTGCCTGACGCCAACACCGCGCAGGCGGCCGCCAGTAGTGGCAAGGTGGGTTACGAACCGCCGTGCGACAGAGGCGGCACCTACCGGTTCAGCGTCTACGCGCTGAACGCGCGGATCGACGCCGACGGGAGCAAGGAGCTTCCGGTCATTCTGAAGAAGATCGCGGATCGGACCATCGCCAGAGGCCGCCTCACGGCGGTCAACATCGAGTGAGAGCCCGAACACCGCAGGTAGTAGTGGTTACCAATTCTTCACTTTGGGTGTGACAACGCTCATAGTGGTCCGACAGAATCAGATCCAATTGTTAGACGTCGGTGATCAAAGGGGGCAGATCGTGTCGATGGCCGCGCGATCTCACCGGCGCCGCTGGGAGGCCATGGCTTTGAGGGTGGTGCAATGGGCGCAGTCATAGCGAGTCTTGTCGCCGTCGTGCTCCTCGTGCTCGTCGTCGTGGCACTGGGCAAGCGTTCGATGAGCCGTCGAGAGAGTTTCCTTCCTCCGGAACGGCTGAAGGAGATGGCCGAGCGGGAGGAGATGACACAAACCCGTTCCACCGACGAGTTCGCCGCACACGAACCCCGGATGTCCAACTTCAGCCCGGACTTCAGCCCCATAGACGAGGTCAAGCAGCCCCGGCCGGTACGCACCGGCCAGCGCGGCAAGCGCGGCGTCGACGAGTGGGGCAACCCGTCCAGCGACGTCGAGGACGAGGAGTTCTGGGCCAACATCCGCAGCGACGCCGACGAGGGCGGATTCGGTGCCGACGGCACGGTCGCGGCCCGCAAGGGAGCCGCACGTCCCGTCGAGGGGGCGCCGCAGGCCCAGTCCCAGCCGCAGGCCCAGCAGGCACGGCAACCGGCCCGTCGGCAGGCCGAGGCCGCCGACCCCAACGCCAAGACCGTCCAGGCGCCGCTGCCGCCGCGACCGGTGCCCGCCGCCAAGTCCGGCCTGGCCGACCTGGTGGGCGAGTCCACGCAGGCGATGGACGCGGTCGAGCTGGAGCCCGAGCCCAAGCGCTCGTCGCGGCGGGCGAAACCCGCCGCCGCCTCCGCTCCCGTTCCCCCTCGCGCCCCGTCCGCCTCCGATCTCGCGGACCAGCGGACGGTGACCTTCTCGACCATGACCGGTTCGAGCACGGCCGGCGCCGCCGACCAGACACAGCCCACCGGGCAGGACACCGCGCAGGTGCGGAACTCCGGCCGGAGCGGCAGGCGTGGCTCGCGCAGCGCGGCCCGCCAGTCCGCCGCCCAGCCCGCCCCCGCCGTCTTCCCCGCCTCGCCCCCTCTCGGCAGCGACCCCGCATCGGCCCCTCTGGGCGGCGGCCCCTCGGCTCCTCTGGGCAACCCCGTGTCGGCTCCCTTCGGCGGTTCCCCGTCCGCGCCGCTCGGCGGTTCCCCGTCCGCGCCGCTCGGCGGCAACGCGCCCGCGCCCTTCGGCGGCCCCTCCGCGCCACTCGGTGGCGGCGCCGGTTCGACGTCCCTGGGCACCGGTGCTTTCCCCGCCGTCCCGAATGGGTCCATGCACGGGGCGCCGACGAGCGACCCGTTCCCCGCCACCCCCAACGCCGCCGACCCGCTCGACCCGAAGTGGCCCGCCCCCGCCTCCTCCGGCTCGTGGCCCGCCACCCCGCAGCGCGACGTCCTCGACGAGTCCGCCACCGCCGGCTCCTCCTGGCCCGCCTTCGAGGGCGCCTACGGCCGCGACACCGACTATCCCGCCTCGTACGAGGTGCGCTCCGGCTGGGCCGTGGCCGACGACTCGGACCCGCTCACCACCGCACCCACTCCCGCCTCCGGCACCCCGACGGTGCCCGCGCGGACGGTGTCCTACGACGACGTGCTCGCGGCCCCGGTGCCGCCCTCGGCCGCACCGGTCGCCGTACCCGCCTCCGCAGCCCCCGTCACCGGGCCGGTCGCGCCGCTGCCCTCCGGTCCGGTGCCGGTGCCGCCGGCGCCTGGGGTCTACCCGGCGTACGAGACCGGAGATTACGCCGCCCCTGCGGGCGGCGCGTGGCCGGAGACGCCCGCGAGCAACGCGAGCTGGCCGGCTTATGGGGAGATGTCCGGTGATGACCAGCAGCAGACCCCTCGTCGCGGCGGTCGCCGCCGGGCTCCCGAGCAGCAGGACTACCCCGACTACTACCGGTGATCCTGAAATCGCACCGCTAACCCGTTAACCCCTGTCGTTAGCGGGCTATAGAGTCTGCGGTATGATCAGGGACACACAGAGTAACGCGCTGCGTACGCTCCGATACGACGTGCCCGCCTCGCTGGTGGTCTTCCTCGTCGCGGTGCCCCTGTCACTGGGCATCGCGATGGCCTCGGGAGCACCGCTGGCCGCAGGACTGATCGCCGCCGTGGTCGGCGGCATCGTGGCCGGGGCGCTGGGCGGCTCGGCCGTACAGGTGAGCGGTCCCGCCGCCGGACTGGCGCTGATCGTCGCGGACCTGGTGCAGACCTACGGCTGGCGCGCGACCTGCATGATCACCTTGTTCGCGGGTGCCGTGCAGCTGCTGCTCGGGATCTTCCGGGTGGCCAGGGCGGCGCTGGCCGTCTCCCCCGCCGTCGTCCACGGCATGCTCGCCGGGGTCGGTGTGGTGATCGCGCTGTCGCAGCTGCACGTCGTCCTCGGCGGCAAGCCCCAGCACGGCGCGATCGCCAACCTCATCGAACTGCCCGCGCAGATCGCCGACAAGCACAGCCACGGCGTCGCCGTCGGCATGATCACGATCGCCGTGCTGGCGGTCTGGTCGCGGATGCCGCGCCACGTCAAAGCCGTCCCCGCGCCGCTCGCGGCGCTGGTGGCCGCCGCGCTCGCCGCCTGGGTCTTCGACTGGGACGTCACCCGCGTCGATCTGTCCGGCAGCTTCACCGAACTCACCTTCCCCGTGCTGCCGCAGGGCGACTGGCACATGGTCGTCGGCGCGGTGCTGCTGGTGGCGCTGCTCGCGGGCGTGGAGTCGCTGCTGTGCTGCGTCGCCATCGACAGCCTGCACAAGGGCCCGCGCTGCGACCTCGACACCGAGCTGACCGGCCAGGGCGTCGCCAACATGGTGAGCGGTGCGCTGTGCGGGCTGCCGGTCGCGGGCGTGATCGTGCGCAGCACCGCCAACGTCAAGGCGGGCGGACGCTCGCGGGCCTCGACGATCCTGCACGGCGTGTGGGTGCTGCTGTTCGCGGTGGGGCTCGGCTGGTCGATCAAGCTGATCCCGATGGAGGCGCTGGCGGCGCTGCTGGTCTTCATCGGCGTGCAGATGGTCAACCTGGGGCACGTCAGGAAGGTCCACGGGCACGGCGAGGTGCCCGTGTACATCCTGACGATGCTGGGCGTGATCGTCCTCGGCCTGGCCGAGGGGGTGCTCGCCGGACTGGCGCTGGCCGCCGTCCTGGCGCTGCGCCGCCTCACCTGGGTCACGGTCAACGTACGTCCCGAGGACGACGGCCACTACCACGCGACGATCTCCGGCTCGCTGACGTTCCTCGGCGTTCCCCGGCTGACGCACGAACTGCGCGCGATCCCCGCCGGTGCCAGCGTCGACCTCGACCTCAACATCGACTTCATGGACAACGCCGCGTTCGAGGCCATCCACAACTGGCGGGTCGACCACGAGCGGCTCGGCGGCACCGTCGACATCGACGACGTCCACGACGAGTGGTATGCGATGGCGGCCAGCGGCGCGCGCATGTTCCCGGCCAAGACGCCGCCGCGTGCGCCCGACCGGTGGTGGCTGCCGTGGGCGCACCGCAGGCGCCGCTCGCAGCCGCCGTCCGCGCTGGTGCCGGAGCAGAGCGGGCCGACCGAGGAGGAGTGCAGGCTGACGGCGGGCGCGCGCGAGTTCCACCGGCGTACGGCGCCGCTGGTGCGGCCCATCTTCGAGGGACTGGCGCGCAGGCAGCAGCCGTCACACCTGTTCATCACCTGCGCCGACTCCCGCATCGTGCCGAGCCTGATCACCGCGAGCGGCCCCGGCGACCTGTTCACCGTGCGCAACATCGGCAACCTGGTGCCCAGGCGGGGGGCCGAGCCGCACGACGACTCGGTGGTGGCGGCGATCGAGTACGCGACGCAGGTACTGGGCGTCCGGACGATCACGGTGTGCGGCCACTCCGGCTGCGGCGCCATGGCCGGGCTGCTCAGCGGCGGGGTGCAGGCGGGCAGCATGCCGGGGCTGCGGCGCTGGCTGCGGCACGGCAACCACAGCCTGGCGCGCTTCATCGACAACGAGGGAGACGGCCAGGACACCGGGCCGCTCGACCGGCTGTGCCGGTTGAACGTGCAGCAGCAACTCGCCAACCTGCGCACGTACCGGCGGGTGGACGAGCAGGTGCGGGCCGGGGAGCTGGAGCTGGTCGGGCTGTACTTCGACATCGGCACGGCGCGGGTGCACATGCTGCCGCCGCTGCCGGCCTCGTACTCGGTGAAGACCTGACCGACAATCACAGTCATGAGAATTCTGGTGATCGGAGGGTCGGCGTTCGTCGGCCGGGCCCTCGTGGAGGAGTCGCTCGGCCGTGGGCACCGGGTGACCACGTTCAACCGGGGCAGGAGCGGCGGCGACGTGCCCGGGGTCGAGGCGGTGCGCGGCGACCGGGAGGTCCGCGCCGACCTCGAACGGCTGGTCGCGGGCCGTACCTGGGACCTCGTGCTCGACAGCTCCGGCTATGTGCCGGGGGTCGTGGGCGAATCGGCGCGGCTGCTGTCCGGGCACGCGGGCGCGTACGCGTTCGTGTCGACGATCTCGGCGGTGGACGGCTTCCCCGGCGCTCCGGCGTGCGACGAGTCCGGGACGTGGGCGTGCGCGCCGGACGCGGGGCCCGGCGACGGCGACTACGGGGTGCTGAAGGCCGGGTGCGAGCGGGCGGTCGAGGCGGGTTTCGACGGCAGCGTGCTGATCGTGCGGCCCGGACTGATCCTCGGGCCGCACGAGAACGTGGCCAGGCTGCCGTGGTGGCTGACCCGGGTCTCCCACGGCGGCGCCGTGCTCGCGCCGGGCGAGCCGGAGCAGCCGCTCCAGCTGATCGACGTCCGCGACCTCGCGGTCTTCACCCTCGACCAGGCCGAGCGGCGGGTCGCCGACCGGTTCCTCGTGACCGGGCCGGCGGGCAACGCCACGTTCGGCGGGTTGCTCGGCATGTGCAAGGAGGTCACCGGCTCCGACGCCGAGTTCGTGTGGGCGCCGGACGAGGTGCTCCAGCGGCATGAGGTCGGGGTCTTCGTCGAGCTGCCGCTGTGGGCGCCGCTCACGCCCGAACTGTCGTACTTCTGGCGGGCGGAGACGGCCAAGGCGGAGGCCGCCGGGCTGCGGTGCCGCGCGGTGGCGGAGACCGTACGGGACACCTGGGCCTGGCTGCGCGAGATCCCCGAGGATCAGCGGGTGTACGGCACCGGGCGGCCGCACGGCATCTCGCCCGCGCGCGAGCGCGAGATCCTGGCCGCCTGGCGAGGCTGAGCGGTCAGCTTCCGCCGAGGCGGGCGAGCGGTTCGTCGGTGAGCCTGAAGTTCGTCCACTCATCCAGCGACACCGCGCCGAGCGAGCGGTAGAAGCCGATGGACGGCTCGTTCCAGTCGAGCACCGACCACTCCAGGCGGTGGTAGCCGCGTTCGACGCAGATCGCGGCCAGCGCCGCCAGGAGCGCCCGGCCATGGCCGCCGCCCCGGCGGTCCGGGCGGACGTAGAGGTCCTCCAGCCAGATGCCGTGGACGCCGCGCCAGGTCGAGAAGTTCACGAACCAGGCGGCGAAGCCCGCCAGACCGCTCTCGTCCTCCGCCACGTGCACGAAGACGGCCGGGTGCGGGCCGAACAGGGCGGCGTGGAACTGCTCCTCGGTGGCGCGCGCCTCCTGGGGCTCCTTCTCGTATTCGGCCAGCTCACGCACCATGGCCACGATCTCGGGGACATCTTCGGGGACGGCGGGACGAATCATACGAATCAGGCTAGACCATCCCGGAATCCGGCTTCACGATGGACTCGGCCGCGAACGCCTCCTGTCCGAGCGCGATCCGGAGCGCCGACGCGATACGGTCCACGTCGCCGCGTTCGGCGAGCGGCAGCGGGGCGCCCACCGACTCGCGGGCGGCTGCGGCCGTACCGAGGAGACGGGCCGCGCGCCGGTGCTCGCCCGCCAGCGCGTGCGCGCCGGCGAGCCCTTCGAGGGCGAGCGCCACCGCCCTCGGATCGCCCGTGGCCGCTGCCGCCGCGTGCCCCTCCTGGTGCAGGGCCAGCGCGGCATCGGCGTCCCCGCGTAGTTCGGCGATGAAGCCCAGCTCGGCCAGGATCAGCGCGGTGCCCGTGTCGGGCGCGATCCGGCGGTTCCAGTCGAGCCAGTGCCGCAGGAACGCCTCGGCCGCGTCCAGGTCGCCCCGGCGGCGGGCGGCGAGCGCGAGACCGAGTTCGGCGAGCTCGTGAGCGAGGGTGTTCGACTGCTCCAGCGCCCGTTCGCGGGCACGCCGGTGGAAATCGTCGGCCGCGTCGTGGTCGCCCATGAGCAGCGCGGTACGACCCAGCGCCGACAGCCGGTAGGCGACCTCGTTCCACAGCCCGAGCTCTTCGGCCATCCGGAGGCCGTCGCCGCGCAACCGCATGGCCTGCTCGTAGTCGCCCCTGATCTCGGCCAGCGTCCCGAGGAGGTTGGCCGCCTGGATCTGTCCCCACCGTTCGCCCAGTTCCTGGAAACGGGCCAGGCTGCTGGTGCCGTCACGTTCCAGGGCGGCCAGGTCGCCGCGTACCAGGGCCTGCTTCGCACGGGTCATCAGCGCGGCGGCGACGCCCCAGTCGTCGCCCGAGGACAGGAAGCGGTCGAGCACCTGCCCGGTCAGCCGCTCGCTGGCCGTCAGGTCGCCGAAGTCGACCGCGGCGAAGGCCGCGAACCAGGTGGCCAGGTCGTCCGCCCCGGCCTCCGGCGGCACGGGGTGGTCGGCTCCGGCGAACATCGTCAGGCCCGCCAGCCAGCCTCGCGCTGTGGCGTGCGGATCCACCTCCAGGACGGCCGCCAGCGCCCGGCAGCCCTCGCCGAGCCGTCCGCGCAGGACCCAGTACCAGGCCAGCGCCCCGACCAGCCGGGCCGCATCGCCGCTCGGCGGGGTGTCGTCTTTGATCGCGCAGTCGAGGGCCGCCCGCAGATTGGGGCCTTCGCCGTCCAGGCGCCGCAGCCACCGACGCTGGTCGTGGCCGCGCAGGTGCCGGTCGCCGCGCTCGGCCAGGGCGGTGTAGTGCGCGCGGTGGCGCCGTTTGAACACCTCGTGCTCGCCCGCCTCGCGCAGGCGTTCCAGGCTGTAGGCGGCGATGGACTCCAGGAGCCGGTAGCGTGGCCGGCCGCCGTCGTTCGCCATGACGACGAGCGAGCGGTCCACCAGGCGGCCCAGGACGTCTGCCACGTCGGCCGCCGCCATGGCCTCCCCCGCGCAGACCTGCTCGGCGGACTCCAGCGTGCACCCTCCGTGGTGGACGGCCAGGCGGCGCAGCAGTACGCGTTCGGGTTCGGTGAGCAGGCTCCAGCTCCAGTCGATGACCGCGCGCAGGGTCTGCTGCCTGGCGGGCGCGTCGCGCCGCCGTCCGACGAGCAGCCGGAAGCGGTCGTCCAACCGGCGGGACACCTCGTGGACGCCGAGCGTGTGGACCTTCGCGGCGGCCAGTTCCAGCGCGAGCGGGATGCCGTCGAGCCGTCTGCAGACCTCCCGCACCGCCTCGGCGTTGCCCGCGTCCAGCGCGAACCCCGGAGCGGCGGCGGCGGCCCGCGCGACGAACAGCCGCACCGCCCCCGAGGCGGTGAGCGCGGCGAGATCCACGGAGGCCGGGGCGGCGGACACCGCAGGTGCGGTGGGCGCAGGGTGGGCTCTGGGTGGTGCGGGGGCAGCGGGGTCCGGCAGGTCCAGCGGGGGTACATGCAGGACCACCTCGCCCGACAGGTCGAGCGGCTCGCGGCCGGTGGCAAGGACGAGCAGGCCGGGCGCGGCCTTGAGGAGCCGGTCGGTCAGTGCCGCGACCGGTTCGACGACGTGCTCGACGTTGTCCAGGACGATCAGCGCCCGCTGGGTGCGCAGCGCGGCGAGGAGCCGGGTGGCCGGGTCCCCCGGGCTGTCGGCGTCGTCGCGCAGGCCGACGGCGTCCGAGATCGCCTCCGCCGCCTCGCGCTCGTGCGCGGAGTGTTCCAGCAGCCCCAGTTCGACCAGCCACACGCCGTCGAGTCCCGCGTCGGTGAGCAGCCGGGTGGCGATCTCCAGCGCCAGCCGGGTCTTGCCCACGCCACCCGGCCCGGTCAGCGTGACCAGGCGGCTCGGGATGGCCGGGGTGTCACTCGGCGCGGCTGGGCGGTTCAGGGGGGAAGGGGCGGTCTGTGCCGTCAGCAGGGCGCTGGCGTGGGCGAGGGCCCACTCGCGGCCGACGAGGTCCGTACGGGCCGCCGGCAGGTTCGTGCGCGGCCGGTGGCCGGGCGCCGCCTCCAGCGACGGGTCCTGGCGGAGGACCGCCTGGTGCAGGGCCGCGAGTTCCGGGCCCGGGGTCACGCCGAGTTCCTCGTCCAGCCGCTCGCGCAGCCGCTCGTAGCCGGCCAGCGCCTCGGCCTGGCGGCCCGCGCCGTACAGGGCCCGGATGTGGGCCGCCCGCAGCCGCTCCCGCAGCGGATGGCGCTCGACCAGATCGCCGAGTTCGGCCACCAGCAGGCGGTGCTCGCCGAGGTCCAGCCGGGCCTCGGCCAGGCGCTCGGTGGCGGCCAGCCGCTCCTCCTCCAGGCGTACGGCGAAGGCTCGGGCGAAGTCACGGTCGGCGAGGTCGCCGAACGCGGGCCCGCGCCACAGGGCGAGGGCGTCGGCCAGCGACGCCGCCACACCCGCACTGTCGCCGGCCGCGTAGGCGCGGGCGACCAGTGCGGAGAACCGGTCGGCGTCGACGGACCCCGGCTCGGCGCGCAGCGCGAACCCCGCAGGCTCGGACACCACCAGGGCACGTCCGCCGGGCTCGGCGTCCTGGAGGGCCTTGCGCAGCTGCGACACCTTGGTCTGCAGCACGGCGGCGGGCCGGGCGGGCAGCCGCTCGCCCCACAGGTCGTCGATCAGCCGGTCGGCGGGCACCGGCCGGCCGCCGTGGGCGAGCAGGACGGCGAGCACGGTCCTGACCTTGGCCTCCGGGACGTGGACCGGCCTGCCGTCGGCCGTCCAGACCGCGAGCGGACCGAGGATCCCGAAGCGCATGCCGCCACAGTAGCCGAGCGAAACACCGCCGGAATTCCGCCGAAAGTCCGCTCCCGCACAGTGGAAGCGCGAACACCACTGACAAGGGACATTGATCATGACTCGATACGCAGGGAAGAAGGCCGTCGTCACGGGCGGGTCGCACGGCATGGGGCTGGCCATCGCCAAGGCCCTCGTGGACGGCGGCGCCGAGGTGCTGGTGACCGGCCGCAAGGAGGAGGCACTGGCCTCGGCGCGCGCCGAGCTGGGCGCGCGGGGCCTGGCCGTACGCTCTGACGCGGCCAGCCTGGCCGACATCGACGCCCTGGCCGCGCAGGTGAAGGACAGGCTCGGCCGGATCGACGCGTTGTTCGTCAACCACGGCATCGCCGAGTTGGAGCCGCTGGAGCAGGTGACGGAAGCGTCCTATGACCGACATTTCAACATCAACGCCAAGGGCGCGTTCTTCACCGTGCAGCGGCTGGCGCCGTTCATCGAGGACGGCGGCGCGATCGTGCTCACGACGGTGGCCAACGACCGCGTCTTCGGCGGGATGAGCACCTATTCGGGCTCCAAGGAGGCGTTGCGGGCCTTCGGCCAGGTGTGGGCGGCCGAGTTCCTGCCGAGGCGGATCCGCGTCAACGCCGTGGCGCCGGGGTTCATCAAGACGCCGACCATGGGTGTCGCGGGGCTGAACGACGAGGAGCGGGCCGCCTTCGAGAAGCAGGGCGACTCGATGACGCCGCTGCGCCGCAACGGCACCGTGTCGGAGATCGCCGCCGCCGCCCTGTTCATGGCCTTCGAGGCGACGTTCACCACGAACGTCGAACTGGCCGTGGACGGCGGATTCGCCCAGGGGATCTCCGGCGATGAACACTGACGCGAGCGTGTGGGACGAGGCCGAGGACAGCCCGGACCCGTCGGTGGCCGAGCACGTGCGCCGCTATCTCGCCACGGACGGGCGCGACGGCTACCGGGAGGGCGGGGCGACGAACCTGGTGCTGGTCGTCAAGGGCAGGAAGTCGGGCCGGTGGCGGCGCACCGGGCTGTTCTTCGGCGAGGACGACGGTCGCTATGTCCTGGTGGCGTCGGGTTCGGCCATCACGCACACCCATCCCGCGTGGTATCTCAACGTGGTGGCCCATCCCGACGTGCTCGTGCAGGTACGGGGCGAGCGGTTCACCGCGCGGGCGCGTACCGCCGTGGGAGCCGAGCGGGAGCGGCTGTGGCGGAAGATGACCGAGATGGCGCCCGTCTACCACAGCTACGAGGCCAGGACCCGGCGGGAGATCCCCGTGGTGGTCCTGGAACCGAGTGACGGACGAGCCGGCCTGTAGGCCGGGTTCTGTCCCTCCGGAGAGGGGGCGGCCATCCATCTAGGGTCGCCGTTGCCGGCGACCTCAAGCGGTCTACCCGCGCGACTCGGGCGGGCAGCCCTCGAACGTCGCGCGCGAGGAGCGATGCCGGAGCACCGCACCCCAATCTTGACCTTGCTCCGGGTGGGGTTTACCTAGCCGCCCACGTCACCGTGGGCGCTGGTGGTCTCTTACACCACCCTTTCACCCTTACCTCCCGGTGAGGGGAGGCGGTCTGCTCTCTGTGGCACTGTCCCGCGGGTCACCCCGGGTCGGTGTTGCCGACCACCCTGCCCTGTGGAGCCCGGACCTTCCTCGGCGGGCCCGTGAGGGCCCGACGCGGCCGCCCGGCCGGCTCGTCCACCGCCGACATTACCAAACCCTCACCCCAGGTGCGCCGTGTCGTTGAACGACTTCACGACCGCGTTGCCGTCGGCGTAGTACTCGATCAGGGACAGGCAGGCCAGGTCGAGGTGCATGCGGTAGAGGGCGGCGGGCGGGGCCGTGAGGGCGAGACGCAGGAGCGTCTTGATGGGCGTCACGTGGGTGACGGCGAGGACGGTCCTGCCGAGATGCCGCTCGGTCAGCCGGTCGCGGGCGCGCTGGACGCGGCGGGCCGCCTCGGCGAAGCTCTCGCCGCCGGGCGGGGCGACGGCCGGGTCGGCCAGCCACGCGGTCAGCTCGTCGGGCCAGCGGCGCTGGATCTCGGTGAACGTGTGGCCCTCCCAGTCACCGAAATCGGTCTCTCTGAGGTCTGCGTCCACCTCGACACCGAGCCCGGTGCGGCGGGCCACCGCCTCGGCCGTCTGCCTGGCCCGCTTGAGGGGCGAGGAGACGATCAGGTCGATCCGGTACGGCGGCCGCGCCAGCCGCGTGGCCGCCGCCTCGGCCTGGGCCAGGCCGGTGGCGGTGAGGTCGGGGTCGCCGAGTCCGGAGAAGCGGCGTTCCGCCGACAGGGGCGTCTCGCCGTGCCGGAGCAGCAGCAGCGAGGTCGCCACCCGGGTGGGGGCCGCCCACCCGGTGCCCGCCTGCCGCAACTGGTCCGAGGCCACTGAGGCGGACGGCGCGGAGGCGCGCGTCGCCGCGGGTTCTGAAGGCGCCGCAGTGGGTCTTGCGGTGCCCTCGTCGAACAACGACTGCTGGGGGCGCCAGGGCTCGCCGCTCGCGGCGGCGTCCATGGCCTCGTTGGCCAGGCGGTCGGCGCGGGTGTTGCGCGCTCTCGGGATCCACGTCCACTCGGTCACCCGCAGCCGCCTGGCGAGTTGGGCGGCTTCGAGGGCGAGCGGGCGCAGACCCTCGTTCTTGATCTTCCAGCGGCCCGCCATCTGCTCGATGACCAGCTTGGAGTCCATCCGGACGGCCACGGCCGACCCGTCGCCGCCCAGCCGCAGCACCTCGCGCAGCCCGGCGATGAGCCCTTGGTACTCGGCCACGTTGTTGGTGGCGATCCCGATGGCCTCGGCGGTCTCGGCGAGCACGGAGCCGTCCTCGGACAGCACGACCGCGCCGTAGCCCGCCGGGCCGGGGTTGCCGCGCGAGCCGCCGTCGGCCTCGATGGTGTAGACGGTCACAGGCCCGACTCTGGGGTACGCACCAGGATCCGGCGGCACTCCTCGCAACGCAGCACCTCGTCGTGGGGCGCCGCCTTGAGCCGGTTCATCTCGGCGATGGACAGCGACACCTTGCAGCCCTGGCACTGGCCCCGGTAGAGCTTGGCGGCGGCGACGCCGTACTGCTGCCTGAGCTTGTCGTAGAGGGCGCCCAGGTCGGCGGGCAGGTCGGCGGCGACGCCGGTGCGGCGGCCGGCGACGTCGGCGGCCTCCTTGTCGAGTTCGGCGAGGGCGGTGTCGCGGCGCTCCTCGGCGGCCGAGCGGCTGGCGGCGATCTCGTCGCGGCGGGCGACGAGGTCGCGGACCTTGGTGTCGGCGGCCTCGCGGCGCTCCATGATCTCCAGGACGACCTCCTCCAGGTCGCCCTGCCGCCGCTGGAGGGAGACGATCTCGGACTGGAGGCTGGCGAGGTCCTTGGGCGAGGTGACGGCGCCGGAGTCGAGCCGCTTCTGGTCGCGGTCGGCACGGGTGCGGACGGTGTCGACGTCGGACTCGGCCTTGCCCTGCTCGCGGGCCAGGTCACTGGCCTCGGTCTCGGCCTCGATCGCCTCGGTCGCGAACCGGGCGAACTGCTTGGTCTGCTCGTCGATCTCGGCGAGTTCCGGCAGGGTGCGGCGGCGGTGGGCCAGCCGGTCGGCGATGGAGTCGAGCTCAGCCAGGTCGAGCAGGCGCTTTTGGGCCTCAGGGGCTGCTTTCATGATCAGTATCCTCTTGTCCAAGCATCGGTGACCGTGGCGGAGACGCGCGTCTCAACGGTAACGCCACTGGCGGCCAGGATGGACGCCGCGCTGTCGAGCCAGGGCCATTCGGTGGCCCAGTGGGCGGCGTCGATGAGCGCGGGCCCGCCCGCCTCCATGAACTCGCTGGCCGGGTGGTGGCGCAGGTCGGCCGTGAGGAAGACGTCGACGCCGGCCGCGCGGGCCGCGGAGAGCAGGGAGTCTCCGGAGCCGCCGCTGACGGCGACGCGGCGGACCGGGCGCGACAGCTCGCCCGCGACGCGGATGCCCCAGGCGGTCGCGGGCAGTCCGGCGGCGGCCTGCTCGGCGAACTCGCCGAGGGTCGGCGACCGGTCGAATTCGCCGATACGGCCGAGGCCGCGCCACGGGTCGTCGGGCAGCGGCCGGAGCGGCACGAGGTCGCCGGTGAGCCCGACGGCCCTGGCGAGGGCGTCGGAGACGCCGGGGTTGGCGACGTCGGCGTTGGTGTGGGCGGTGTAGAGCGCGATGCCGTGCCGGATCAGGGTGTGGATCAGGCGGCCCTTGGGGGTGGTGGCCGCCACGCTGGTGGTGCCGCGCAGGTAGAGGGGGTGGTGGGTGACGATCAGGTCGGCGCCCCACTCGATCGCCTCCTCGGCCACGACGGCGACCGGATCGACGGCGAACAGCACCTTGCGCACCCGCTGGTCCGGGTCTCCGGCGACCAGGCCGACGGCGTCCCAGGATTCGGCGCGTTCCGTGGGGTAGGCCGCCTCAAGCTTCTCGATCACATCTGCCAGCGTCACGCTGCGCAGACTATCGGGCGGGCCCTCACACACGAGAACGGATCTGGCGCGCGCTCCGATGTACGGCGACGCTGGAGGAAAGCGGGCAACCACGGGAGGCCGTACATGACACCCAGGGTCGCGATCATCGGTTCCGGATTCGGCGGGCTGTGCATGGCGATTCAGCTCGAACGCGCGGGGATCACGTCGTACACCGTCTTCGAGAAGGCGTCCGGGCTGGGCGGCACGTGGCGCGACAACGCCTATCCGGGGGCGGGCTGCGACATACCATCGCACCTGTACTCGTACTCGTTCGAGAAGTACGCCTCGTGGTCGCGCCGCTACCCCGGCCAACCCGAAATTCTCAGCTATCTAGACCGTTGCGCCGATAAATACGGTGTCAGGCGAAAAATCAGGTTCGGGGTGGAGGTGGTCGCGGCCGACTTCACCGGCCGGAGCTGGACCCTCACCACCGCCTCCGGCGAGGAGGCGGACTTCGACGCGGTGGTGTGCGCCGTCGGCCAGCTCAGCCTCCCCCGCCTGCCCGACATCCCCGGCAGGGACGACTTCGCCGGGGTCTCCTTCCACTCCGCCCGCTGGGACCACGGCCACGATCTCACCGGCCGCCACGTCGCGGTCGTCGGCAACGGCTCGTCGGCCGCGCAGCTCATCCCCGACGTCGCCGCCCGCGCCGCCCGCCTCGACCTCTACCAGCGCACCCCGAGCTGGGTGATCGGCAAGGCCGACGCGGCCTTCGGCCCGCTCACCCGGATGGCGCTGCACCACGTGCCCGGCCTCCAGAGCGCCTACCGCTCCTGGATCTACCAGTACTTCGAGGCCGCCCTCTGGCCCGCGTTCGCCCAGGGCTGGAGCGCCGGGATCCTCCGGGCGCGGGCCCGCCACCACCTGCGCGGCAGCGTCGCCGACCCCGTCCTGCGGCGCAAGCTCACCCCCGAATACCCTCCGGGCTGCAAGCGGATCCTCGTGGACAGCGGCTTCTACCCCGCCCTCACCCGGCCGAACGTGGAGGTCGTGACCGACCCGATCGTCCGCATCACCCCGGACGGCCTGCAGACCACGGCGGGTACCCGCCGGGCGGACACCATCGTCTACGCCACCGGTTTCCGGACCACCGAGTTCCTGGCACCGATCGCGGTGACCGGCCGCGACGGGAGCGACCTGCGGGAGCGCTGGCGCGAGGGCGCCGAAGCCTACCTGGGGATCTCGGTGCCGCGCTTCCCCAACCTGTTCCTGCTGTACGGGCCCAACACCAACCTGGGCCACAACTCGATCGTCTTCATGATCGAGTGCCAGGTGCGGCACATCCTGAACTGCCTGCCGCTCCTCGGCTCGCACGGCCCCATGGAGGTGCGCGAGGAGGTGATGGCCGCCTACAGGCGGCGGCTCGAACGGGCGATGGCCGGCATGGTGTGGGGCCGGGAGTGCGGGAGCTGGTACAAGAACGCCCAGGGCCGGATCACCAACAACTGGCCCGCCCGCACCGCCCTCTACCGGCGGCTCACCGCGAGCCCGCCGCTGCCCGCCTACCGCTTCGTGGCCCGTTCGTCGCACTGACCCAGAAAGCGGGCGGGATTCGTGCGCGCGGACAAATGATCACTGTCCGTGCATTGGGTAACGTCGGCGGTATGACGACACCCCTCCACCAGCGTGCTGTCGTGGCCGACACCCACAACGACCTGCTGATGGCGGTCTCCGCCCGCCCGCCGGGCCAGTGGGCCGGGTTCTTCCGCGCCCGCTGGCTGCCCCAGCTCCAGGCGGGCGGCGTGAACCTCCAGGTCCTGCCGGTCTTCATCGACGACGGCTTCCGCCCGGAGGGCGCGCTGCGGCAGACGCTGCGGATGATCGAGTGCGCGCACGTGATCGCCGAGGGCAACCCGGACGCGGTGGCGCTGTGCCGTACCGGGGAGGAGATCGACCGCGCGCTGGCGCGCGGCGTGATCGCGCTGGTGCTGGCGATGGAGAGCATGCCCGGACTCGACGCGAGCGTGGAGCTGATCCCGACGCTGCACCGGCTGGGCGTGCGGATCGCCTCGATCGCCCACTGGGGGCGCACGCCGCTGGCCGACGGCAGCGGCGAGGACGCCACCGGCAGCGGCCTGACCTCGCACGGCGTGGCGGCGCTGGCCGAGTTCGAACGGCTCGGCATCGTCTTCGACGTCTCGCACCTGGGCGCCTCCGGGGTCGCGCACGTGCTGGAGCTGGCGACGCGGCCGGTGATGGCGACGCACTCCAGCGCCCGCGCGCTGCGCGAGCACCACCGCAACCTGACCGACGAGCAGGTGCGCGGCGTGGCCGCGACCGGCGGCGTGGTGTGTGTGAACTTCTTCGCCCCGTTCCTGACCGACGACCCCGCGAAGGCGGAGCTGGACCACCTGCTCGACCACATCGAGCACCTGGTGGGGGTGGCGGGCCTCGACCATGTGGGGCTGGGGCCGGACTTCGTGTACGAGGTGCTCAAGGAGCTGACGCCGCCGTGCTGCGAGAACGACGACGTCTTCGGCCTCGACCCGCTGGCCGCGATCCCGGGCCTGGAGGGGCCCTCGGGGCTGCCCATGGTGACGGAGGGGCTGCTCGGGCGCGGCCTGCCGGAGGCGGACACGGCCAAGATCATCGGTGGGAACGTCCACCGATTCCTGAGGGAGCGACTGGCATGATCGACGATCTCGGTGAGCTGGTGACCTGCGAGTCGTTCTCCGGCGACCTCCCGGCGGTGGCGCGCAGCGCGAAGGTCGTGGGCGCGCTCGGCACCCGGCTGCTGGGGGCCGAACCCGAGTATCTCGTCCTGGACGGGGTCACGCATCTGCGCTGGCGGTTCGGCACCCCGAGGGTGCTGCTGCTCGGCCACCACGACACGGTGTGGCCGACGGGCACGCTGCGCACGCACCCGTGGTCGGTGGTGGACGGCATCGCGAGGGGGCCCGGCGTCTTCGACATGAAGGCGGGCCTGGTGCAGTTGTTCCACGCGCTGTCCGGCCTCGCCGACCTGGACGGGGTCACCGTCCTGGTGACGGGTGACGAGGAGGTCGGCTCGAAGACGTCCTCCGCGCTGATCGAGGACGCCGCGCGCGGCCTCGACGCCGCGTTCGTGCTGGAGGCCAGCGCCGACGGCGGCGCGCTGAAGACCGCGCGCAAGGGCACCTCCGACTACCGTGTCGAGGTGCGCGGCCGGGCCGCGCACGCCGGGCTGGAGCCGTGGAACGGCGTCAACGCCGGGATCGAGCTGGCCCACCAGATCCTGGCCGTCGCGGGCCTCGCCGAGCTGGTGGACGAGCCGGGACTGCCGAGGGAACTGGCCACGACGGTGACGCCGACGGTTTTGTCGGGCGGCTCGACGGTCAACACCGTGCCCGCCGGCGCCCGGCTGGGCGTGGACGTGCGCGTGGCGACGGTCGCCGCCCAGGAGCGGGTGGACACGCTGATGCGCGGGCTCACCGCGCGGCTGCCGGGGGCGCGGGTCGAGGTGAGCGGCGGGCCGAACCGCAGGCCGCTGGAGGCGGCGAGCTCGGCCGGGCTGTTCGCGCTGGCCCAGCGGCTCAGCCCGGTGCCGCTGACGCAGGCGCACGTGGGCGGGGCCTCCGACGGGAACTTCACCGCCGGGGTCGGCTGCCCGACGCTGGACGGCCTCGGCGCGGTGGGCGGCGGCGCCCATGCCGACCACGAGCACGTGGTCGTGGCCGAGATGCCGCGCCGGGCCGAACTGCTGCGCGACCTGGTCGGCGCCGTCCTCGGCGGGGCGTCGTGACGGCGGGCGTGCGGATCCGCGAACTGCACGAGATGCGGGAGTTCGCCGACCTGTACCGGCTCTTCGACGGCATCTGGCACCCGGAACCGGGCAATCCGCCGGTGACGCTGGAGCTCATGAAGGTCTTCTCCCACGCGGGCGGCTACGTGGCGGGCGCGTACGCGGGCGAGGAACTGGTCGGCGGCTCGGTGGGCATCCTGGCGAAGGACCGCACGCTCCACTCGCACGTGACCGGCGCGGTGATCGGCAAGGGAGTCGGGCCGGCGCTCAAGGCGCACCAGCGCGAGTGGGCGCTGGCGCGCGGGCTGACCCGCATCACCTGGACCTTCGACCCGCTGGTACGGCGCAACGCCCGGTTCAACCTGGTGAAGCTGGGGGCGCGGCCGGAGGAGTACCTGTGCTCCTTCTACGGCGTCATGGCCGACGCGATCAACGCGGGCGACGAGTCCGACCGGCTGCTCGCGGTGTGGCGGCTGACGGAGGCGGCCGGGCCGTACTCGCTGGAGGGGGCCGTGACGGGGCTGGCCGAGCGGGACGGGCTGCCGGTGACACAGCGGGCCGAGGGCCCGGTCGTGCTGGTGGCGACGCCCGGCGACATCGAGACGCTGCGGCGCGCGGACCCGGGCGCGGGCCGGGCGTGGCGCATGGCCACGCGGGAGGTCCTGGGCGGGCTCATGGCGAACGGCGCGCAGGTAACCGGATTTACGGACCGTGGAGAATATGTTCTAAAGGTTTCCGAATCCTGACTGCGGGAGTAGCGTCGCGTCATGACGGACTTCACCCCCACCGTCCCGGACCGCGTGCTTCCCCGCGTCACCGTGCACGACCTGCCCGAACCGCCCCGCTCCACCTGGCGGGTCGTCGGCCCCGGCCTGGTCGGCGCCGGGGTGGGCCTGGCCTCCGGCGAGTTCATCCTGTGGCCGTACATCGCCTCCCAGGTGGGCCTGGTGTTCATCTGGGGCGCCCTCGTCGGCATCGTCACCCAGTGGTTCCTCAACATGGAGATCGAGAGGTACACGCTGGCCACCGGTGAGACCGCGCTCACCGGTTTCAGCCGGTTGTGGCGGCACTGGGGCCTGGTCTTCGTCGTCATGACGCTGTGCTCCAACCTGTGGCCCGGCTGGGTCACGACGTCGGCGACGATGGTCACCTACCTCACCGGCTCCGGCGCGGGCGGCGTCCGCTACATCGCGATCGGCATGCTGGTGGTGATCGCGCTGGCGCTGACGCTCGCGCCGGTCATCTACACGGTCCTGGAGCGGGTGATCTTCGTCAAGATCGCCCTGGTGCTCGTCCTGGTGGTCGTGGCGATCGTCTTCGCCATCAACGCCGACGCCTGGGTGGCGCTCGGCCAGGGGCTGACGACCGGCGCGAGCTTCCCGGTGCCGCCGCTGGAGTTCGCCGTGCTCATGGGTGCCATCGCCTACGCGGGCGCGGGCGGCGGGCAGAACCTGTGCCAGAGCAACTGGATCCGCGACAAGGGCTACGGCATGGGCGCCTACGTGCCGCGCCTGGTCAGCCCGGTCACCGGCCACGAGGAGGCGGCCGCCTCGACGGGCTTCCAGTTCGCGCCGACGAAGGAGAACCTGGCCCGCTGGCGCCGCTGGTGGCGCTTCGCCAACGTCGAGCAGGGCACCACGTTCGCGCTGGTGTCGTTCGTGACGATCGCGCTGATGTCGATGCTCGCCTACTCGACCGTGTTCGGGAAGGACGGCCTGGCCAACAGCATCGCCTTCCTCAAGGTGGAGGGCGAGACGCTGCAGAGCGTGGTCGGGCCGTGGTTCGGGGTGCTGTTCTGGGTGATCGGCGCGCTGTCGCTGTTCGCCTCGGCGATGGGCATCGTCGACTACACCTCGCGCCTGGCCTCGGACGTGATCAAGACCGTGTACCTCCGCGAGCGCGGCATCTCGGTGAACCGGGTCTACTTCCTCACCGTGTGGGCGATGACGCTGGTGGGCACCGCGATCCTGTTGCTGGGCCTGGACCAGCCGCTGGTGCTGCTGGTGTTCTCCGCCAGCTTCGCGGCGGTGATGATGTTCGTGTACTCGATCCTGCTGATCGTGCTCAACCGGCGGGCGCTGCCGGCGCCGATCAGGGTGCGCTCGTACCGGCTGGCGGCGCTGTTCTGGTCGGTGGCCTTCTTCGGGGCGCTCACCGTGCTCACGCTGGTGCAGCAGGCCGGCAAACTCTTCTGACGTCACGGCCCGGCCACCCCACCGCCTCCCGCCGCCGCCCGGACCGGCCTCGCGGGCGCCCGGCACCGGTGGGGGCGGGTCGCCGTGACGACGCCAGGTCACGCCCTATCGAGGAAGAAACCCTTCCCCGTTTCAGGGCAGACTGGCAGGCATGTTGGAGACCTCGGCCCGGCTGCTCAAACTGCTGTCCCTGCTCCAGGCGCACCGCGACTGGCCAGGACCCGAACTCGCCACCCGCCTCGGCGTCTCGACCAGGACCATCAGGAACGACGTCGAACGGCTGCGCACCCTCGGCTACCCCGTCCACGCCACCCCCGGCGTCGCGGGCGGCTACCGGCTGGGCGCCGGGGCCGCGCTGCCGCCGCTGCTGCTCGACGACGAGGAGGCGGTCGCCGTGGCCGTCGGGCTGGGCCGCGCGGCCGGGGGCGGGGTGGCGGGCATCGAGGAGACCTCGGTGCGCGCACTGGCCAAGCTGGAGCAGGTTATGCCGTCGCGGCTGCGGCGGCGGGTCAACGCGCTCAACACCTACACGGTGCAGGTCCCGGGGGCGGCCCCGGTGGTCCAGCCGGAGGTGCTGACCGCGATCGCCAACGCGGCGCGCGACCACGAGCGGCTGCGCTTCGACTACACCGGGCACGACGGGTCCGTGACGGTCAGGGACGTGGAGCCGTACCGGCTGGTCCATATGCGGGGCCGCTGGTACCTGATGGCGTGGGACGTCGGGCGCGACGACTGGCGCACCTTCCGGGTGGACCGGGTCGCGCCGAGGGTTCCGACGGGGCCGAGGTTCGTGCCGCGCGAGCTGCCCGGCGACGTGGGCGCGTTCGTGGAGAAGGGCGTGAACACCGCGATGTGGCGCTACCGGGCGACGGTGCGGCTGTTCGCCCCGGCCGAGCGGATCTCCCGCATCTCGCCGGATCTGGAGGTCGAGCCGGTGGACGAGAACACCTGCCTGCTGCGCCTCGGCGGCGACGACCTGGCCGGCGTCGCGGTGTGGCTCGGGTTCTACGACACGGACTTCGAGGTGGTCGAGCCGCCCGAGCTGGCCGAGGCCGTCGCCGCGATGGCGGCGCGCTTCCGGCGGGCGGCGGCCCGGCTCAGGCCCGGGGCCTGACCAGCCCGGACTCGTAGGCGAAGACCACGAGCTGAGCGCGGTCGCGGGCGCCGAGCTTGGTCATCGCCCGGCTGACGTGGGTCTTGGCGGTGAACGGGCTGACCACCATGCTGGCGGCGATCTCGGCGTTGGTCATGCCGCGCGCCACCAGCGCCACGGCCTCCCGCTCGCGGGCGGTCAGCAGTTCGGCCTCGCCCGGCGGCAGCGTCAGCGGCGGCCGGGTGACGAACTCGCTGATCAGCCTGCGGGTGATGCCGGGCGACAGCAGCGCGTCGCCCCGGTGCACCACGCCGACGGCCTGGACCAGGTCGGCCGGGTCGGTGTCCTTGAGCAGGAAGCCGGCCGCACCGGCGCGCAGCGCGGAGAACACGTACTCGTCGAGCCCGTAGTTGGTGAGGATGACCACCCGCACGCCGGACAGGCGGGGGTCGGCGGCGATGCGCTCGGTGGCCTCGATCCCGTTCATCTCGGGCATCTGGATGTCGAGCAGCACCACGTCGGGCAGCAGTTCACGGACCAGTTCGACGGCCTGCGCGCCGTTGGCGGCCTCGCCGACCACCTCGACGGTGTCCTCGGCCTCCAGCAGCGCGCGAAAGCCGGCCCTGATCAGCCGCTGGTCGTCGGCCAGCAGGACCCGGATCATGCGGGCAGCTCCGCGCGCACGCTGAAGCCGCCCTCCGGGCGGGGTCCGGCCGACAACGAGCCGCCGAGCGCGCTCACCCGCTCGCGCATCCCGGTCAGGCCCACGCCCGGCTGCGAGGCGGAGCCGGGGGCGCGGCCGTTGTCGTCCACCTTCAGGGTGACGCCGGCCGTGCCGTAGCCGACCACGACGTCGGCGGCGGCGCCGTCGCCCGCGTGCTTGGAGACGTTCGTCAGCGCCTCCTGGACGATGCGGTAGGCGGCTTGCTCGACCGGCTCGGGCAGCGGTCTCGGCCGCCCCTCGACGGTCAGCCGGACGTCCTGCCCGGCGGCCTTGGTGCGCTCGACCAGTCCTGGCAGACGGGCCAGCGCCACGGTGTCGTCGCGCAGCGCCTCCAGCGTGGCGCGCAGCTCGCGCATCGCCTGCCCGCTGGCCTCCTGGATGGCCTCCAGCGCGGCCGGGACCGCATCGCCGCGCTTCCTCGCCAGGTGGACGGCCACCCCGGCCTGCACCTTGATGATGGAGATCTCGTGGGTGAGGGTGTCGTGCAGTTCGCGGGCGATCCGCAGCCGCTCCTGCTCGGCCCGCCGCAGGGCGGCCTCCTCGCGGGTGCGCTCGGCCTCGGCCGCGCGCTCGTCGGCGCCGAGCAGGGCGACGCCCATCGCCATGGCGGCGACGAACCAGCCCATGACGAGGCCGCCGCCCTTGACCGCCTCGACGACGGGCTGGCCGGCGAGCAGATATGCGGCCACCATGCCGGAGGTCAGCGTCAGCGCGGCGGTGACCGCGAACGAGCGCTGCCCCGCCCGCACCACGCTGGCCAGCGCGATCATCGCGGGCAGTCCGGCGACGATTTCGGCCTCGACCGACAGCATGTAGGCGACGGCGCAGGCGGTGGCGAGGGCGAGGACCGGCCTCGGGCTGGTGCGGTGGAAGTACAGCAGCGCGGCCGAGCCCAGCAGGAGGGCGTAGCCGATCGGACCTGCCGTCCCGGTGAGGGCGGCGTTCAGCACCAGCGCGCCCGCGACGACGGGCGGCACCGCCCGATCTGACCTGGTCATACGCGGCAATCTATGACATAGACCCGAGGGTGCGCCTCATCCGGTGGTGCTACTCCCCCGGGAGTAGCCAAGTGGGTCCGCCCGGACGACGACCTGGGCGCCCTGCCCCGGGATCGTCGTGGCATGAGAATCCATGACTTCACCGGCCCGATCCACCGGCAGGGCGAGACCAGGTACGCCGACGGCCGCGTCGCCTGGAACACCGACATCGACCAGTACCCCGCCGTCGTGGCCGAGGCGACGGGCGCGGGCGACGTCCGGGCGGCCCTCCTGACCGCGCGTGAGCACGGCGTGCCGCTGGCCGTGCAGTCCACCGGGCACGGGACGCTGGTCCCGTGCGACGGCGGGGTGCTGGTCAAGACCTCGCGGATGGCGGGCGTCGAGATCGATCCGGCCCGCAGGATCGCGGTGGCCGAGCCCGGCGCGCTGTGGGGCGAGGTCGTGGCGGCGGCCGCGCCGTACGGGCTGGCGCCGTTGTCCGGCTCGATGTCCCTGGGGGTCGCGGGCTACACGCTCGGGGGCGGCGCGGGCTGGCTGTCGCGCCGGTACGGCCTGGCCGCCGACAGCCTGACCGCCGCCGAGGTGGTGACGGCCGACGGCCGCATCCTGGAGACCGACGAGGAGCGCCATCCGGACCTGTTCTGGGCGCTGCGCGGCGGCAGCGGCAACTTCGGCGTGGCGACCCGGCTGGAGTTCCGCCTGTACCCGGTCGAGCGGGTGCTGGCCGGCATCACCATGCACTCCTTCGAGCGGGCGGCGGACACTCTGGCCTTCTTCGCCGAATGGGAGCAGCCGGACACGGTCAACGTCGCGCTGTTCCTGATGCGGCCGGAGGACGGCCCGCCGATGCTGGGGGTGCGCGTCTTCGCCTTGGACGGGGCGGGGCCCGACCTCGAACCGCTGCTGAAGCGCGCCGGTGACCCGGTGCACGGCGAGCTGGCCGAGACGGACTTCCCCGAGGCGTCCGCACGGCTGGCGCCGGAGCACGGGCCCGCCCCGTTGCGCATGGGGTTCGCCTTCTTCGAGACGATGCCGGAGGACCTGCGCGCGGTGCTGCTGGAGGTGCCGACGGGCGGCGTGGAGATCAGGCACTGGGGCGGCGCGATGGCGGCGCCCGGCGGGCCCGCCGGGCATCGCGAGGCGCGCTTCTCCGTGCTGAGCGGCGAGCCGCTCGACCTGCCCCACGCCACCGGCGGCACGTTCCTGAACTTCCTGTCCGACCCGGCGCGGGTCGCGACCGCCTACACGCCTTCGGCGTTCGCCCGGCTGCGGGAGCTGAAGAAGGTCTGGGACCCGGACGGCGTGCTGCGCCCGAGCCTCTACATCGCCCCGGCGTGAGGTGCCCGGCCCGCCCGGCGGGCCGGGCGGACGTCACCGTCCGGCCAGGTACTCCTCCCTGACCCGGGACCTCGACAGCTTGCCCGTCGGGGTGCGGGGCAGCTCGTCGCGGAACTCGATCACCCGGGGGTACTTGAACCGGGCCAGGCGCGGCTCCAGGTGGGTGAGCAGTTCGAAGGCCGTGACCTCGGCGGCGGGCTGGACGATCGCGACCACGGTGTGCCCCCACTCCTCGTCCGGCACGCCGATGACCGCCGCGTCGGCGACGGCCGGGTGCTCCAGCAGCGCCGCCTCGATCTCGGCCGGGTAGATGTTGACGCCGCCCGAGACGATCAGGTCCGTACGCCGGTCGCACAGGAACAGGTAGCCGTCGGCGTCGAGGTAGCCGACGTCGCCCGGGGCGTACCAGTCTCCGCGTTTGCTGGCCTCGGTCTTGGCCACGTCCTTGAGGTACTCGAAGGTGCTGAGCGCGCTCCTGACGTAGACGAGGCCGGGTTCGCCCGGTGGCAGCTCGGCGCCCCGCTCGTCGAGGATCCGGGCCTCGAAGGTGGGCGCGGGCCGCCCGACCGTGCCCGGCCGTTCCAGCCACTCGCGGGGCTTGACGGCGAAGGCGATGCTGGACTCGGTGGAGCCGTAGTACTCGTAGAGCACCGGCCCCCACCAGTCCATGATCGCCTGTTTGACGGCGACCGGGCAGGCGGCGCCGGTGTGGATCACCTGGCGCAGCGACGACAGGTCGTACTTGTCCCGCACGACGCGCGGAAGCTGGACCATCCGGTGGAACATGGTCGGCACCATCATCGCGTTGGTGACCCGGTGCTCCTCGACGAGCGCGAGGATCGGCTCGGGCTCGAACCTCGGCGTGATGACCAGGGTGTGCCCGAGGTGCAGCGCGAACTGGGCGTGGGCGCAGGGCGCCGAGTGGTACATCGGCGAGGTGACCAGGTGCACGCCGTCGCCCGGCCGCAGGTCGCAGACCTGGCCGAGGAACCAGACGAAGGTCGGCAGCGATGCCTCGGGGTCGGTGTCCGACAGGGGCCGCTGCACGCCCTTGGGGACGCCGGTGGTGCCGGAGGTGTACCACATGACCGCGCCGGAGGTGCGGACCTGCGGCGTGGTGTCCGGCTGGCCCTCCCCCAGTGCCCAGACGTCGTCCGGCTGGGTCACGACCACGCGGGCGTCGCAGTCGTCGAGGATGTAGTGCACCTCGGCGGGGGTCAGGTGCCAGTTGACCGGCACGTAGTACATCCCGGCCTGACCGGTCGCCATGATCATGACGAGCGGGTCCACGCCGTTGCGCAGCACTCCGGCGACCACGTCGCCCCGGCCGACGCCCCTGGCGCGCAGGCCGTGGGTCACCTGGTTGACGCGGGTGAGCAGCTCGCCGTACGTGACGACGGTGCCGTCCACGTCGACGATCGCGCGGCGGCCCGGGTCGGCGGCGGCGATCGCGTAGAAGCCGGGCAGCGAGCCGATGTCCATCACAGCTCCAGCAGGGTCGCGAGGCGGGCACGGTGGAGGCGGGGCGGGCCGAGCAGCACCTCGTCGGCCTTGGCCCGCTTGTAGTAGAGGTGGGCGTCGTGCTCCCAGGTGAAGCCGATGCCGCCGTGGAGCACCAGGTGGTCGCGGGCCACCTCGAAGCAGGCCCGCCCGACGTACGCCTGGGCGAGCGCGGCCGCCTCGGGCAGCCGCTCGGGCGCCTCGTCGGCGGCCCAGGCGGCGTAGCGGACGATCGACTCGGCCTGCTCCAGCTTGGTGTGCATGTCGGCGAGCTTGTGCTTGACGGCCTGGTAGGAGCCGATGAATCTGCCGAAGGCCACCCGGATCCGGGCGTAGCCGACGATCGCCTCCAGCGCGGCCCGCATGACGCCCAGTTGCTCGGCGGCGAGCGCGACGGCGCACAGGTCGCCGACGCGGGCGAGCGTGGCGGGGTCCTCCGTGAGCGTCCTGCCGGTTCCCGAGAAGGTGACGCGGCCCTGGCGGCGGGTGGGGTCGAGGCTGTCGAGCGGGGTGACGGCGGCCTCCGCCGCAGGGTGGGCACGCAGGGCGGTGCCGTCGTCGACAAAGATCACGTCGGCGTCCTGCGCGTTGATCACCTGCGGGGAGGTGGCGAGGGTGGCGGTCAGGCGGCCGTCGGCGAGGGCGGGCAGGAGCTCCTCGTCCTTCGCCTCGGTCGCGGCGATGGCGGCGAAGACGGTGGCCAGGAAGGGGCCGGGCAACAGGGCGGCACCGGTCTCCTCCAGGACGACGGCGAGGTCGGCGTGGCCCGCTCCGGCGCCGCCGTACTCCTCGGGGACGATCAGGCCGGGCAGGCCGAGTTCGCCGCTCAGGCGGGCGTAGACCGCGGGCGAGTAGCCGGGGCCCGACTCCGCGTCGGCGCGCGCCTTCGGCAGCGGCGAGGCCGCCGCGAGGAAGGCCCGTACGGCGGCGCGCAGGTCGAGCTGCTCCTGGCTGAGTACGAGCTTCACTCCTGCGTCCCCACCTTCAGCTCCTTGAACGGCACGGTCTTGTCGAGGCGGGGTTCCGGCGGGAGACCGAGCACCCGGTCGCCGATGATGTTGCGCATGATCTCGTTGGTGCCGCCGCCGAGCGCCATGGCGGGCGCCAGCGCGAGCGCGTCGGACAGGGCGGGGTCCACGACGGCGGCGGGGCCGACCAGTGAGGTGGCGAGGTCGGCGCGGAACAGGGCTAGTTCGGCCAGCAGCAGTTTGGCGGCGCTGCCTCGGGCGCCGGGGAAGATCCCGGCCTTGGTCTCCTGCGCCAGGCGCTGGTTGAACAGGTCGAGCGCGCGGGATCTGAGGTGGAGTTCGACGAGGCCGTCGCGCACGTGCGGGTCGGAGGTGTCGGTGGCGGCGCGCAGCGCCTCGAACCCGTCGGCGCTGTCCTTGCCGCCGCTCATGCCGACTCCGGCGGAGATCGACAGCCGCTCGTGCAGCAGCGTGGTGACCGCGACGCTCCAGCCGTCGCCGGCCGCGCCGACGCGATGGGCGTCGGGGATCGGCACCCGGTCGATGAAGACCTCGTTGAAGTGGGCGCGGCCGGTCATGTCACGCAACGGCCGTACGGTCACCCCGGGATGGCGCATGTCGATGACGAACATGCTCAGCCCCTTGTGCTTCGGCACGTCCGGGTCGGTGCGCGCGAGCAGCAGGCCCCAGTCGGCGCGCTCGGCCACGGAGGTCCACACCTTCTGGCCGTCGGCGATCCAGGTGTCGCCGTCGCGTTCGGCCCGGGTCTGGACGGCGGCCACGTCGCTGCCCGCACCGGGTTCCGAGAACAACTGGCACCAGACCTCCTGCCCGCGCAGCAGGGGCCGGACGAAGCGGGCGCGCTGCTCGTCGGTGCCCCGGTCGAGCAGGGTCGGCCCGCACATGCCGAGGCCGATCGAGAACATGAAGGTGGGCAGGGTGCAGGAGGCGGCCTCCTCGGCGAAGACGCGTTCCTCGGCCTGGGTCAGGCCCTGTCCGCCCCACTGGAGCGGCCAGGTGATGCCGGAGTATCCGGCGTCGTGGAGCCTGGCCATGAACACTCGGGGGTCTTCTCCGTCGCGGACGTTGTCCGCCAGCCACTCACGGGCCGCGCGCCGATACTCAGCGAGGTTCACATCGGTCTCCTTCGCATCAGTGCCCACTTACTCTAATCAGCGGCCGTCCGCAGGTACAGAGCAATGCTCTGCCCTGCGTTTTGTCTGGATTTATCGCTGAATCTCCGTTAATTAGAGCTGCGGGCACTTAGTGTGATCATCTGATTACCAGGGGGACGGATGGCGTGATCACACGGCGTTGGACCTACATTCCCGGGCTGCTCGGAGTCCGGGACCGTCAGGACGACCCTGACGAGGGCCTCACCAAGGGCTCGGTACGTGGCAGGTTGACGCTCATCGCGACCGTCACGATGGCCGCGCTCTGCCTTGTCGTGAACGCGTTCGTGCTGCTGGCGGTACGGGCGACGGCCGAGGAGTACCGCTCGCACGAGGTCATGAGCGCCGCGCTGCGAGTGGTGCACCTGATCAAACGGGGGACGCTGCCGGAGACCGTACCGACCGAGGTGGACGGGGTGCAGGTCCTCGACAGCGCCGGGCGCGTGGTCTCGGCCTCCCCCAGCCTGAGCGGACGCCCGCGTGTCACCGACATCATCCCGAGCTTCGACAACTCCGGCGGCACCGGCGTCGTCTGCGACATCGGCGGCTTCGCCGGCGACTGCATGCTCGTGGCCACCTTCCGCGTCTACCAGACCGACGGCGACTGGATCGTCTACGCACTCGGCCACGAGGTCCCCTGGTACGTCCATCCCGCCGTGCTGGTGTTCGTGATCACCGTCTCCGTCGCCCTGGTGTCGATCACCTGGTACGGCACCTCCCGCACGGTCGCGAGCGCCCTCGCCCCCGTCGACGCCATCCGCGCCAAGCTCGCCGCCATCACCGAGAGCGACCTCGGCCAGCGGGTGCCGGTACCGCCCACCAACGACGAGATCCACGCCCTGGCGCTGACCGCGAACCAGACCCTCGACCGACTGGAGGGCGTGGTCGAGCAGCAGCGCCGGTTCGCCTCGGACGCCTCCCACGACCTGCGCAGCCCCATCACCGCCATGCGCGCGCAGATCGAGGAGGCGATGCTCTACCCCGACGAGGTCCACTGGCCGCAGACCGCCGACGCGATCCTGTCCAGCCTCGACCGGCTGCAGGCCATCGTCACCGACCTGCTCGCCCTGGCCCGGCTGGACGCCGGGGCGGCCGGGGCGCAGGAGCCGGTCGACCTCGGCGAACTCGTCATAGCCGAGACCGCCCGCCCGCGCGGCAAGACGGTGGTCACCACCCTGGAGTCCGGGGTCGAGGTGACCGGCGACCGGCTGCGGCTGGCCCGCCTGCTGACGAACCTGCTCGACAACGCCGAGCGCCACGCCGAGACCAGTGTCGCCGTCACCGTCGTCGAGCAGGACGGCCGGGCCCGCCTGGAGGTCCACGACGACGGGGCGGGCATCGAGCCGCACCAGCGGGAGGTCGTCTTCCGCAGGTTCACCCGCCTGGACGCCTCCCGCAGCCGCGACGCCGGAGGCACCGGCCTCGGGCTGCCCATCGCCCGCGAGATCGCCAACAGCCACCGGGGCAGCCTCACCATCGAGGACTCCGACCGGGGCGCCCGGTTCGTGCTCGACCTGCCGCTCAGAGAGCGGTGAGCGATGTTCAAGACCTGGTCGGTACGCCGGCGGATGACCGCGGTCGCGGCGCTCAACGCGCTCGCCCTGAACCTGCTGGTCGTCATGCTGGTGACGCCGCTGGTGCACACGCTGCTCAGCAGCTACGTGACCGACCAGACCGCGCGGGCGGCCGGCCGGTTCGCCTACTCCGCCGAGCGCTACGCTCCGACGGGCAACCTCAAGGCCGTCGCGGCAGTGGAGGAGATCGAGTACATCCAGGTCGTCGACGAGCACGGCCGGGTCAGGCAGGCCAGCCCGTCGCTCATCGGCTCCCCGCCGCTGACGGACGTCAAGCCCCGGGGCAACGCGCTGCGGGTGGACACCGACGTGTGCACGCAACTGCTGGCGGGGCACCCATGCTTCAACACCGTGGGCGTACGCGCCGACGTGGGCGGCCAGCGGTGGATGTCGTACGCCTACGGGCCCGACATCCCGTGGTACATCCACCCGCTGTACGCGCTCGGCATGCTGGGCGGAGCCGTGCTGCTCACGGTGCCGACGGCGGTGGTGGCCTCGGCGGCCATCGCGAACCTGCTGCGTCCGATCACCCACATCAAGTCGGAGCTCGCCGAGATCACCGCCACCGACCTGGGCCGCCGGGTGCCGCGCTCGACGCAGAAGGACGAACTCGACGACCTCGCCCGCACGGTCAACGAAACACTGGACCGGCTGGAGGCGGTGGTCGAGCAGCAGCGCAGGTTCGCCTCCGACGCCTCCCACGACCTGCGCAGCCCCATCACCGCCATGCGCGCACAGGTCGAGGAGGCGATGCTGTACCCGGAGGACACCGACTGGCAGGCCACCTGCGAGGCGATCCTGTCCAGCCTGAACCGGCTGCAGGCCATCGTGACCGATCTGCTGACCCTGGCCCGCCTGGAGGCGAGGGCGCCGGGGCACCGGGACCCGGTGGATCTGTCCGAGCTGGTGACCGCCGAGGTGGCGCGGCCGCGCGACAAGCGCGTCGTCACCCACCTGGAGCCGGGGGTGACGGTCAGCGGCGACCGGCTGCGCCTGGCCCGGCTGCTGACGAACCTGCTCGACAACGCCGAGCGCCACGCGGAGACCACGATCACCGTCACGGTGGCCAGGCGCGAGGGCCGGGCGGTCCTGGAGGTCCAGGACGACGGCGCCGGGATCGCACCCGACCAGCGCGAGGTCGTGTTCCGGCGTTTCACCAGGCTGGACGCCTCACGCAGCCGGGACGCCGGAGGCACCGGGCTCGGCCTGCCGATCGCCAGGGAGATCGCCGCGAGCCACCACGGCACCCTTACCATCGAGGACTCCGACAAGGGTGCGCGATTCGTCCTCGGTATCCCGCTGCGACAATAGGCCCGGCGCGGCATAGAGTTCTCCGCTGTGACGAGGGGTTTCAGCCGATTACGACGTGAGGATCTTCTCAAGACCGCCTGCGAGGTCATCTCCAGCCTCGGCTTCGGCCACACGAGGACACTCGACATCGCGCGGGCGGCGGGAGTCAGCCAGCCGCTGCTCTTCTACCACTTCGAGACGAAGGAACAGTTGTTCGCCGAGGCGTTCTCCTATGCGGCCGAGCAGCATCTGACCTCGATCATGGCGATCGAGCGGGCCCAGAAACCGCCCGTGGAGCGGCTGCGCGCACTGGTACGGCTGTGCGCCCCCGGGACCAACCTCGGCGGTTGGAAGCTGTGGATCGACGCGTGGGCCGAGTCGATGCGCAACGACCAACTGGAGTCGACCAGCCGCAAGCTGGACCTGTACGGCAGGCGGGTGCTGCGGGAGATCATCGAGGAGGGTGTCCTCTCCGGCGAGATGACCTGCCCGGACGCCGACGCCGCCGCCTGGCGGATCTTCGGGCTGATCGACGGGCTGGCGGTGCAGTACGTGGTGCACCGCAAGACGGTGACGCGCAAGCGGGTCACGGAGATGGTGATGGCGGCCGCCGCGATGGAGGTGGGCCTCGGGCCGGGCGAGCTGTGAGACCTTCCCGGGTTATTGGATGCCGCGTACAATTGCGGGCATCGCCCAGGGGAGGAGCGCCAGGATGACCGCCGCACCCGACTCGACCGCAGACACGGAACGCGACGAGACCGTCGCGGGACGCGGCGCCTACGAGGCGGTCATCCGGCGCCTGTCCAAGGCGTCGGTGGACAAGCACTGGGAGCCGTACCGCGACATCCCCTGGGACGACCCGGCCTTCCTGATCGACCCCGACGACCCGCGCTGGGAGTTGCCCGAGGTCGACCGGCTGGGCGCCCACCCCTGGTACCGCTCGCGCCCGCCCGGGACGCGGGCGCGGATCGGCCTGTGGCGGGTGGCGACCGCGATGAAGATCGGGCTGCAGTTCGAGAACCTGCTCAAGCGGGGCCTGCTCAGCTACGCCTACCGGCTGCCGAACGGCGCCCCCGAGTTCCGGTACGTCTACCACGAGACCATCGAGGAGGGGCACCACGGGATGATGTTCCAGGAGTTCGTGAACCGGACGGGGATGCCCGTCCAGGGCATGCCCCGGCCGCTGGCGTTCCTGGCGCAGATCGTGCCGTGGGTCCCGCTGATCTCCACCGAGTTGTTCTTCGTCTTCGTCCTGGGCGGCGAGGACCCGATCGACCATGTGCAGCGCAGGATTCTCAAGGACGGCCGCGAGCACCACCCGCTGGAGGAGGTGATCATGCGCATCCACGTCGCGGAGGAGGCGCGGCACATCTCCTTCGCCCGCCACTACCTGCGCAACCGGGTGCCGCTGATGCCCCGCCACCGGCGGCTGCTGCTGGGCCTGATCTCGCCGGTCGTCCTCGGGATCATGGCGCGGATCATGCTGACCCCGCCCGGCGCGATGGTCAGGCACTTCCGCATCCCCGAGCAGGTGGTGCGGGAGGCGCACCACCGCGACGCGAGGGCCAGGCAGGAGATCGGCGACTCGGTGGGGCGCACCCGCGAGCTGTGCGCCGACCTCGGCCTGATCACGCCGCTGAGCAGGCGGATCTGGCGGGCGATGGGCATCTGGGCGCCGGTTTCACCCACCTAAAAACGGACATATACCCATAGTTGCGACAGTTGACCGGCGCCGGGCCACGGGGGCGTGCCCGTGCCCCGGCGCAGCCCCCGAGTCGTCCCCCGCGGCGTGTGGGTGAATCCGCAGACGCCGGTCCCGGGGTCCGGCCCGGGACCGGCACACCGGTCTGTCAGCGGGTGGCGGCCAGCGAGTACATGAGCGGAACCCTCGGCCGTCCCTCGGGCATCCGGTAGCGGCCGTCCTCGGCCTCCAGCGCGGCGAACCTGCGGAAGATCGTGTGGTCGTGCTCATGGAGGAACGACAGGCGCAGCCCCGCCTGCGCGAGGGCGGTGACGACCGCGCCGAGACCGTGCTGCCACTCCACCTTGGCGCCGTGGGCCAGCCGCTCGGGGCCGGTGTAGGTGTGGGGCTCGTCCAGGACGATCGGCTCGTCGGCGAAGTAGTCGTAGACGACCCGCTCACCGCGCTCGTCGTCCAGGACGTCCGAGAACGGGTGGAACTCCGCCAGGTACAGGAAACCGCCGGGACGCAGCAGCGCGGCGACCGTCCGCGCCCACCGGGTCACGTCGGGCAGCCAGACCAGCGCGCCGAGCCCGGTGTAGACGATGTCGTAGGTCTCGCCGAGCGCCTGCGGCGCGCTGTAGACGTCGGCGGCGACGAAGCGCGCGGGCAGGCCGGTCTCGGCCGCGAGCGCGCGGGCGGCCTCGATCGCGGGCTCGGAGAAGTCGAGGCCGGTGACCTCGGCGCCGAGCCGGGCCCACGACAGCGTGTCGAGCCCGAAGTGGCACTGCAGGTGCGCGAGCCTCTTCCCGGCGACGTCGCCGACCTCGGCGACCTCGAACGGCCGGAGCGTGGAGCGACCCGACCTGAAGGCGGCCACGTCGTAGAATTCGCTGCCGACGTGGACCGGTACCCGATCATCCCAGTTAGCGCGATTTATCGTGAGATAGTCGATATCGCTCATGCTCAGAGCCTATGCCAGCTGCGATCTCATCGATCTCTCAGGTAGTCCCAGTACCCTCCACCGCATGAGAAGAGTGGCCGCGCTGGTCGCGGCACTGACCTTGCTGGGAGCGGTGGTGTGGCTGGTGTGGCCCGCCTCGCCGGAGGTACGCGGCGTCGACGGCCGCATCGACGTGGTCGACGGCCCCGGCGACGACCAGAAGGTCACCCTCGACACGACGTTCTACCCTCCCGCCGGCGGCGGGAAGGCTCCGGCCGTCCTGCTCGCCCACGGGTTCGGCGGCAGCAAACGGAGCATGCGCGACCAGGCACTGCGCCTGGCGCAGGAGGGCTACGCGGTGCTGACCTGGTCGGCGCGCGGGTTCGGCGCCTCCACCGGGCAGATCGCGCTGAACTCCCCCGACTACGAGGTCAAGGACGTCCAGCAGCTGATCAGCTGGCTGGCCCGCCAGCCGCAGGTGCGGCTCGACCGCGACGGCGACCCGCGCGTCGCCATCGTCGGCGGCTCCTACGGCGGCTCGATCGCGCTGATGACCGCCGCCCACGACAACCGCGTCGACACCATCGTCCCCCAGATCACCTGGTACGACCTGTCCGAGTCGCTCTTCCCGCACAGCGCGGGCGGCGGCCCGGAGGACGGCGTGTTCAAGCGCATGTGGGCGGGGATCTTCTTCGGCCGGGGCGTCCCGTCCTCGCGCGAGGACCTGATGGCGTTCGCGCAGGCGCAGCCGCCCTCCACCCCGCAGGACGTCCGGTGCGGCCGGTTCCTGCCGCGGATCTGCGACATCTACCAGCAGGTCGCGGAGACCGGCCGGGCCACGCCGGAGGCGGTCGCGCTGCTGCGCGCCTCCAGCCCGGTGTCGCTGCCGGGGCGGATCAAGATCCCGACGCTGCTGATCCAGGGTCAGCGCGACTCGCTGTTCCCGCTGGAGCAGGCCGACCGCAACGCGAAGGCCATCGCGGCGACCGGCGCCCCGGTGAGCGTGCTGTGGTACGACGGCGGCCATGACGGCGGCAACGGCGAGGCCGACTGGCTCCACGACCGCACCAGCGCCTGGCTCGCCCAGCACCTGAAGCAGACCTCGGGCCCGCCGGTCGGGGTGTTCACCAGCACCCGCGACGGCGGCCGCGACCCAGGCACCAGGCAGCGGATCCGGCTGCACCCGGAGACCGGGGCGTACCCAGGGCTGTCCGGCACCTCCAGCACCCGGATCGAGCTGTCCGGCCCGCCGCAGCCGGTCGTCAACCCGCCCGGCGGCGCGCCCGCCTCGATCTCCGTCGTCCCCGGCGTGAGCGGCCTGCTCGGCGGCAGTGGCGTGGGCGGCGCGGCCAACCTGAGCGTCTCGCTGGACATGCCCGGCCAGACCGCGACCTTCCAGTCCGCCCCGCTCACGGCTCCGCTGCAGCTCACCGGCTCCTCGTCGGTGACCCTGCGGGTGCAGGGCAAGGGCGAGGCGACGCTGTTCGCCAAACTGTGGGACGTCGCCGACACCATCCAGCCGCCGCTCCTGCCCGCCGGGCTCGCCGCGCCGATCCGCGTGAAGATCCCCGAGGGGCAGGACGGCACCGACGTCACGGTGACGCTCCCGGCGGTGGACCACCGCTTCGCCGTCGGCCACCGGCTGCGGCTGAGCGTCACCACGACCGACATGGGCTACGCGACCCCGGCCGCGCCCGGCACCTTCCAGGTCGCGCTGGCCGCGCCCGCCCTCACGGTGCCGACCGTCACCGCGCTCAGCGCGCCGGTGACCGGCATCGCGTGGTGGGTGTGGGCGATGCCGCTGGCCGG
>NZ_BAAAHQ010000001.1:117179-261004 GCF_039525605.1 Nonomuraea longicatena | reverse complement strand
CGGCCCCCCCCCGCCGCCGCCACCGGCGGCGACTCCGGCGTGCCACTGGAGATCAGCGGGCTCACCAAGGCCTACCGCAACGGCTTCCGGGCGGTCGACGACCTGTCGTTCCGCGTCGAGAGCGGCCAGGTGCTCGGCCTGCTCGGGCCCAACGGCGCCGGCAAGACGACCACCCTGCGCATGACGATGGGGCTGATCCACCCCGACGGCGGCGAGATCCGCATCTTCGGCGAGCAGGTCCTGCCCGGCGCCCCGGTGCTGTCGCGGCTCGGCTCGTTCGTCGAGGGGCCCGGCTTCCTGCCGCACCTGTCCGGCCGGGAGAACCTGGAGCTGTACTGGGCGGCCACCGGCCGTCCCAGGGAGCGGGCGCACTTCGCGGAGGCGCTGGAGATCGCCGGGCTGGGCGACGCGCTCAGCCGGGCCGTGCGCACGTACTCACAGGGCATGCGGCAGCGCTTGGCCATCGCGCAGGCGATGCTCGGCCTGCCCGACCTGCTCGTGCTGGACGAGCCCACCAACGGGCTCGACCCGCCCCAGATCAAGGAGATGCGCGAGGTGCTCAAGCGCTACGCCCGGGACGGCCGCACGGTGATCGTCTCCAGCCACCTCCTCGCGGAGGTCGAGCAGACCTGCACCCATGTGGTCGTCATGCACCGCGGCCGGCTGGTCGCCTCGGGCCCCGTCGCCCAGCTGCTGGCCAGCTCCAACGGGCGCGGGCCGCGTCTTGAGGACGTGTTCTTCGACCTGATCGGGGAGAAGTCGTGAGCGTCGCACAGGGGTATCGCCCCGGCCGGACGCTGCCGCTGCGGGTCGAGATCGTCCGGCAGCTCAAGCGCCGCCGCACGATGGTGATGTTCGGCCTGCTGCTGGCGCTGCCGTGGATCCTCGTGATCGCCTTCCAGTTCGGCCCGCAGCAGCCCACCGGCAGCACGCCGGGGATCCGCATCTCCGACCTGGCGACCGCCAGCGGGCTCAACTTCGCCGCCTTCACCCTGTCGGTGTCGGCGAACTTCCTGCTGGTGGTGGCGGTGGCGCTGTTCTGCGGCGACACCGTGGCCAGCGAGGCCAACTGGTCGTCGCTGCGCTACCTGCTGGCCGCGCCGGTGCCGCGCGACCGGCTGCTGCGGCAGAAGCTCGTCGTCGCGCTCGGCTTCTCGGCCACGGCGGTGATCGCGGTGCCGCTGATGGCCCTGCTCGCCGGTACGGTCGCCTTCGGCTGGGCCGACATCACCGTGCCGGGCACCGGCGAGACGATCGCGGCGCTCGACGTGCTGCCGCGCTTCGGCATCGTCATCGGCTACGCGCTGGCCAGCCAGCTCGTCGTGGCGGCGCTCGCCTTCCTGATCTCCACGGCCACCGACTCGCCGCTCGGCGCGGTCGGCGGGGCGGTCGGGCTGTGGATCGTCTCCACGATCCTGCAGGCGGTCGAGGCGCTGGGGACGCTGCGCGAGTTCCTGCCGACGTTCTGGAACACCGCCTGGATGGACGCCATCGCGCCGGTCATCGACTGGGGCGGGATGGCGAAGGGCGCGTCGATCTCGGTGACGTACGCGGCGCTGCTGCTGGCGCTGGCCTTCCGGCGCTTCCGGCGCAAGGACGTCGTGTCCTGACCGGTGAGGGCCCTCCGGCGCCCGCCGGAGGGCCCCGAGGCAGGCTCAGTCCCAGTGGGGCGGGCGGTTGTCGAGGTAGAAGTCCTCGGAGATGGCCGTCTCGTCGCCCCAGGTGTCGGCGGGCTCCTCAGGGAGATATTCACTCACGGGCTACATGCTACCGAGATGAACAAACCCGCACCCGGCGATCTCCCGCGTAAGGGACACCTGGGATCACCGGGGGTACGATGCGTTAGTCAGGAGTCGCCCCAACCCCCGTGAGGCTGCCCCATGCCCACCCCCTCAGGCTGGCGCCGAGAAGGCAACCTACCTGCGGAGCTGACCAGTTTCGTCGGCCGTACCCGCCTGCTCGCCAATCTCAAGCGCCACCTGGGCGAGTCCCGCCTGGTCACTGTCACGGGCATCGGCGGTGTCGGCAAGTCGCGCACCGTGCTGCGGCTGGCCCACCAGGTGCGGTCGCAGTACAAGGACGGCGTCTGGTTCGCCGACCTGGCCCGGCTGCAGGACGCCGGGCTGGTCAAGCACACCATCGCGGCCGCGCTCGGCATCGCCGACCAGTCCTCCCGCGCGGCCTCCGAGACGCTGGCCGAGTGGGTCGAGGGCCGCGACATGCTGCTCATCATCGACACCTGCGAGCACCTGGTGCAGGGCTGCGCCGAACTGGTCGAGGAACTGCTGGAGGCCAACCCGAGCCTGCGCGTGCTGGCCACCAGCAGGCAGTCGCTCAACCTGCCGTACGAGCGGGTGGTCCCGGTGCCGCCGCTGCAGGTGCCGGGCGACGACCAGGGCGAGAACCTGTTCACCAACGAGTCCGTGCAGTTGTTCGCCGCCCGCGCCGGGTCCGTGGTGCCCGACTTCCTGCTCGACGAGGACAACATCGGGTCGGTGGCCGAGCTGTGCCGCCGCCTCGACGGCATCCCGCTGGCGATCGAGCTGGCGGCGGTGCGGGCGCGGGCGCTGTCGGTCGACCAGATCCTCGGGCTGCTGGCCGACCGCTTCAGCCTGCTGGCCGGGGCGAGCCGTACGGCGCTGCCGCGCCACCAGACCCTGCGGGCGGCGATCGGGTGGAGCCACGAGCTGTGCGAGCCCGCCGAGCGCCTGCTGTGGGCGCGCATGTCGGTCTTCGCGGGCGACTTCGAGCTGGAGGCGGCCAAGTTCGTCTGCGCCGACGAGCGGCTGCCGGAGGCGGACATCACCGACCTGGTGATGGGGCTGGTCGAGAAGTCGATCCTGCTGATCAGGTCCAACCACGCCGGGGTGCGTTACAAGCTGATCGACACGCTCGCCGAGTACGGCGAGGAGTGGCTGAGCAAGCTCGGCGAGTCCGAGCGCATGCGCAACCGCCATCTGCAGTACTACCTGAGCCTCGCCCAGCGCAGTGAGGACGCCTGGTCCGGGCCACGCCAGATCTACTGGTTCGTGCGCATGCGCCAGGAGCACGACAACGTGCGGGTGGCGCTGGAGCACGCGCTCAACTCGCCGGGTGAGACCATGCTGGCGCTGCGGCTGCTGTCGTCGCTGTGGTTCATGTGGATCTGCTGCGGGTTCACCCGCGAGGGCCGGCTCTACCTCGAACGCGCGCTGGCGGCCAACCCGACGCCGAGCAAGGAACGCTGCAAGGCGCTGTGGGTGCTGTCGTACGTGCGCAGCGCCCAGGGCGACAGCACGGGCGCGCTGTCGGCGGCCGAGCAGTGCAGCACGGAGGCGGTGCGGGTCGGCGACTCCAAGGCGGTGATCCTGGCCTCGAAGATGCAGGGCACGGCCGCGCTGCTGCAGGGCGACCTGCAGAAGGCCAGTGCGCTGCTGGGGGTGGCGATCGAGTTCAACACCGACAGCAAGGAACTGAACCCGGGCCTGCTGCCCGCCATCGTGGAGTTGTCCATCGTGCTCACTTCGCAGGGCGAGCTGTTCGAGGCGGAATCTCTGCTGGTCGACTGCCTGCAGGTGTGCAGGGAGCGCGGCGAACTGTTCGTGAGTTCCTATGCCTACTGGGCGCTGGCCTTGACGCGGCTGGCCAACGGCAGACCTCAGGAGGCGCTCGGCGATGCGCTGGAGGGGCTGCGCATCAAGCGACATTTCCACGACACTCTGGGCACCCTGATCGCGCTGGAGACGACGGCGCGGATTCACCAGTTGCTCAACGGACCGTCACTGGCCGCCCAGCTTCTCGGCGCACTCCAGCAGAACTGGAAGACGGCCGGGCTGCCGATGCTGGGCGCCCCCTGGCTCACCGCCGATCACGACAGCCTGGTCAAGGAGTGCCAGAAGACGCTGGGCGAGGACGGCTACAAGGCGGCGTTCGAGCAGGGGGCCCGCCTTGACCTCGACGAGGCGGCCGCCATCGCGCTGGGCGAGGTGGACGCCTCGTCCTGACGGTCAGCCGGTCTGCGGCCACTGCGTGCCCGAAGGCCACGCGCGCATGTATCTGGCGCTGCCCAACGAGTACTCGATGTGGCCACGTACCCAGTGTTCGAGGCCCTGCACATAGGCCCGCACGGCTTGCGTGCCCCAGGAGTCGACAGAGCTCCGCAGTTTGACCATCTGCGCCACGGCCTGGTCGTGCATGACCGCCACCTCGTTGAGTGCCTCCTGCAGCGAACAGCCGCGATGGGTGACGAGCACGTTGACGAGATTGTGCCGGGCCATGTCGTGCTTGCGCTCCTTCGCATAGGAGAACAGGTCGTTGTCCCACACGACGAGGTCGTTGGCGTGCTCGGTGAGCGCCCTGACGTCGGGGTGATGCCACTCGTCAGGGGTGAGCCGCTGCCCGCTCGCGATGTCGATGAGGGCGTAGACCGGGTACATGGCGCCGGTACGGCGGCGCATGAACACGTAGTCCTCCGGGGAGGGGACCACGTCGGTCTCGCGGTTGGCTGCTTCCCAGACCTGAGCGAAGATGTACTCCTTCGTTGCGGTGCTCCAACGGTCGAGTTGGTCTCGCTCGGCGTGCTCTGCGATGCGTGCCCTGAGTTCCTGGAGGGACTTGGCGAAGACGTTGGTGACGGGCTCGTCGGAGTCGATGTCGTGCAGGACGCGGAACATCTCCGGCAGGGCTCTGGCGATCTGGGCGGTGTGGCGGCTGAGATCCTCGGATTCGCAGAAGCCGTCGTCGTAGGCGAACAGCCAGATGCACCAATCCATCAGGAGTTTCAGCATGTCCCGATCGGCCAGTGGGTAGGCTCTCGCGGTGAGCCAACCGAAACGTGCGCTCTTGTAACGTTCCAGCATATCCGGCTCTCGCAGCATTCCTGACTCCAAGAGCCAGGCGAAGCTGTCCTCGCTGGCGGCGTCCACATGTGGATTCACGTCGCTCGCGAATGGGCACTGCAGGGCGGGGATGCGGAGGGGGGTGGCTTGCGCAGGAATTCTCGCCATACAGACATGATCGCAACGTTCTTATGGCGTGACCATATCGTATTTATAGCGATTCTTCTGCCCTCAGGGGCTATATGAATCAATCCCCTGGTCCGGAGGGATGTCGTGATCGAACATCCTTCCAGTCCGAGATCACCCCTGTGCTCGTCCCAGGCGGCCTATTCTGCACGACAGGGCGTCACGCGGAATCAGCTCGGCGCCCGGCAGGTTGCTGAAGAGAGTACCTAGGGAAAGGCTGTCCAAACGTGTTCGACCCGACGGACCTCTACGAGCTCGCCGCCGACCTCCCCGAGCTGACCGATCCGGTGCTTTTGTACCACTTCGACGGGTTCGTCGACGCGGGCAACGCCGGACGCCTCGCGCTCGGGCACCTACTGGCCGGGAGCGAGCACCGGGTCGTGGCCACGTTCGACGTGGACCGGCTGCTCGACTACCGCTCCCGCAGGCCGACCATGGTCTTCGACACCGACCGCTGGGTCGGGTACGAGAGCCCCGAGCTGGCCCTGTACTCCGCCACGGACGCCGCGGGCACCCCGTACCTGGTGCTGAACGGCCCGGAACCCGACCGTGAGTGGGAACTGTTCGTCAAGGCCGTCACCACGCTGACCGAGCGGTTCGAGGTGAGCAGGCTGGCCACCCTCCACGGCATCCCGATGGGGGTCCCGCACACCCGGCCGCTCGGCATCACCATGCACGCCTCCAAGCCCGAGCTGGTCGAGGAGCAGACGAGCAGCTTCGGCCGGGTCCACGTGCCCGGCAGCGCGGCGGCCCTGCTGGAGCTGCGGCTCGGCGCGCGCGGGCACGACGTGGTCGGCTACGCCGTACACGTGCCCCACTACCTGTCGCAGGCCGAGTACCCCCACGCGGCCGTCACGGGGCTGGAGGCCGTCTCCCGGGGCACCGGGCTGGTCTTCCCCCTGGACGAGCTGCGCACGGCCGCCGAACGCACCACGGCCGACATCGAGGAGCAGATCCGCGCCTCGACCGAGTTGTCCACGGCCATCGCCGGGATGGAGCAGCAGTACGACGCCTTCGCGGCCGGGTCCGACCGCGAGAGCCTGCTGGCCGAGCCGTCGTCGATGCCCACCGGCGAGGAGCTGGCCGCGCAGTTCGAGCGGTTCCTCGCCGAGCGCGACGACGAGGTGTGAGCGGCCCGCGAGTACCGTTGGCGCCATGGACGACATCCGGGTGGGCCTCGTCGGCTACGGCCCCGCAGGGCGGTTCTTCCACGCGCCGCTGATCCACGACACCCCCGGCCTGCGCCTTGCCGCCGTGGTCACGCGCGACCCCGGGCGGGCCGAGGAGGCCGGATCCCGGTACGACGTGCCCGCCCTGCCCCGCGCGGAGGACCTGTTCGGCCGCTGCGACCTGGTCGTCGTCGCCTCGCCCAACCGCACCCACGTGCCGATCGCCGAGGCGGCGCTGAGCGCCGGGCTGCCGGTCGTCGTCGACAAGCCGCTGTCGGCCACGTCCGTGGAGGCCAGGCGCCTCGTGGCGCTGGCCGAGGAGCGCGGGCTGATGCTGACGGTCTTCCAGAACCGCCGCTGGGACGGCGACTTCCTGACGCTGCGCCACCTGCTCGCGAAGGGCGCGCTCGGCGAGGTGGCCAGGTTCGAGTCGCGCTTCGAGCGCTGGCGGCCGGAGCCGAAGGGCGGCTGGCGCGAGTCCGGTGGCGCGGAGGACGTCGGCGGTCTGCTCTACGACCTCGGCAGCCACCTGGTCGACCAGGCGCTGCGGCTGTTCGGCCCGGCCCGCACCGTGTACGCCGAGATCGACTCCCGCCGTCCCGGCGTCGCCTCGGACGACGACACCTTCCTCGCCCTCGCCCACGCCGGAGGGGTGCGCTCGCACCTGTGGATGAGCGCGGTCACCGGCCGCCTCGGCCCGCGCCTGCGGGTGCTCGGCTCGGCCGGCGCGTACGTCAAGGAGGGTCTGGACGTCCAGGAGGACCTGCTGCGCGCGGGCGTCGCACCGGGCACGCCCGGCTTCGGCGAGGAGGCCGAGGACCGGTGGGGCCTGCTCGGCACCGACGAGGCCGCCGGCCGGGTCCGCACGGAGCCGGGCGCCTACCTCGACTTCTACCGGGGCGTCGAGCGGTCGCTGCGCGAGGGCGCCCCGCCGCCCGTCGATCCGGCCGACGCGGTCGAGACCACGCGGGTCCTGGAGGCGGCGCTGCTGTCGGCCGAGCAGGGCACCGTCACACACCTGCGCTGACCGGCTCACTCACGCAGGCGGGCGCGCAGGGGCGGCCGGCCGGTTCGGTCGCGCGGGTTCAGTCGCGCAGGCGGGCGCGCAGGGCCGCCGCGTCCGCCTCCGTCCACCCGTGGCCGCCGAGCCAGCCGAGCGGCCCGCCGAAGCGCTCGTCGAGCACGCCGAGGAACGTCTCGATGTACTCGGCGCGTGGCATGTGGTCGGTGGCCGGGCGCGAGTCCAGGTCGTCGCGGTAGGTGTCGCTGGCCCGCAGCCGGGCCAGCACCAGGTCGAGACGATCGCCGGTGGCGGTGTAGTCGGCGACGATCGCCTCCCTGGTGACGCCCGCGACCTCCAGGGCGAGGGCGGCGAGCACGCCGGTGCGGTCCTTGCCCGCGGCGCAGTGGAAGACGGCCGCACCCTCGTCCAGTGCCAGGGCGCGCAGCGCGCCGACGACGGAGTCCGGCCGCTCGCGCAGGTAGCCGAAGTAGATGCCGTTGACCCGCAACTCCTCGTCGAGCTCGCGGTCCTGCCACGGCAGCACCTTGTCGATGTCGATCGTGTCGGCCTCGACGTCGGTGTTCCTGCCCGGCTCGACGTGGAAGCTCATCCGGTGGTGGACCACCTCGGGCAGCCGGGTCAGCGGAGCCGGTCCCTCCAGCGCCACCTCGACGTCGGAGCGCAGGTCGACGACGTGGCGCAGCTTCAGGTCGGTGACGAGCCTCGCGACGTCGTCCTCGGTGAGCCCCTGCAGATTGTCCGATCGGAAGACTCTGCCCGCTTTGACGGTCCCGCCGTCCACGGTGGGCAGACCGCCCAGATCGCGCATGTTGACGGCACCCTGTAGATCAATCCAGTTGCTCATCTCATTGACCCTACCTCTGAGCGAAATCTCCGTTTATCACGCACCATTGACCTATGGATCCGCGCCATGCCCCTCCACGGCCCGTGATCGACCCGTCGTTGCCCGCCGAGGTCTCGGTGGTGCTGCACGGCGCCCCGCACCTGCTCGAACAGGCCAGACGCGGCGGCCACCCCGAGCGGTCTGCCGGGGTGAGCGCGTATGTGCTGGTCCCGGCGTTCCTGGTGCTCATGTGGGTGCTGCTCGGCGTCTCCGGGCTGATCGCGGCCGGGGTGTTCACGAGCCTGGTCTCACTGCTGTTGCTGGCCGTCAGGAGCGGCACCCGGTACGAACGGCGCCGTCTGGAGACCGTACGCGCCCACAGCGCCGCCTTCGTGCTGCCCGGCGACCTCGACCACCCGTGCCGCCGACTGCTGGCGCGGGCCCAGGCCGCCGTGGACAGGGTCCTGACCTCGCAGGTGAACCGTGCGGGGCTGCTCGACACCATCGACAACCGGGTGACGCTGCCCGAGGAGGTCTGGCAGATCGCCCAGCGGCTGTCGCGCCTGTCGGCGATGCACGCCGAGCACGGCCGGATCGTGCCGGAGGAGCTGCCGTCCGGGCTGGAGGAGGCGTTCAAGCCGTACAGCACCGCGCTCGACGCGGCCTGGACCTCGCTGGCCCGCCGGGTGCGGCGGCTGGAGGACTACGCGAAGCAGGTGGCCAAGGCCGACGAGGTCTTCCAGACCCATCTGCGGCTGGAGGCGCTGGCCGCGCGCACGCCCGATTATCAGCGGCTGCTGGCGGAGACCGTACGCGACGATCTGGCGCGCGGGCACATCAGGGAACTGGCCGAGCAGGCGGCGCGGGTGCGTGAGCTGTTCGAGGAGAGCATCGGCGAGGCCCGGCGGACGGCGGGTGCGTTGCTCAGGACTCCGTTGTCCTGAGCGCGAGCACCGGCCCGTCCGGGCTCCTCGAAGCCCGTGTGAGGCGCCGCGGCTCCGCATCGACCCCTTTGCCCGCTTCCGGCGTCCGGGGCCGTGTCCGGCCGACTGGGCGCTTCCGGCGGCCCTTCTCGAAGAGGGACGGCCGAGGGCTCGATCTGCCCTCGGCCGCCTCGATCACATGTTGTTCACACGGCAGGTGGCGGTGGCCGTCTTGGTCGGGTCGCTCTCCGAGGTGGCGGTGAGCTTGACCGTGGCCGTGAGGGCGATCATGCCCTCTCCCGGGATCGCGTTGACCTTCACGCCGGTGCCCGCGGCGAAGTCGACGGAGGCCAGGGCGGTGGGCAGCCGCACGCTCCAGCCCCTGCCCGAGACCTCGGCCTTGAGCCGGTAGACGTCACTGCCGAGGTAGGCGCTGACGTCCTCCGGGTGCTGACCGGCCGCCGGGGCGGCGGTGCCGGTGTTGCGCAGCGGGAAGGTGCAGGTGCTGATGCCGTCGTCGGGCTTGGCGGTGCCTTCGCCGAGCGTGACGCCGCGCTGCTGCGGGCCGGCGCCGTCCAGGGAGCGGATCGCCACGGTGTAGGCCAGGACGCCCACGTTGTCGCGCTCGACGTCGGTGACGTAGAAGTGCAGGCGGTTGGCCTGGTCGACGTACTCGTACTCGCTGCCGGAGTCCGTGCCGGCATGGAAGAGCGCGTCGGCCAGCTGGCGGTAGTCGCCGATGGTGATCGGGACCTTGGTGCCGTCGGGCAGGACGTAGTCGGTCATGCCGATGTCCTGCGGGTTGGCGTCCACCACCCACGTGTACGGTGCCCGGTCGGCGTCCTTGGTCTTCGCCAGCAGCACACCGGAGTCGGGGGTGAAGGAGTCGGTGCCCATCCGGTCGACGACCTCGACGGTGTAATTGTCGTAGCCGCCGCCGTCGCACAGCGGGTCCGTGGCGGGCAGGCAGCTTCCGGTGCTCTTGTCACCGGTGCCGAACTGGATGTTGACACCGCTCAGCCCGCTCGGGCCCGGCTGCGCCACGCGGGCGGTGACCCTGGCGGTGACCATGCCGGACTGGGCGAGGGCGTCGCGCGACAGGCGCAGCACGTTCTGCTCGTCGACCATCTGCAGCTTGATCTTGTTGCGCAGCATGTGCTGGGCGCCCATCGAGGAGCCGGAGGTCGGCGGGATGAGCCAGCGGCTGTGCGGGCCGCCGGGCCCGTTGAAGGTGCCTCGGCTGAGCATCTCCCAGATACCGGAGTAGGCCCGGCGCGGCGGGTTGGCGTAAGGGTTGTTGTAGTTGTCGGCCACGCGCAGGATGTGGCTGAGCTCGTGGGCGTACACCGACATGCCGGAGCTCTCCGCCTGGACCGAGTCGACGCCGAACTCGGCGTTGGGCCAGAAGGTGGAGCCGGACTGCCAGGACGTCCAGTCGACGTAGCGCGTCTTCGACCAGTTGGGCATGCTCGGGTCCTCGGGCCCGAACTCGTCGGTGACGGCCTCCTTGTTCGGGAACTTCATCGGCCCGAACTCCTGCCAGGTGGAGGACTCGTCCTGCCCGGCGCTGACGTAGAAGACGAAGTCGTACTTCTTCAGCTCCTCGTCGCCCACTGCGGTGCGCCAGGCGGCGTTGCCGTCGACGCGCAGGTCGCGGGTGCAGGTGTCACCGGGCGGACAGGCGTCCTTCTGCCACTCCAGCGCGTACTCGTGGTCCTTGCCCGGCATCAGGTACGGGCCGAAGCCGGTCAGTTCCACGCCGGTACGGCCGCCCGAGCCCTCCATCCAGTACTCGTGGATGGTGTGCCCCTTGTTGAGGGCGTTCGGGGTGTTGAGGAAGTCCTGGTAGAACTTTGCGACCTGCTCGCGCGGGATGTCGTGGGCCTCGGCGCTCGGGTTCTTGAAGACCGTCGAGCCCTTCGGCTGCGTCACCACGAACGGCTGGTTCCGATAGTCGAGCAGCACCAGGGCGCCCTTGAAGGTGCGGGCGGAGCCCTTCACCGCAGGGTCGTTCCACTTGGTGTTCGGTGGCTTCTTGTAGTCGGCCCACGTCATGTGGTCCGGGTTCTCCCAGTTCTGGGGATCGATCGGCTTGAGCGCCGGGTGCGACGTGCTGCGCTTGGTCTGCGCCTCCGCCGGCTGGTCGCGCTGCCACGGCTGCGTCTGCGGCCAATGGTCGGCACGCCAGGGGTGCTCGGGATCCGCGGGTTCGGCCGCCACGGGGGTGGCCGTCAGAGCCAGGGGCACGATGAGCAGCGCCGCCGTCAGCCCTTTGAACAGCTTGTTGGGGACTTTCACAGAGTGGACGGTAGTGACGAACTTGACGAAGATCATCAATCACTCGTAGAGAGACTTGTACGATCTAGACCATCAAATGTAGAAATGCCCAGGTGGCCCGTGGCTGATCTCCAGCGAACCGTCGACGACCTCGCCGCCCGCGTGAACCGCCCCCTCGTCCTGGAGGACCGGACACAGCGAGTCGTCGCCTACAGCGAACAGAGCGGCGCGATGGACGACATCCGCCGCGACTCCATCCTGCTCAGGCAGACCGGGCCCGAGGTCCGCGCCTGGCTCGCCGACGCGGGCGTCCCGGACGCCGACGCGCCGCTGCGCACCCCGGGCGCGCCCGGGCTCGGCCTGCTGCCCCGGGTCTGCGTCCCGGTACGGCACAGCGGCGCCCTGCTCGGCTTCCTGTGGTTCATCGACAACCCGCCGATGCCCGACGAGGACGTGGCCGTCGCGGCGGCGCTCGTCCCGCAGCTCGCGCTCACGCTGTTCCACGAGAGCGTGGCCTCCCGGCTGGCCGCGCACCGCGAACTGGAGGCGGTCACCCGGCTCCTGGACGGCGCGCCGGACGCGGCCCGGACGCTCGTCGAGGCGGGCGCGGCCCCACAGGGGCAGCCGGTGACCGCGCTGGTGGCCAAGCCTGTCGCCGGCCAGGCGAACGAGGCTTCCCGCCTGGCACTGGAGCAGGGTCTGCTCGCCCTGCGCCGCAAGCTCACCGCACACCACGCGCTGCATCTGGTCAGGTACGACCATGGGGTGCTGCTGGTCTCGGGCGTCAGGGGCGAGGCGGTCCTCGCGCACGCCGAGGAGGTGCACGCGGCGCTGTCCGTGCCCGTGGTCGTCGGCGTGGGCGAATCCCGCAAGGACCTCGCCGAGACCTCCTCCTCGTACGGCGAGGCGCTGCGCGCCGCCGAGACCGCCGCCCGCGTGCCCGGCCTCGGCCGTACCGTCGAATGGGCCAGACTCGGGGTGTACCGCCTGCTCAGCCAGGTTTCCGACCACGAGTTCCACCCCGGCCTGGAGGCGCTGCTGGCCGATCCGCAGCACCTGCCGCTGCTGGAGACCCTGGAGACCTACCTCGACCTCGCGGGCAGCGCCGTCGCCACGTCGCGGAGGCTGCGGCTGCACCGTACCTCGCTGTATTACCGGCTCCAGCGCGTCGAGGAACTGGCCGCGACCGACCTCAAGGACGGCGGTGAACGCCTCGCGCTCCATCTCGGCCTGAAGCTGGCCCGGTTATCGGGCAGGTATCGGCCCAGAAGCTGATTGCGCCCCGCCCCGTGCTGCCGTTTAATGCCCAAAAGAGACGATCCGACGGGAGGCTTCATGCCGTCTGCGGTGCGCGCTCCACGGGTCCTGGGCAAGCGCGCGCCAGGACCCGTCCTCGTCCACACGGCCCCGCTGGTGCTACCCATCTGCGCAGATCCGCTCCGCGACGGCGCCGTCGCGATCCGCGCCGACCGGGTGCTCCAGGTGGGCCCGCGTGACCGCGTGCTCCGCATGTATCCCGCCGCCGAGGAGACCCGCTGGCCGGGGATGATCGTCGCCGGGCTCGTGGACGCCTGCGCCGCGCCCGCGCCGCCCGCGCCCGGGGTGACCGCGCGGGCCGCCGTCGTCCGCGACCTGCTCGACCCACCGGCCGCGCGGGTGACGTACGTCGAGGTGGCCGCGCCGTCCGAGGAGGTGTGGGAGTGCAGCGCACGCGACGCGCTCATCACCGCCATCCGCGAGTTCGAGGCCCCGCACGCGATCGGGATGGCACCGCGCACCGCGGACCCGCACGTCCTGGAGGACGTGGCGGTGCTCGCGCGCACGTTCGGGCTGCGGATGCTCGTCGAACTCGGCCGCCACTCCCCCGCCGCCCTGGACGAGGCCGGGGTGCTCGGCCCCCACTGCCACGTGGCCGGAGGCGGGCAGCTCGACCCCGGCGAGCGCAAGCTGCTGCGGCTGCGGCGCAGCAGCGTCGCGGTCTGCCCGTCGCCCGGCGGCGCCGACGACACGCTCGCGCTCATCGACGAGGGCAACCCGCTGGCCTTCGGCACCGCGCCCTCGCACAAGGGGCCGCCGCCGTTCCAGAGCGACCCGCCCGGCGAGGACCTGCTGGGGCACGCCCGTGCCGTCCGGGCCCAGGCCAAGGCCCGGGGACTGCGGGTGAGCGGGCTGGACCGCAGGCTGGTCGAAGCCGCCACAGTCGGAGGGGCGCGCGCGCTCGGGCTCGACTTCGGACCCGGCCGCATCGGCGTGCTCGCCCGAGGGGCCCGCGCCGACCTGGCCGTCTACGACGCCAGGGGACGCTATCCGTACTCCGCGCTGCTGTCGGCGCCACCCTGCCTGGCCACGATCACGGCGGGAGTCGTCACCCACCGAGCCTGAGGGAGTCCCCGCGCGAGCGGGCTCTCGGGCCCTCCCGGCATCAGGCCCCACCCGAGACCCTCCCGGTAGCAGGTTCCCCCGGGAACTCCTCCCGGCGTCAGGCCGCTGCCGGTATCGGGTTTCTCTCGGTATCGGCGGTATTTGTCCGGGTAGCCTTTATGCGTGCAGAACACAAGGTTCGCCCGCTTCGGCATGGTTTGCAGCGTCGACCACCTTGCGACGGGGGCGGGGATCGCGATGCTCGATCGGGGCGGGTCCGCGGCCGATGCCGCGATAGCGACCAACGCCGTGCTCACGGTCACCGCGCCGCACATGTGCGGGCTCGGCGGCGACCTGTTCGCGCTCGTCCACGACGGCGAGGTGAGCGCGCTCAACGCCTCCGGCCGGGCCGGGTCCGGCGCCGATCCCGGCCGGCTGCGGGCCGAGGGGCACACCCGGATGCCGCACCACGACGACATCCGCTCGGTGCCGGTGCCCGGCTGCGTGGACGGCTGGGCGACGCTGCACGCCCGGTACGGCAGGCTGCCGCTCGACCTGGTGCTGGCCCCGGCGATCCGGCTGGCGGAGGACGGGTTCCCGGTCTCTCCGCTGCTGGCGCCGGGCGCGCAGGCCGTCGCGGCCCTGCCGGGCGGAAGCGACTTCGAGGGCGTGCGCGCGGCGGGCGACCTCATGCGGCGGCCCGGTGTCGCGCGGGCGCTGCGGGCGGTGGCGGGGAAGGGCCGCGACGGCTTCTACCTCGGCGAGTTCGGGGAAGGGCTGCTGGAGCTCGGCGCGGGCGAGTACACGCGGGACGACCTGGAGCGGCCCGCCGCCGACTGGGTGGAGCCGCTCCGGGTGCGCGCGTTCGGCCACGATGTCTGGTCCACACCGGCCAACACGCAGGGCTACCTGCTGCTGCTGTCGCTCGGGATCCTCGACGGGTTGCGGCTGCCCGCCTCCACCGAGCGCTCGGCGTGGGCGCACCTGCTGGCGGAGGCGGCGCGGGCGGCCGGGTACGACCGGCTGGACCTGCTGCACGAGGACGCCGACGGGCTGGTCACCGACGAGGAGATCGCCAGACGGCGGGCGATGATCGACCCGGCCGGGCGGATGCGGGTGCCGAGCCGTACCGCCGATGGAGACACGACGTACCTGTGCGCGGTGGACGGCGACGGCATGGGCGTCTCGCTCATCCAGTCGAACGCCGCGGGGTTCGGCAGCATGCTCTTCGAACCGCGTACGGGGATCAACCTCCACAACCGGGGCATCGGATTCTCCCTCACACCGGGACATCCGGCCGAGTACGGCCCCGGCCGCCGCCCTCCGCACACGCTCGCGCCCGCGCTGATCACCCGTCCGGACGGCTCGCTGCGCTCGGTCGTCGGCACGATGGGCGGCGACGCCCAGCCGCAGATCCTGCTCCAGGTGATCACCAGGTTGCTCGGGTACGGCGAATCGCCCGGCGCGGCCATCGCCGCGCCCCGGTGGCGGCTCAGCGGGGGCGAGACCGGGTTCGACACCTGGCAGACCCCGGCCGAGACGGTGGTCGAGGTGGAGGCGGGCACCCGGTGGGCCGACGGCCTGGCCGCCCTGGGCCATCCGGTGGCCGAGCGGCCGTACGGTGGCGGGTTCGGGCACGCGCACCTCATCGACGTACGGGCCGACGGCGTCCTGGCCGGTGCCGCCGACCCCCGCTCACAGATCGGCGCCGCCCTCGGCCGCTGACACCCCTTCCCCGGTACGGCGAGCCCGCCCGCACCGGGCGCGCGAACCGGGCCGGTGGCCGTCGCGTGCGGCGGGCGTGGGAGCGCGCGTGTGGGGTGCCCCTGGGCGTACCCGGGCCTCAGGTGAGGGTCTGGAGGGCCGGGAGCAGCGCGTGGAGGTCGTCGACGACCACGTCGGCGATCCGGGCGGCCTCCGGGCGGTCGGCGTGCAGGTGGCCCCAGGGGCCTCGGCGCAGGAGCGCGGTGCGCATCCCGGCCGCCCGCGCCGGGCGGATGTCGTTGTCGAGCCGGTCCCCGACGTAGAGGATCTCGGCGGGCTCGCGCCCGGCGACGGAGGCGACCTTGGCGAAGAACTCGGGCGCGGGCTTGGCCACGCCCCAGCCGTCGGAGGTGTGGATCGAGTCGGCGGGCAGGTCCATGGCGGCCAGCGCGTCGTAGGCCGCGACCGGCTGGTTGCCCGCGATGACGACCTGGTACCCGGCCGCGCGCAGCGCCGTGAAGGCGGGGCGCACGTCCGGGTAGAGGTCGTCGGCGTCGAAGGAGTTGCGCAGGCCGTCGGGGTCGTCGTGGGCCCAGGCGGCGATCTCGGCCTCGATGTCGAGCCCCGGGCGGACGATCTGGAAGGCGTCACGGTGGGAGCGGTCGAGCGCGGCCACCCCGCCGAGCACGCCCATGAACGTCAGCCGGGTGACGCCGAGGCGATCGGCCCAGCGGGTCCAGATGCGGGTCTCGTCGATGAGGGTCTCCCCGACGTCGAACACCAGCGCCTTGATCATCTCTCCCCCTTCTCTGCGCCCCGACGGCGACCCGACTGCGCTCCCGCGGCGCCCTGACAGCACCTCCACAGCGCCCCAATATAGGCGGATATATCTGGACAGCGGAGGTCAGGGCATGAGCCGGTCCATGGCCTTGGCGATGCGCTTCTCCGAGATCGGGGTCGGAGTGCCGAGGGTCTGGGCGAAGAAGCTCACCCGCAGCTCCTCGATCATCCAGCGGATCTCGCGGACGTCCTTGTCGGCGCGGCGGACCGGGGGCAGCCGGTCGAGCAGATCGTGGTAGTCGTCCTCGACCTTGTGGACGCGGGCCATCCACTCGTCGTCGCGCCACGGCTCCTCGGGAAGCTTGGTGAGACGGCGCTCGATCGCCCGGAGGTAGCGCGACAGGTCGGCCAGCCGCGCGGTGCCGGTGGCCGTGATGAAGCCGGGGTAGACCAGCTTGCCGAGCTGGTCGCGAACGTCGTCGGTGGCCGCGCTCGCGCGCAGGCCCGCGAGCTGGGTGCCGACCGTGTGCCAGGCGGAGAGAACCTGCTCCACCCTGCCCAGCACCTGCTGCGAGGTGTCGTGGAGCTCGGCCCGCACATGCTGGTGAAGGCGGTCGAAGGAGACAGGGTCCCAGGCGGGCCCGCCGACGTCGGCGGTCAGCTTGTCGACGGAGGCGTTGACGAGGTCGTCGAACAGCGCCACCGCGCCGCCGTGGGGGCTGCGCGAGAGCGTCAGCTTGGCGGCGTTGGACAGGCCGCCGAGCAGCGACCGGGCCGGGTTGGTGACGTTGAGGAGCAGCAGGCGGCGGGTGCCCGTCCACATCGAGCGGCGCTGCTCGGCCTCGGTCTCGTAGATCTTCACCCCGACGCTGCCGCCCTCGTCGACCAGCGCGGGATAGCCCTTCATCCGGCCCTGCTCGAACACCTTGGGCAGGGTGCCGAGGCTCCAGGTGTGCAGGCCGGTGCGTTCGAGGTCGTCGCCCGCCGCCGACAGGGTCTTGCGCACGCGCGGCGCGAGCCGCTTCTTCAGCTCGACGAGGTCCTTGCCCTCCGCGACCGTGCGCTTGCGGTCGTCGATCACCCGGTAGGTGATGCGCAGGTGGTCGGGGACCTGGTCGAGCTGCCAGGCGTCGTGGGGGACGCGGACGCCGGTCAGGCGCAGCAACTCGCGCTCGACGGCCTCCAGCAGCGGCTCGCCGGCGGGCGAGACGCCCTGGAGCACCTGCTTGGCGAAGTTGGGGGCGGGCACGAAGTTGCGGCGCAGGTTCTTCGGCAGTGTCCTGATGAGCGCGGTGACGAGTTCCTGGCGCAGGCCGGGGATCTGCCAGTCGAAGCCGTCGGACTCGACCTGGTTGAGCACCTGCAGCGGCACGTGGACGGTCACACCGTCGGCGTCGGCGCCCGGCTCGAACTGGTAGGTCAGCCGCATCCGCTGGCCGAGCTGCCGCCAGGTGTCGGGGTAGTCGCGGGTGGAGACGTCTGCGCCCTCGTTGACCAGCATCTCGGGCGTGAAAGTCAGCAGGCTCTTGTCCTCGACCTGCTTCCACCAGGAGTCGAAGTGCCGGGCGGAGACCACGTCGGCGGGCACCCGCTGCTCATAGAAGTCGAACAGGGCCTCGTCGTCGACCATGATGTCGCGCCTGCGGGCGCGGGCCTCCAGCTCCTCGACCTCGCCGAGCAGCCGCCGGTTCTCGCGCAGGAACGCGTGGTGGCTGTCCCAGTCGCCTTCGACGAGCGCGTGCCTGATGAACAGTTCGCGTGACAGCTCGGGGTCGATGCGGCCGTAGTTGACCTTGCGGCCGACGACCAGCGGCACGCCGTACAGGGTGACCTTCTCCAGGGCGATCACCGCACCCTGGTTCTTCTCCCAGTGGGGCTCGGAGTAGGAGCGTTTGACCAGGTGCTGGGCGAGCGGTTCGACCCAGTCGGGTTCGATCTTGGCGTTGACCCTGGCCCACAGGCGGGAGGTCTCGACGAGTTCGGCCGACATCAGCCACTGGGGCTGCTTCTTGGCCAGCGCCGAACCCGGGAAGATCGCGAAGCGGGCGTTGCGGGCGCCGACGTACTCCTGGATGGGGCGGCGGCCGTCCTGGCCGCGCTGCTTGTCGACGACGTCCTTGACGCCGATGTGGGACAGCAGGCCGACCAGCAGCGAGGCGTGCACCTGCCGGGGGTCGGCGAGCGCGCTGTTCGGTTGCAGGCCGAGCGCCTGGCGGAGCTGGCTGTAGATGTCCTGCCACTCGCGCACGCGCAGGTAGTTGAGGAACTCGGCCTTGCACAGGCGCCGGAAGGCGCTGGAGGACAGCTCCTTCTGCCGGTCCTTCAGGTAGTTCCACAGGTTGAGGTAGGTGAGGAAGTCGGACTCGGGATCGGCGAAGCGCCGGTGCTTCTCGTCGGACTGCTGCTGCTTGTCCGCCGGACGCTCGCGCGGGTCCTGGATGGACAGGGCGGAGACGATGACCATGACCTCGCGCAGGCAGCCGTTCTTCTCGGCCTCCAGCACCATGCGGGCCAGGCGCGGGTCGGCGGGCAGGGTGGCGAGCTTGCGGCCGACGGGCGTGAGCTGCCCGCCCGCGTCGAAGGCGCCGAGTTCCTGCAGCAGGTTGACGCCGTCGCGGACCTGACGCTTGTCCGGCGGCTCGACGAACGGGAACGCCTCGATGTCGCCCAGGCCGATCGAGGTCATCTGCAGGATGACGCTGGCCAGGTTGGTGCGCAGGATCTCGGGGTCGGTGAACTCGGCCCGGCCGAGGAAGTCCTCCTCCTCGTACAGGCGGATGCAGATGCCGTCGCTCGTCCGCCCCGAGCGGCCCTTGCGCTGGTTGGCGCTGGCCTGGCTGATCGCCTCGATGGGCAGGCGCTGGACCTTGGTGCGATGGCTGTAGCGGGAGATGCGGGCGTAGCCGGGGTCGACGACGTACTTGATGCCCGGGACGGTCAGCGAGGTCTCGGCCACGTTGGTGGCCAGCACGATGCGGCGGCCGGTGTGGCGCTGGAAGACGCGGTGCTGCTCGGCGGCGCTCAGCCGGGCGTAGAGCGGCAGGATCTCGGTGTTGCGGAAGTCGGCCTTGCCGAGGGCGTCGGCGGCGTCGCGGATCTCGCGTTCGCCGGACAGGAACACCAGGATGTCGCCCGGCCCTTCGAGGACGAGTTCCTTGCAGGCGTCGACGATGCCCTGGGTCTGGTCGTCGTCCTCGTCGATCGGCCGGTAGCGCACCTCGACCGGGTAGGTGCGGCCGGAGACCTCGATGATCGGGGCGTCGCCGAAGTGCCGCGAGAACCGGTCGGGGTCGATGGTGGCGCTGGTGATGACGACCTTGAGGTCGGGGCGCTGCGGCAGCAGCTGTTTGAGGTAGCCGAGGATGAAGTCGATGTTGAGGCTGCGTTCGTGGGCCTCGTCGATGATCAGGGTGTCGTACTGCTCCAGCAGCCGGTCGTGCTGGAGCTCGGCCAGCAGGATGCCGTCGGTCATCAGCTTGACCAGGGTACGGTCGCCGCCCTGGTCGGTGAAGCGCACCTTGTAGCCGACCGTCTGGCCGAGGTCGGTGCCGAGCTCGTCGGCGATGCGCTCGGCGACCGTGCGGGCGGCGATGCGGCGCGGCTGGGTGTGGCCGATGAGGCCGCGCACGCCTCTGCCGAGTTCGAGACAGATCTTGGGGATCTGGGTGGTCTTGCCGGAGCCGGTCTCGCCCGCGATGATCACGACCTGGTGGTCGCGGATGGCCGCGAGGATGTCGTCGCGGCGCTGGGAGACCGGCAGTTCCTCCGGATAGGTGACGGCGGGGACGGCGGCACGCCTGGCCGACAGGCGCGACTCGGCGCGCTCGATGTCGGCCAGGATCTCGGCCGTGATCTTCTCCCGCGCCTCGCGGGAGCGCACCCTGCGCACGCCGTCGAGCCTGCGCCGTAGTCGCCGCTGGTCACGCGGCATCAACTCGGGCAGGCGGGCGTGCAGCTCGGTGAGAGGAGAGGACAACGCAGAGCTTCCCATACTGCTATCAGGATATTTGAGCTCCGCGTCACGGGAGCCGGCAGTCCATCGTGCCCCACCCGCCGGGGTGGCGCATCCCGATTTTCCGGCGTCCGCGACCGGCCGCGGAGTGTCAGCACTCTCCCCAGAGTTCACCACGGTCGATCACGGACATCTATGAGACTCCCGAACGGGCGAAGGGGTTGCATCCGATTCCGAGAAATCTCACGCCGCGCGGGTCAGCGCGGCGCCGATGATCCCGGCCTCGTTCTGGAGGGTGGCGGGCACGATCGGGGTGTCGATCGAGATGTGCGGCAGGAAGCGGTCGGCCTTCTTGCTCACCCCGCCGCCGATGATGAACAGCGACGGCGTGAAGAGCATCTCGACGTGCCGCAGGTACTCCTCGACCCGCTCGGCCCAGTCCTTCCAGCCGAGTTCGTGCTGCTCACGGGCTCGGTCGGAGGCACGATGCTCGGCGTCCTTGCCCCGGATCTCCAGGTGGCCGAGTTCGGTGTTGGGCACCAGGACACCGTCCGTGAACAGGGCGCTGCCGATGCCGGTGCCGAAGGTGAGCAGCAGTACGGTCCCCTTCCTGCCCCTGCCCTCGCCGAACGCCAGTTCGGCCAGCCCGGCCGCGTCGGCGTCGTTGATCACGCGTGCGCCGTGGAACAGTTCGGCGGCGTCGGTGCCCACCCAGGAGTGGTGGACGTTGGCGGCGGTCTTGACGACCCCGTCCGCGACCACGCCGGGGAAGGTCACGCCGACCGGGCCCGACCAGGAGAAGTGCTTGGTGATCTCGGCCACGACGTCGGCGACGGCCTCGGGTTTGGCGGGCTGGGGTGTCGGGATGCGCAGGCGGTCCCGGATCAGCCGCCCGGCCGAGGTGTCCACGGGCGCGCCTTTGATCCCTGAGCCGCCGATATCGATGCCCAGTACATCCATATTTCCGTTTTCCCCCTATATGCGGTGAGTGAATCCGCAGGTCGTAGCATGGCGGTGTGACTGAGTTCAGTGAGTGGTTGCGTGAGCAGTGTGCCGAGGAGTGGGAGGCGGTGGTCGGGCACCCGTTCGCGGCGGCCGTCACCAGGGGCGAGGCGGACATGCTCCACTACCTTGAGCAGGACTTCCTGTTCGTCGACTCCTTCACGGCGCTGCTCGGCGCCGCCGTCGCGAGCGCCGACACCTTCGCGGCGCGGGTGCCGTACGGGCAGTTCCTCGGCCACGTCGCCACCACCGAGGAGAAAACCTACTTCCACCGGGCGCTCGCCGAACTCGGCGGCAGCACGGAGGCCGCGCCCGAGCCGGTGACGGCCGAGTTCCGCGCGCTCATGGACGAGGTGCGGGCGGCCCAGGACTACCCGCGCATCGCGGCCGTGCTCTGCGTCGCCGAGTGGACCTACCTGGGCTGGGCCTCCCGGGCGGCCGAGCCGCTGCCCGAGGGGTTCGTGCACCGCGAGTGGATCGAACTGCACGAGGGGTCGGACTTCCGCGCGTGGGTCGGCTTCCTGCGCGGCGAACTCGACCGGCTCGGGCCCGCGCTCGACGAGGACCGCCGGGCCGAGGTGCTGGCCGCCTTCCGCCGCGCCGTCGAACTCGAACGGCGCTTCTTCGACATGGCCGCCGCCGGATAGGCACCGGGCAGGGCGTCGCCGTCGAGACGGCGCTGCACGTCCTGGACGGCCTCGACGCCTTCGCCGACCCCATGATCGAGGCGACCTGCCTCACGCCAGGATCGGCACCAGATCCTCGGCCGAGCGGAAGTGCACGCCGGTCATGCCGAGCCGCCTGGCCGCCTCGACGTTCTCCAGGCGGTCGTCGATGAACAGGCACCGCTCCGGCGCGACCCCGGCCAGTTCGGCGGCGAGGATGTAGATGCGCGGGTCGGGCTTGGCCACCCCGACCTTGGCGCTGCTGACCACCGCGTCGGCGAAGTAGGTGAGGCCGATCCGGTCGAGGTGCTCGTCGAGGGTGTCCATCGCGTTGGTCACGATGATCAGCGGCACCCGCTCCTGCGCCTTGGCCAGCAGCTTCCTGACCTCTTCGTCCACCCAGAACCGCTGCTCGCGGAACTCCTCGACCGCCCGCAGCGCGTCCTCGGTGCCGCCGAGTTCGGCGGCGACGGCGGCGAGCCATTCCCGCTCGCTCATCTTCCCGACCGTGGGCGGCAGGATGAGGTCGGGACGCAGGGCGGTCTTCATCAGAGGCAGGCCGTAGCGGGCCTCGATGGCCTCCTGTTCCTCGTGGTCGAACTGCCTGATCACTCCGTCGAGATCGCTGAGCACGGCGTCAAAAGTGGTCACAGCCCACCATTGTGCCCGCAGGGCCCGGCGGCCTCGATCCCGGCGGCCGCCGCAAGCCCCCCGCAACGCCGCCAATCCGGCGGAAGACCAGGAAGAATCATCGATCCGGGGTCGCCCGGGACAAATGTCCTGCCACTACCATCTCCCCGATGGGCATGAACGATCAGCGGCTGCCACAGGAGTTGCGCGAGCTGTTCGCCGACGGCGGCAGGGGGCGCACTCTGGCCCTGCCCATGCCGGCGGGCGAACTGGTCTGGCCCGACCCCGGGTTCGCGCGACCGGATCGGCCCGCGTTCTGGATGAGCGACGGCCCCGCCGGGGCGCGCGTGTGGTCCCGCTTCCGCTCCGAGCACGCCCGCAGCGGGTTATGGCCGGTGCTGCTCGACGAGTCCGCGCAACCGTGGGCGACCGGCCAGGTGGCCCCGGACGACGCCGCGCAGATCGAGCATTTCACCGCCGACGGGTTCATGAGCGAGGTGTGGCAGGAGTGGGTGGCCCAGGTGCCCGCCGAGGCGCTGACGGAGCTGGAGCCGTACGGCGCGCTCTGCCCCGGCCTCGCCCCGCCAGGGGCGCTGGTGGCCGAGCCGGGCGCCGTCGCCGACTGGCTGGCGGGCGAACTGGCCGGGCGGGGCATGCCGCTGGGCCTCGCGGCCGTCGACCGGAGCGCGGACGCGCTCGCGGTCATGGGCTGGCAGGGCGCGCTGCACCACAACGAGTGGATGGTGCCGCTGGCGGCGGTGGTGCGCAGCTGGGAGGAGCGGTTCGGGGCGCGGGTGGTGAGCCTGGGCTTCAACACCCTCGACCTGAGCGTGGCGGCACCGCCCGCCGAACTCGACCACGCCCTGCACGTCGCCGCCGAACACTGGGCGTTCTGCCCGGACAACGTGGTGCAGGGCGCCGGGGACCTGCGCGGGTACGCCGCGCAGATCGCCGGAGCGCACGCGTGGTCGTTCTGGTGGGACTGAGGCGTGTCTCAGCTCACCATGGCCAAGGCTCCGTAGTTGCCCGCCTCCTCCGGCCGCCCGGCGACCTCGCCGTCGTCGGGACGCCATTGCGGAACCCAGACCAGGCCGGGGTCGACGAGGTCGAACCCCGCGAGGATGCCGGCGAACTGCTCGCGACCCCGGGTGGCGTACCCGGGCAGGGTCATCGCGATCAGGTCGTGGACGGCGGGCAGCAGTTCCTTGGGGATGCCGTCCAGGGTCGCCTGGAGGACGCCGAGGAAGCTGCCGGGACTCGCGGCCTGGCCGAGCCGTTTGAGGATGTAGCGGAAGCGCTCGTCGTCGCCCACGCTGTGGCCGGAGACGAGCAGGACGCCGACGGGGCGGTCCCAGTCGATGAAGGTGTTGAGCACGCGGTCGGTGAGCATGTCGTCCACCTCGGCGGGTTCTCCTTCCACCACGCGCACGAGGTCGGTGATCGGTTCGATAGTGGCGTGCGCGTTGGCCAGGATCAAGGGGTCGGACTCGACGTACAGGACGCGGGTGCGGGGAGTGCGGGGGTGGCTTCTGGCGATGTCGTGCAGTTGGCGGCCCTTCGGCAGGCCGCCCGGCACGCCGCTGCCGATGATCACTAACTGGTCGATCCACTCTCCCGCGAGGAAGCGTACGAGGCGGGCGAGGAACAACAGCACCGCGCGGGCGGCGGTGGCGCTCACGGCGGCCGCGCTGTCATAACGGCGCACCGCGTCGCGGTCAACGAAGAAGTTGTTCTTTCCGCCGGCCGCCGCATCGAGGACTCTGGTGGCGGTGGCCTTCTCTGTCGCGAGATTAGCCAGGTTTCGGATGGCACGTTGACGCATTGAGTATGGGCCCTTTCCCCTCGCCGAAAACAATCCTGGGAAAGTTGGCACCTGACCCCACGCGGTGACCGAAGTCAATATGATCCAAAATTGTCTCCGTCTGGCAATAGACATATCGGGAAATACATCTTTTTGTTTCTCCTTCCACAAGATTCTCGTCTGTCTCATTGGAGAAGGCCGTTCTCAACGCCACAACAGCACCACACGTCACACGGGCAACGCAATACGGCGGTACACCAAAGGGGTGGCCGTAAATGACCGATGCGAAAAAGAACGCGCGGGCTCAGAGGGCCAGGCGGTGGCGGTGCGCGTGGAGGAGGTCGAGGGTCTCGTCGCGGGTCGTGGTGATGACCGACAGCTTGGCGAACGCCTGGTGGAGCACCTCGATCGCGCCGGAGCCGGTGATCAGCTCGTCGGCCTCGATGCCGTGCCGGCAGGCCATGTCCAGCTCGTACGCCTCGGCGAAGCGCCACAGCGTGAACGGCCCGGTGCGCGGCAGGTAGGCGGGGTGTTCGAGGGGCGCGATGTGCACCGAGACGTTGGGCCGCTTGGCATGCTGGATCAGCGTGTCGAGCTGCTCCGCGTGCACGTCGGGCTCGGCGATCGAGCGCTGCAGCGCGCTCTCGTCGACGATCGCCCAGACGACCGGCCCGTCGGCGCGGGCCAGTAACGCCTGTCTGGTCAGCACCCGGCGGACGGCCACGTCGATCGGGGTCAGGCCGGGCGTGGCCAGGCCCGCGACCTGGATGGCGGCCCGCGCGTACGCCTCGGTCTGGAGCAGCGGCGGGATCACCTGGTTGTGGTAGGTGCGGATGACGGAGGCGCGTTCCTCCTGCGCGTAGGCGGTGGCCTCGTGGACCGGAACGGCGGCCGAGTCGTACCAGGCGGGGGCGCGTTCGCCTCTGGCCAGCGACATCAGGTGCTCGCGCACCGGCGCGGCGAGCACGCCGTACAGGCTGAGCAGGCGGGCCACCGTGGTCGGCGCCGGCACGATCTCGCCCGCCTCGATGGGCGCGACCGCGGCGACGCCCCGGCCCAGGGCGAACTCGACCTCCTCGACGCCCAGCCCGACCGTCAGGCGCAGGCCGCGCAGGCGGTCGGCGAGCGCGACGCGCTGGCCGTCGTCGAGGGTCGCCGCCTCGGGCAGCTCGGGGCCGGGCCGGTGGCGGCCGGGCAGGCCCTCGGCGCGGCGGGCAAGGTCGACGACGTCGCGCAGCAGCGTCAGCGAGCCGTCGGACAGGCCGGAGGCCGAGACGCCGATGGCGGCGGCGCGCACCTGGAGGTCCTGCACGGCCCCGGATTCGAGGTAGTCCTCGCCCAGCAGCCAGCCGACGCTCACCTGGAGGTAGGCGGCGATGGCCTGGAGCACGTGAAGGGTGGGATTGGTCTGTTTACCGGTGCGGAGCTGACTGATGTAGGCCCGTGTGATGGGCACCCCCGCCTTGGTCAGCGAGGTCGCCACCTGAGCACCCGTGCAGCCGCGCTTGTTCAGCGCGAGGTCGAGCCGCTCGGCCAAGTTTGCCACCGGATCTCCTGCCGCAGACGAATCTCACAAGCGTAGTAGACAGGTCGCTGACCTGCCCTATCTTCATAATACGAAAGTGGCAGTTGACACGAATGACCACGCATGACCACTATCGAGGCGAGATTCGAAAACTGCCACTTAACAGCGAGAGGCGGCCGGGACCGTGATCCAGGGCAGCTCGTGGTTCGTCAGGGACAAGACCGGGCAGGGCGCTCTCGCGCTGGCGATCCAGCGGGTCTGCGCGCCACTGGCCGGGGACGGCACCCGGATCCACACTGCCGACCTGCCGCTCGGCGGCGTGCAAGTCTGGGCGGAGACCCACACCTGGCCCCCACACGGGATGTGGGCGCTCCACCACCGGATGGCCCGCGAGATCGCGCTCGCGGGCTGGCACACCGAGATCGGCGACCACCTCCTGCTCGTGCTCGGCTGGAGCGCCGACCGCCTCGACCACCGCGCGCGCGTCCTCCGCAACGCGCTCGCCCACCGCCTGGCCGACCACGGCAGAACCACCCGTCAGGCGATCAGGCTCGTCACCCGCCTGCTCACCTCCCCCTTCCCCGCCTCGGCCGACCCGGCCGCGGACGCCGTCGCGGCGGTGGCACGGGACCTGAGGTGGCCGGCCCGCCTCGACGCCCTCGACGGGCTCCAGCGCACCTCCACCCTCGACTCCGTCCAGCTCAGGCTCGCCCAGGTAGCGGGCCTCGAAGCGGACGTACGGCGCCGCTGCGCCGAACACCTCGACCTGGCCTGGCGGGTCACCCGCAAGCAAGCCGGCCTGCTGGACCATCCGGCCCCCGCCGACCCGCTCCTCCACCCCCTGCTCCAGCCCGTCCCCACCCGAGGCGGGCCGACGGAGCGACGGGTGGCGGCGACCGTACCCAACCGGCCTCTCCCCAGCGGTCCCCACACCTTCTAGGAGCGTTCGTGAACCTGATCGAAATCCGGCACGGCGAACTGGTCAAGGATCTGACGGACAGCCTCGCCGCGCGCGGCGTCACCACCGGGCTGATCTGGTTCTTCGGCCAGGTCGAGCGGTTCGAGATGTCCTCGGGCCCGCTCGGATCCGTGACGATGCTCGACCAGCCCGCCGAGATCTGCTCGGGGCAGGGCGAACTGGTCGGCGGCCTCCCCCAGCTGCACGCCCTCATGCGGCTGGCGGACGGGACCGTCCAGGGGCGGCTGCACTCCGCCCTGGTCGGCGCGCACGGCGTCCGCGTCTGGGTGCAGCCGCAGCATGCCTTCACCGGCCAGTGGGGCGGTCCCGTCGCCGCACGCGACGGATGGATGACCTGACCCCCCCTTACTGACTCCTCATCCCCGAGGTAGCACCATGATCAAGAACGCGCTCGACGGCTCCATCGCCTACGTGGAGCTGTACGTCTCCGACGCCGCTCCAGCACTGGACTACTTCACCTCCCGCTTCGCCTTCACCCCTCGCGCCACCGCAGCAGATCGCAGCAGCCGCAGCACGCTGCTGGTCAGCGGCTCCGCGCGCCTCGTCGTGACCGAGCCGCGCGGTCACGAGGGCCCGGTAGCCGAATACGTCGCCGCCCACGGCGACGCGGTGCGCGACATCGCCCTGTACCGCGACGACGTGCGCGCGATCGTGCGCCGCGCCGTCCTGGCCGGGCTGTCCCTGTACACACCGCCCGCCGCCGACCCGGTGACCGGGACGCTGTCGGCCGTGCTCGGCGGCTTCGGCGTCCTCCGGCACACCGTGATCGAGCGGCCGGTGCCCGGCCGCGACCTCGGGGTGCCGCCCGGTTTCGCCTGGCGTTCACTGCCCGCCGTGCCGCACGGCGGTCCCTGGCCGCTGCGCCTCATCGACCACATCGCCGTCTGCCTGCCCGTCGGCGCCCTGGAGCCGACCGTGGCCGCCTACCAGTACGCGTTCGGGATGCGGATCGTCCGCAGCGAGCGCGTCGAGGTCGGCGCCACCGCCATGGACAGCCACGTGCTGCGGGACGCGGACGGGCTCACGTACGTGATGGCCGAGCCCGACCCCACGCACGAACCCGGGCAGATCGACCAGTTCCTCCAGGTGCACGGCGCCGCCGGAGTGCAGCACCTGGCCTTCCTCACCGACGACATCGTGGCGGCCGTACGCGGGTACGGCGGCAGGGGCGTCGGCTTCGTCTCCCCACCACCGGACTCCTACTACGGCGCCCTGGCGGCGCGGGTGGCGGACGCGCCCGAACTGGCGGCCCAGCTGGCCGACCTGCGGGAGACGGGCGTACTGCTGGACCGCGACCAGGACGGCGAGCTCTACCAGATCTTCACCACCAGCCCGCACGAGCGCGACGCGCTGTTCTACGAGCTGGTCGAACGGCAGGGCAGCGAGGGGTTCGGCACCAACAACATCGTCGCGCTCTTCGAGGCCCGCGAGGCCGACCTGAACGCCCGCTCCGCCACTGTCGGCGCCTGAGAACGGGGGGCCGGCGATGTTACTGACACTCTCCGACTACGAGGCCGAGGCGCAGGCCCGGCTGACCAAGCCCGTCTGGGACTTCGTGACCGGCGGCGCCGGCGAGGACGGCACGGTCAGGGCCAACCGACGGGCCTTCGACGGCTGGCGCTTCCGTCCTCGCGTGGGCATCGACGTCTCCTCGATCGACGTCTCCACCAAGCTGCTGGGCTGCTCCTGGCAGGCGCCGATCGCGATCGCGCCGACCGCGCTGCACGAACTGTGCGCGCGTGACGGCGAACTCGCCACCGCGCCGGCCGCGGCGTCGGTGGGGCTGCCGTTCACCGTCAGCACGTTCGGCTCGCGCACCATCGAGGAACTGGCCGCCTCCTGCCCGCAGGCGGTGCTCTGGCAGCAGGTGTACGTGTTCAAGGACCGGTCCGTGACCGCCTCGCTCGTGGAACGTGCCCACGCGGCCGGCGCGGGCGCGATCCTGGTCACGGTGGACTCGCCCTGGCTCGGGCGCAGGCACCGGGACATGCGGGGCGAGTTCGCGATGCCGCCCGGCGTGATCGCGCGCAACCTGGCCGCCTCCACGGGCGACGACCCCGACATCGTCTCGCCCTCCGCCCACAGCAGGCGCACCATGGACCCGTCGCTGACCTGGCGGGACATCACCTGGCTGAGCGGGCTCACGGACCTGCCCGTGGTGTGCAAGGGCGTGCAGACCGGGGAGGACGCCGTCGCCGCCCGCGAGGCCGGGGCCGCGGCCGTCGTGGTCTCCAACCACGGCGGCAGGCAGCTCGAAGGGGCGCGCGCCACGCTCGACGCGCTGCCCGAGGTGGTCGCGGCCGTCGGGCCCGACTACCCGGTTCTCATGGACGGCGGGGTGCGCTCCGGCCGCGACGTGCTGCTCGCGCTCGGGCTCGGCGCCTCGGCGGTGCTGGTCGGCCGGCCGGTCCTGCACGGACTCGCGGTCGCCGGTACGGCGGGCGTCGCCGGGGTGCTCACGACGCTCGTGGAGGAACTCGTGGACGCCATGGGCCACTGCGGGCGCACCACGTTGCGCGCCATCGGCCACGACCTGGTCACCCCCACCCTTGGAGCGCGCCCATGACCGTCACCCCGCAGACCCCCCTGGCCGCCGTCGCGGCCGGGGGCCCCACCCCCTCGGCGTCCCCCTCCCCTCGGGAGCCGACCCTGCCGGAACCGACCTTGCAGGAATCGACGCTGCCGGAACCGAGCGTGACGGAACCGAGCGTGACGGAACCCAGCGTGGCTGTGCGGCTCGGCGAGGCGCTCGTCCGGCTCGGCAGCGACCTGGTCTTCGGTGTCGTGGGCAGCGGCAACTTCCACCTGGTGAACGCCATGACCTCGGCAGGGGCGCGGTTCGTCGCGGCCAGGCACGAGGGCGGCGCCGTCACCATGGCCGACGCCTACGCCAGGACCTCGGGACGGCTCGGCGTCCTCAGCGTCCACCAGGGCCCCGGGTTCACGAACGCGGTCACCGGGATCGTCGAGGCGGCCAAGAGCCGTACCCCGCTGCTGGTCCTCGCCCCCGAGATGGGCGGGCACGCCAACTTCGCGCTCGACCAGGAGGGCCTGTCGCGGGCCTCCGGCGCGGAGTACATGCGTGTCACCGCGCCCGAGCGGGCGCTGCCCCTGCTGGGCGAGGCCGTGCACACGGCCCTCGACCAGCGCAGGACCGTCGTCCTCGGCCTGCCGCTGCACGTGCTGTCGGCGCCCTGCCCGCCCGGCGGGACCGGGGCGCACCGCCCGTCGGAGGTGCTGCGGCCGGACGCGCGGGCGGTCGCCGACCTGGCCGGGCTGCTCGGCCGGGCCCGCCGCCCGGTGTTCCTCGCCGGGCGGGGCGCCAGGGAGCACCGGGAGGTCCTGATGGAGCTGGCCGAGCGGGCGGGCGCGCTGCTCTCGACGTCGGCCGTCGCCAAGGGGCTGTTCACCGGCGAGTCCTGGGACCTCGGCGTCAGCGGCGGGTTCGCCCACCCGCTGACCGCCGAACTGATCGCGGACGCCGACGTGATCGTCGGCTGGGGCTGCTCGCTCAACGACTGGACGCTGCGGCACGGCCGCCTGGTGGGTCCGCAGACCACGCTCGTGCAGGTCGAGCACGACCCCGAGCGCATCGGGCTGCACCGCCCGGTCGGGCTCGGCGTCGCGGGGGACGTCGGCGTCACGGCCCGCGCGGTGCTCGACGCGCTCGGCACGGCCCCTCCCGCCGAGGTCGGATACCGCGACGCCGCGACCGCCCGCCGTCTCGCCGACGGGGCGAGCTGGCATCAGGCCCCCCACACCGATCGGGGCGGGGGCGGGTACATCGACCCCCGAACGCTCACGCTGCTGCTCGACCGCATGCTGGACGAGCAGCGGACCGTCGCGCTCGACTCGGGCAACTTCATGGGCTACCCCGCGATGCTGCGGGTGCCCGACGCCGACGGGTTCTGCTTCACGCAGGCGTTCCAGTCGATCGGCCTCGGCCTCGCGACCGCGATCGGCGCCGCGCTGGCCCGGCCCGACCGGCTCACGGTCGCGGCGCTCGGCGACGGCGGGGCGCTGATGGGGGCGGCCGATCTCGAGACCGCGGCCCGGCTGCGGCTGCCCATGGTGATCGTCGTGTACGACGACGAGGGGTACGGCGCCGAGGTCCACCACTTCGGGCCGGAAGCCGACCTGAGCGCGGTGACGTTCCCCACGACCGACGTGGCCTCGGTGGCGGCCGGGTACGGCTGCGAGGCGGTCACCGTGCGCGCCCCGGAGGACCTGAAGGCGGTCTCCGACTGGCTGGCCGGGCCGAGGGAGCGTCCGCTGCTCGTGGACGCCAAGGTGGCGCGGTTCCCGTCGTGGTGGCTGGAGGACGCCTTCATCGGCCACGGGAGGCGGACATGACGGCACTCGACGACAGGCAGGCGGCGGCGAGCCGCCCCAGGTACGCGCCGCCGTACCGGGAGGAGCGCTCCTACCGCGAACGGCCGTACGGCGAGGAACGGCCTTATCGGGAGGAGCCCCCGTACGGCGAGGACCGCACCTATCCGGAGGAGCGGGCCTATGGCGGCACGTGGGCCTACCCGGAGGAGCGGATCGACGGCGAAGACCGGGCCTACACCGATCGCCCCTACACAGATCACCCCTACCAGGAGCGGCAACCGCTGCTCCCCGACCGGACGTACGAGGACGAGCCCCTACCCGCACGGGCCTACCGGGACCCGTACCAGGAGCGCGTCTACCCGGAACCGGCCCGGCCCCGCACCGGCCCGATCCACCCTGAGCCGGTCCATCCCGAGACGACCTATCGGACGGCGTCCTACCAGGAACGGGCCTACCGGGATGGCCCGTACGCGGAGGAGCCGTACGAGGAGCGCCCCCATCAGGAGCGCAGTCAGGAGCACGGCCGGGAGCGCGGCGCCGTCCCCGCCCAGCGGGCCTACCGGGACCCGTACGGGCGGCGGCGCCCCACCCCCGACCTGGCCGACTTCACGCCGACGGACGTGTTGCCCGCGCTGCGCGCGCTGGCGCTCCCCTCCGCCGGCGAGCGGCTCTCGCCCCGGCAGCAGCTCGCCCTGCTGCAGTTGCGGCACGCCGCCGAAGCCGTCCTGCTCGCCTTCAAGGACTCACCGGCCGCCCGTCACGGGCCCTGACCGGACCAATCGCCGCGCAGATCAGTTCAGACAGGGAGGTCAGCTTTGACCGTCACCGCCGTACCGGCACGGGGACCGGGCGCTCGGCAGGGCGTTCAGCAACGACAGGGATCGGGTGCGCACCGCAGGCTCGCCACCGCGCGGACCGGCGTGCTCGTCGTCCTGGGCTGCGGAACCATGGCGCTGGTCATGGGCGACACCATGGCGGGCACGCTCGTGGTGCCGCTGCTCGCCGCGGACCCGCTCGGCGCCGGCGTCCCGCTGGTGGACCTCCAATGGGTGGCCAGCGCCTCCGCCATCGCCTACGCGGCGCTGCTGGTCACCGCAGGGCGGCTGGCCGACCTGGCCGGGCGGCGGCGGGTGCTGCTGTTCGGCCTGCTGGCCTTCGCGCTGGGCGGTGCCACCACCATCATGGCCACCGACCTCCCCCTGCTGTTCGCCGGGCGGGCCGTGCAGGGAGCGGGCGCGGGCGCGATGGTGCCCGCGTCGCTGGCACTGCTGCTGGCCCACCTGCCGGCCGAACGCCGCGCGCCCGCGATCGGCGCCTGGTCGGCCGCCTCCGGCCTCGGCGGCATCCTGCTGCACGGCGGCGGCGGCTTCCTCGCCGAGGCGTGGGGCTGGCGGCTGCCGTTCGCACCCGCCGCCGTCGGCGGCGCGGTGCTGGTGCTGGTCGCGCTGAGCGCCCCCGCCGACCCCCGCACCCGGCGGCTGCCGGGGGAGCGCCGCTCCCCCGATCCCGTGGGTACGCTCGCGTTGCTCGGCGGCCTGGCCGGGCTGGTGCTCGCGCTCACCAAGGGCCAGCAGTGGGGCTGGACCTCGCCCGCGCTGCTCGGCCTGGCCGCCTTCGCGCTGTTCCTGCTGGTGCTGAGCGTGTCGAGGTCCGTACGGCACCCGGTGCCCGCCGTCGACCTCGGGCTGTGGCGGCGGCCGAGCTTCGCGCTGGCCGGCCTGATCGCGCTCATGTACGGGGTCGTCTCTCTCAGCCTGCTCGCCACCGCGCCGTTCCTGCTGCGGCAATGGGGCCTGCCGATGCCGCTGGTCGGCCTCGCGCTGGCGCCGCTGTCGGTCGGCGTGCTCGTCTCCAGCCTGGTCGCCGGGCCGATCGTCCGCCGCAGGGGCGCCCGGCCGGTCATCTATCTGGGAGTGCTGGTCGTGGCCGCCTCCGCCGTGTGGATCCTGCACTCGGGGCTGCGGGCCGAGCCGTACCTGGAGCTGTGGTTCGCCGCCTGCACGATCATGGGGCTCGGGCTGGGCGCGATCAGCACCGGCGCCTCCGCCGCCGCGGCCCTCAGCGCGGGCACCGAGAGGTACGCCTCGGCCGTCGGAGCCAGCATGACCGCCCGCCAGATCGGCGGCGCGGTCGGCGTGGCCACCGGCATCCTGCTCATCCAGCATCCGCCGCTGGGCGGGCCGGTGCCCGGTCACGCATCCACGTTCGCGTTCATGGTCGCGGGCGTGGTGGTCGCCGGGGTGCTCGCCCTGTTCATCGCACCGCCGCCCAAGCGGCGCCCGGCGGCGACGGTCGTGACCGCGATGCCGCTGGCGGCGCCCGTCCCCGACCCTCCGCAGCAGCCGCAGCCGCTCCTGCACGCGATCCTCGCCTCGGCCGGAGACCTCGTGGTCACGATCGACACGCTGCTGGGCACCCAGCCGGGGACCGCCGCCGACAAGGAGAAGACCCATGCTCGATGACGAGACCAGGTCGGCCGTGTCGGTCCTGTCGGAGGAGTACGGCACCGTACTGTTCGACTACTGCCACACGGAGCTGTCGCCCGAGCTGGCCGCGCGCGCGGCCGCCGGTGCGCTGCTGGCCGCCCATCTCGACCGGGCGCGGCTGAAGGACGGCTCACGGCGTACGGCCTGGCTGTACGCCCTGGCCCGGGTGCACCGCTCCGCCACCGCCCTCGACCACCCGGCGAGCACCGGGTCCTGGCACCGGCCCGGACCCATGGGCGACATGCTGGCGCCCGCCCTCGCCACGCTGGAGTCCCAGCACCGCGAACTGCTCGACCTGTCGCTGCGGCACCGGCTCGGCCACGTGGACATCGCGCTGATCTTCGATGCGGGGGCCGTCGAGGTGGAGGCCGTCCTCGCCGAGGGGGCGGCCCGGCTGGAGCGCTGGTTCGCCGCCGTGTCGGCGGCGGGCGCGCCCGGCGGGTGCGCGGTCATGGCGGAGCTGCTGGGCCGCTGGCTGGGCGGGCCGTCCAGGCAGGGGCGCACCCGGATCGGCGGGCACCTGGACGCGTGCGCCGCCTGCCAGGCGGTGCCCGCGACGCTGCCGGCCGAGGCGCTGCTGTCCGGGCACCGGATGGTGGGGGTGCCGGGGGCGCTGGCCGACTGGCTGCCGGACCGGCGGGCCCCGCTGGCGTGGCGGGCCGACGGCTTTCCGGTTCAGGCGCGTTCTCTGGCGGACGCGACGATCACGGCGCCGATGGCGGCGCTGTCAGGACTTGACCCGGCGAATACGGCGAAGTCAAGGGATCGGGTATACACGACTTCCGCGTCGCGGGATATCGGATCCGGCTCCGGGGATTCCGGGCCGGGGCGGCCGAGTTCGCGTTTTGGGCCGTCGGCCTCCCCGGCTTTTGGGTCCGGTGTATCCGGCGGTTCACCAGCGTCCCCGGTCGATGCCGTGCACCCGGTTGGCACGGCGGCCGGGGCCGGGTCCTGGCCGGAGGCGGGCGCGGCTGCCTCCGGCCAGGACCCTCCTTCCGTTCCACGCGCCCTGCCGCTCTACACACCCGCGCCCGCCCGCCGTGACGACGAGCGCCACTCCCCCGCGGCGCGGAAAGACGCGACATCGCAAGCCGGGACACCTCCGGACGGGACACCTCACGGTGATGCGTCGGGAGGCGGGCCGCCTCGTGGTGGCACACCAGGGGGCGGGACGCCTCACGGTCGGGCACCTCACGGTGGCGCACCAGGAGATGGGGAGCCGGGAGGCGGGGGGTCGCGGAAGGCGCCACGGTCCGGGCGGAAGGGTGGCAAGGCGGGCGAGTTCCGCTCCTGGGAGCGGCACGGCGGCCAGTGGGAGGAGTTCTGGCGCAACCGGCCGGACGAGTCGAACCCCGAGGCGCGACTGTCGGTGAGGTCGGTGGCCAGGGTCGGCGTTCTGGTGGGCGCCGGGGTGCTGGTCGCCGGGCTGGCGTGGACGGGCATGCACACGCAGGTGCAGCCCGCGCGGGTGGCGGGCGCCGCCATCCCGCAGCCGCTGCCCGTGCCCACGGAGTCGGTGATCGAGGTGCCGCCGGGGGCGACCGTACCGGAGCAGCCCCCGCCGAGCGCGCGGCGCCCGGAGGATCCGCGCGACAGAGCCCGGCCGCCCACCACCGCGCCCGTGCGCGCCGAACGCCCGGACGACCCGCTCCGCTCCCCCACGAAGGCCCCTACGAAAGACTCTGCGAAAGACCCCGCCAAAGACCCGACGAAGGCTCCTGTCAAAGACCCGGCGAAGGGGCCGGCCAAGGCCCCCACCAAAGCTCCCACCAAGGCTCCCAACAAGGCCCCGGCCACCCGGGAGCCCACGCGGACACCGGAACGCGCGCAGCAGAGGACGCCGACCGCGGAGCCGACGCGGGAGCGGCAGCAGGCGCTCGCCAAGCCGCCCCCGCTGCCCAAGCCGCCGCCGCCGACCGCGCGGCTCTCGTCGTCGTCGGCCAGCCTGGGCTCGGGCCGCTCCGGCTCGCTCTCGCTGGACTGCACCGGCTCCTGCCAGATCACCTCGGCCTCCGGCTCCAACGGCATCTCCGTCTCAGGCAGCTCCTACAGCGTCAGCGCCCCCACGAGCCGCCCCGGCTGCCCGGGGCCCGACAGCACGGAGTCGGGCACGATCTCCGTCTCCTGGTCGGGCACCACCACGGGCAACGGCACCACCACCGAGGGCACCGCGACGGGCGGCGGCACGCTCACGATGAGCGTGTCGTGGACGGTCGCCAGAGACAAGGGCACCTACGTGCCCGACATGAACGGCGGCGGCTATTGGAGCAACTGCGGCCCGAACAGCTCGGGCTGACCGGCCCGTGTCCCCGGACCAGAAGGACGACCGTAGATGAAAGACTTCTTCACCGGCATCACACCACGCGAGCGGAGGTTCGCCGTCGCGGGAATCGTCGTCGCGCTGGTGTTCTTCATGCCCTTCCTGGCCTTCGCCGACCCCGTGACGGTCGAGGGCGAAGGCCCCGGCAAGCGCACGGCGACGACCCGCGAGACGCCGTTACCGGTCTCGCGGGGCGACTCGTGCGCGGACATGCTGCCCAAGGGAACCCCGTCGTACGTGGTGTGCGAGTGGATGACCCCGCCGCAGGACGCGGCCGCCGTCGCCTCGTTCTGGGGCGCCAACGACGGCGCCAACATGGAGGCCGCGCGCCCGCTGCCGCAGACGTACGTGCGGTGCAACCAGAAGAGCGACCTCAGCAGGGACGGCAATTGCCGGGGCGGGCAGACGCTCTGCGAGGAGCGGCCGGACGGCTGGTACAGGTGCCAGGACGGGACGACGGGCAAGACCACCTACGAGCGGCACGTGAACGGCGAGAAGCAGGTCCGCACCACGCCGCCGAGCGGCGGGGCGGCCCCGTCCGCCGGACCGCCGCCCTCGGACGAGTCCCCCGGCGACCGGCCGCAGCCCAAGCCGTCCGCCCAGCCCTCGGACCAGCCCTCGGACCGGCCCGCGCCCGCGACCGGTCGGCTCGCCGAGGCGCTGGGCGCGGCCCGCTCCGCCGGACTGCGGACCTGGGTGGAGACGGACCTCGCCGACGACTTCAGGGCGGGCGAGGCGCAGTTCCGCGCGGCGCTCGACCGGCTGGCCGGCCAGGCGGCGGGTGACGGCGTCGTCGGCGTGAAGTTCGCCGACTACCTGGGCTTCCGCGACTTCACCGGCGCGACGCAGGTCAAGCGGTTCGTGTCAGAGGCGACCGCCTACCTGCGCGGCAGGCTGCCGGGCAAGCGGCTGGCCATCGGCGTCGTGGTGCCCGAACTCGGCTGCGGCTCGGCCGAGGCGTGCGTGCGCGACCTGCGCGCCCGCTACCCGCTGGTCACGCGCTCGCGGGTGGACGACTACGTCAAGAGCAGCGGCGTCGACCGCGTGTACGTCGCCTCCGGCCTGTTCGGCAAGTCGTACGGCGAGCACGGGATCACCCCCGCCAAGGCCGCACAGGCGCAGTGGATGAACGTGAAGGCGCTCGGCTGGGACACGCTGGCGCAGATCGGCTCGCGCGAGTACGGCCTGACCCACTCGGGCGAGACCTCCCCGTGGGACAGGGAGCGGGCCGGGTCCGAGGTGGACGCCAGGGTCGGCAACGCCATCCGGTACGGTGCCCAGACGGTGACCCTGTGGGGCCACCGGATCGCCTACGAGCAGGAGCACCGGCGGCTGCTGGACGCCGGGCTGGCCGAGAACGAGGTGTGGCGGGCGCTGACCGACAAGGGCCTGCGCAACCGGCTGTCTGTGGTGTTCGACCCGGCCGACCCCGAGGTGGGTGTGCGTGAGGACCTGAGGGCGCTCGGCAAGGGCGTGAGCGAGGTCTTCGTGCTGTCGTGAGGTCACGAGCCCGGTGGCAGGTCATTGCAGTCCACCCAGTTGTCGCAGGTGGACGGGGGCCTGCCGCCGGGCGGCTCCTCCGGTGGCGGCGGCTGCCTGGTCGGTTCCGGCTGAGGCTCCGGCGCTCTCGTGGGCCGGTCGGGCTGCGTCGTGGGCGCTTTCGGCACCCGCGCGGTCGGCTGTTTCGACGGTTGCCGCGTCGGCTGCCTCGTCGAGCTTTTCGTCGGTTTCTTGGTGGGTTGTGCGGTGGCTCGTCTGGTGGGCTGCCCGCTCTGGCGCCGGTTGGGTTCAGGACTCGGGGCGCGCGTGCGCACGGGGGTGGCACGAACCGGCCGCACGGGCCGGTCGGCGGCCCGGGGCGGGTCGGCGGTCTTCCTCGTACGGCTCGGCGTGGGCGTCTGTGGTCTCGGGGTGATCACCACCGCCTGGCCGGGCAGTTCCGTGAGCGTACTCGGGGCCGGCGTAGCGGCGGCCGCGACGGGGGTGACGGGCGTCGCCTCCTCCCCCCGGGTGAGCCCCAGCACCGCCCCCACCCCGACCAGCACCGCCGCCGCCGCGGCCACCAGCGCCACCAGGCGCCGCCGCCCGCCGGTGTCCGGCGGGTCGTCCGGCCACTCGGTGCGCGGCCGGTCCACCCAGATGTCTCGATCGGGCGGCGGCGGCTGGCGTCGTGCGGGTTCCCCGGCGCGGTCGCGGCCGGAGTCGTACGGATGGGACATGACGCTCTCCAGGGCTGGGGGGACAGGGGACCGTGCCCCCCTGCCGGGGCAAGGGGCGAGGGGGCAGGGGGCACGGTCGTGGCGCTCCTAGTAGAAGGCGTTCTCCGGCTCGGGCAGGTCGAGCAGTTCGGGTCCGCGGAAGGCGCGCGTGTCCTTCGGCGCCTCGGCCAGCGGGGTGCCGGCCACGAACGGCACGACGATCCGGCTTCCGGAAAGGTCCACGCTCACCCTGGCACCGGTGCCGCTCTCCTCGCTGTAGTCGGAGTCGGTGCCCGCGAGCACCAGGCCGATGCGGTGGCCCTTCCTGAAGGTGTAGTCGTGCGGCAGGGTGTCCCACGTGACCCGGGCGGGCTTCCCGGGCTTCAGCGGTTCTGGCGCGCTCAGCGAGTTCCGGTTCTGCGCGTCGATCCAGCCGCGCGCCACGATCTCCAGCGGGCGGGTGGCGACGTTGGTGACGGTCTTGCGGTAGCAGGCGTCGTCCTGCGCGGTGCTCTCACCGTGGCAGCTCTCCTCGGCGAGCGTGGTGATGCCGAGGCCGCGCCGCCAGTCGACGCGCGTCTCCTCGCCGAAGTCGACGAGCAGGGCGGTCAGGTTGGAGGTGGGCTTGTCCAGCGCGACCCGCAGGTCCACGGTCGGGGTGCCGGACAGGCGCAGGTCGCCCTGTAGTTCGCCGGTGGTGAAGGCGACGCGGCCCGGCTGGGCGGTGCCGACGTCCGCGACCATCCGCTCCTCCGACAGCCGCAGGTCGGTGAAGACGGACTTGGCGCCCCGGCGCTCGGGCCGCAGGCTCAGCGTGCCGTCGGCGTGCGGGCGCAGGGACAGTTCCTCGGCGCCCGGCGCCGGCCAGTCGCGCTCGGTGACCCACTGGTGGGGTGAGAGCTGCACGTCGGCGCGGGGCTCGGACATGATGCCGTTGCGCACGCCGTACAGCCAGTGGTCGAACCAGCGGTGGAGCGTGTCCACCCACAGTTCCCTGCGGCCCTCGAAGTCGAAGGGGTCCACGTGCTGGTAGTGGCCGACCCAGATCTTGCGCGGGACGCCGCGCTCGGCCAGCTTGCCCCACCAGACGGAGAAGTTGTCCGGCTTCACGTTGAGGTCGTTGCTGGTGTGGGCGACGAAGACGCTGGCCTTGACCTTGGAGACGTCGCCGAGCAGCCCCTCGATGGAGTCGCGCTCGGCCCAGAAGCGGTTGTAGTCGCCGGTGGCGTCGCCGTCCTCCGCGTCCATCCGGTCGCGTACGGCCTGGCACTTGGCCTCTGGGTCGGTGTCCACGTAGTTCGACAGCGTGGAGGCGTAGTCGTAGTGGTAGACGACGCCGTTGGAGCGCTGGTACTTGTACCAGGAGCTGATCGCCGAGATGGGGACGATCGTCTTCAGCCCGTCGACGCCGGTGGCGGCGACGGCGTTGGCCAGGGTGCCGTCGTACGACTTGCCGATCATGGCGGAGGCGCCGGTGGTCCAGTCGGCGACGGCGGGGGCGCCGTCGGCCCCGAACGCCTTGGCGCGGCCGTTCAGCCAGTCGATGACGGCCTTGCCGCCGAGCACGTCGGCCCGGCCGCCGAGGTCGGGGCAGCCGTCCGAGCGGGTGGTGCCGAGCATGTCGACGTTGAGTACGGCGTAGCCGCGCGGCACGAAGTAGTTGTCGTAGAAGAGGGGGAACCTGGCCACGTTGCCCTGGGCGTCGTAGATCTTGCGTTCGCCCTCGTTGCCCCGGCCCGAGTTGTCGTAGTACGGGCTCTCGTCGATGATCACCGGCACCTTCAGCCGGGGGCCCGACTGCCTGGGCCTGATGATGTCCACCCGGACCCGGTCCAGCCGTCCGTCGCCGTCGCTGTCGAGGGGGGCCTCGACGTACACGTGCTCGCGGATGGCGTCGGCGTAGGAGAAGACGGGCTGGGTGCGGCCGTCGGAGATGCGGACGCCGGGCTCGGCCGAGGCGGCCTGGGCGGGTACGGCGACCAGTACGGCCAGTGAGATCGCGGCAAGTCCTCGTGATAATTGGGGCACGCGTGTCCTCCGTGACATTTGACGAAAAACATCCGCAATGTGTCACGAACCACAATCTCGATCAACCCCGGCGGGCCGGGAATCCCGCCCCGAGCAACTGGCGTTGACGAGCTTAGTCAACTAGAGTTGCTCGGGTGCCGGTGAAGCGCCGGCCCCACCCGAGGAGACGACACGTGAGCGCCATCGACCACTACCTCAACGCGATCACGCAGAGGGCCGAGTCCGAGGCACTGGACGACGGGTCGGCGGCGGTGGAGGCCCACCACCTGCTGCTGGCCCTCGCCGCCCACGAGGGCACCGCCGCCCACCGGACCCTGACCCGCGAGGGCCTCGACCGGCGGGCGGTCAGGGACGCCCTCGACCGCGAGTTCGAGGACACCCTGAGCAAGATCGGCGTCGAGCCCGCGCACTACGACCTCACCTCCACCCGAGGCACCCGCACGCCCAAGCTCTCCGCCTCGGCCAGGCTCGCGTTCGAACGCGGCTTCGCCGCCTCGGCGGGCAAGAAGGACCTGCGGCCCGCCCACATCCTGCTCGGCGTCCTGGAGGCCGAGGTCGGCACCGTCCCGCGCGCACTGGCCCTCGCCGGGGTCGACCGGGTGGCGCTGACGGCCCTCGCCCGCGACACCCTCGACGGCGAGAGCTGGTGAGGGCGAGCCGTTCTCAGGCGAACACGTCCTGCTGGTAGCGCCCCTTCTCCTCCAGCTCCGCCAGCCACGCCGCGCCGTCGCCGGCACCGGTCCTGTCGCGGTGGATGTCCAGCAGGGCCTGCCGTACGGCGGGCGCCATGCGCAGCCCGTCGCCGCACACGTACACGTGCCCGCCCTCCTGGAGGATCTCCCACACCGCCTCGGCCCGCGCCGCGACCGCGTCCTGGACGAACCGGTACGGATGGCCGGGCACGGCCGAGTAGGCGGCGTGCAGGCGCGTCCCCGGCGCCTGCGTCCACTTCTCCACCTCCTCGCGGTACAGGAAGTCGTGGCCGGGATGGCGGCAGCCGGTGAACACCTCGGCCCGGCCACCGCCCCCGGTGAGCTCCCGGTGCTCCAGGAAGCCGCGCAGCGGCGCGAACCCGGTGCCGGGGCCGATCAGGACGAGCGGGGTGCCCGGGTCCGCGGGCAGCCGGAAGGCCGGGGCGGGTACCCGGACGTATCCGTAGAAGGTCTCCCCCTCGGTCAGCCCCGCGAGGTAGGCCGAGCACATGCCCCGGTAGGCGCCGGTGCCCGAGAGGGCGGGGCCCTCGACGAGGCCGACGGTGATCCGTACGCGGCCGGGGTCGGCCAGCGGCGAGGAGGAGATCGAGTAGTAGCGGGGCCGGATCGGCCCGGCCAGGTCCAGGAACACCGCCAGCGGCAGCTCGATCGCGGGGAAACGCTCCAGCAGCGTGAGGACCGACAGCCGCCTGGCCCGCACCTCCTCGGCATGGGCTGCCGCCAGTTCGGCGAGCCGGGCCGTGGTCCACGGGCAGGAGGTGTGGGCGGCCAGCGTGTCGAGGTCGGCGCGGGTGGCGACCTCCTGCAGCTCGGCGAAGTCGGTGAGCAGCAACGCGGCCGTCACCGGCGTGTCGACGGGCAGGTGGGTGGGGCCCTGGGTGCGCAGCCGTACGACCTGCTCCCCCGGCACCCGCAGGGTGCGCAGCGCCCATTCGACCAGGCCGGGGTCGTTCTTGGCGAAGACGGCGAGGTGGTCGCCGGGCTCGTAGGACTGCCCTGCGGGCAGTTCGGCGACGACCGAGCGCACGCCGGGGCGGGGTCGTTCGGCGGAGAAGTCCCACAGGCCCTCGGGGTCGCCGGTCAGTTCCTCGGTGGTGACCACCGTCAGCGGTACCGCCCTGGCCGACACGACGGCGGGCCGTACCTGCTGCTCGGTGAGGACGTCGAGCTCGTAGCGGGGCCCGGTGTCGGCACCGGCGCTGTACTCCGCGCCGATGGCCGCCCACAGCCGGGCCGTCCAGGCGGACACGTCGCCGTCGAAGTCGCCGTCGGCGTCGGCCTCCCCCCGCTCCACCAGCGGTACGGCACCGGCCGCCACCAGCTTGTCGTGGGCGCGGCGCGGGAAGTCCTGGTAGGTGGGCCACTGGGTGTTGCCGCAGCCGAGCACCGCGAGCCGTACCCCTGACAGGGCGGGCAGGCTCTCCAGCGCGTCGAAGCGCTGGGCGTTGTCCGGCGCCTTGCCGTTGTAGGAGGAGGCGACGACCACGAGCAGCCCGGACCCGGGCGGGCGCAGTTCGTCGAGCGTGGTGAGGGTGGTGGCGAAGCCGGAGCGCCCGGCCCGCTCGGCGAGGCGTTCGGCGAGATCCTGGCAGGTGCCGAGGTTGGAGCCGTAGGCCACGGTGAGCGGCACGCCGGTGACGGCGACGTCCTGCCGTTCGACCTGCTCCTCGGCGGGGACGGCGGGAGCGGTGCGCTCGTGGGCGCGGCGTTCGCGGACCCTGATCGTGAACTCGTCCGGTTTGAGGGTGAGCGTCTGCTTGATCTTCATCCGGTAGACGGCCGGGTCGGAGATCGCGAAGCGGCGCAGGATCATCGCCAGCACCAGCCGCGCCTCGGTGAGCGCGAACTGGCGCCCGATGCAGGCGCGCTCGCCGTTGCCGAACGGCTTGTAGCCGCCGGGGTGGTGCCCGGCCTTGCGCTCGGGCAGCCAGCGGTCGATGTCGAACTCGTCGGGCCGTTCCCATGCTTTGGGGTGCTTGTGCAGCGTGGGCAGCAGGACGACGACGGGGCGCCCGGCTGGCACGTGGTAACCGCCGAGGTTCTCGTCGGCGCGCGGGGTCACGGCGAAGGCCGGGATCGGCGACCAGACCCGCAGCGTCTCCTCCAGGATCCGGGGGATCACATCGAGTTTCATGACGGCCTCGTACGAGGGCGGCTCGTCGCCGGGCAGCAGGCGGTCGACCTCGTCGTAGGCCATGGCCAGCACGTGGGGTTCGCGCAGCAGGTTGTACAGCGCGAACGACAGCAGCCCGCTGGTGGTCTCGTGGCCGGCGATGAGGAAGGTGAGCACCTGGTCGCGGATGTTCTCGTCGCTCAGCCGGGCGCCGGTCTTCGGGTCGGCGGCCTCCAGCATGAGCCCGAGCAGGTCCTTGGCGCCCTGGCCGCCCCCGGCCCGGCGCCGCCTGATGACGTCGTCGACGAGGCCGCGCATGACCTCGATGTCGCGGCGGTAGGCGGCCTCGCCGCCCTGCCGCAGGCGGGTGAGGAACGACGGCCGCGTGTTGCGGTGCATGGCCTCGGTGAGGGCGCCGCCCATCGCCTGGAGGAAGGGGTGCAGTTCGGGCGAGGCGAAGGAGTCGAAGCGGTAGCCGAACCCGGTGAGGGAGATGACGTCGAGGGTGAGCCTGGTCATGTCGTCGGACACGGGCAGGTCCTGGCCCTGGCGGGCGCTCCACGAGGCGGTGAGCTGCTCGCCGATCTCCAGCATCTGCGGGTAGTACGCCTTCATCGAGCGCTGGCTGAAGGCGGGCATCAGGATGCGGTGGGCGTGGCCCCACACGGGCTCGTCCCCTTCGGCGGTGAACAGCCCGTCGCCGGCGAAGTCGCGCACGATCGACAGCGGCGGGCCGATGCGCTTGGTGAAGCGGGTCTCGTCGCACAACTCGGTGACCAGGTCGGGGTCATAGGCGAAGACGACCGTACGGCCGGGCAGCTCCAGTTGGAACAGGCCCTCGTCGTACCTGGCGGCCAGTTCGTCGAAGGCCAGTGCGGGGGTGTCGCCGGCGACCTGCAGCGTGTTGCCCAGGAAAGGCAGGCCCGGCGGAGTCGGAATCTTCTTCATACTCGCCTCCGAAACTCAGACATACACCGTATGGCGGACGCTACCATACAGCGTATGGCAGTGAGTGCGCGCAGAGGGACCCCGTTGACGATCGAGGAGATCAGGTCGGCGACGCTGCGCATGATCCAGGCCGGGGGCGTCGAGGCCCTGTCGATGCGCAAGCTCGCGGCCGAGCTCGACGTGAACCCCATGTCGCTCTACCACCACGTCGCGAACAAGACCGCGCTGATCAAAGAGGTCTGCGTCGCCAACCTCGCCGACCTCGACCTGCCCGCCGCCGACCTGCCGTGGCAGGACCAGGTCCGCGCGCTCGCCCACGCCTACCGCACGCTCGTCAGGAGATATCCCGCTCTATGGCGATACATCCTGAACCACCCGGAGATCATCGAGGACCGGCGGGGGCCGCTGTGGGACATCCTCTTCCGGATCCTGCCCATGGCGGGAGTGGCCGAGAGCGAGCATGAAAGGATGACGGGCATCCTGTACGGATTCGTCACCGGAATCCTGCTGGTCGAGACCCTCGGCCACATTGCCCAGAACGCGGCGGAGGACTCCTTCGACGCCGCAGTAGAGATCATTATCAGGGGAATCTCATGACAAAAGGTCCCGAGCCTCGCGCTCTGTCCGACGAGGCCCTGTCCGCGCTGCTGAGCGGACAACAGGCGGGCACCCTCGCCACCAACAAGCGCAGCGGGCACCCCCACCTGACCACGATGCTCTACCACTGGGATCCCGGTGCCCGCGTCGTCCGTCTCTCCACCACGGAGGACCGGGTCAAGGTCAAGCAGTTGCGGCGCGACCCCCGCGCCGCCCTCCACGTGCAGGGCGGCGACCTGTGGTCGTTCGCCGTCGCCGAGGGCGAGGCCGAGGTCTCCGCGCCCACGACCGCCCCCGGCGACGCCGTCGGCCGCGAGCTGCTGTCGATGCTGCCCGCCGCCGCGCGGCCCGAGGACCCGACCGCGTTCCTGGAGCAGCAGGTGGCCGAGCGCCGCGTCGTCGTCCGCCTGAAGGTCACCCGCCTGTACGGCACCGCCATCGACATCGCCGGCTGACGACTTCCACCCGGCCCGGATCGTTGCCATGATCCCTCCCATGGCCGACATCCAACCGCCCGCCGTCCCCGCCGGCCGCCCGGTGATCCAGGGGGTCGTCGGCGGCCTCTCCGCCGCCCTCGGCTTCCTGGCCCTGCTGGCCTCCGGCCTGATGAGCCACTACATCGCCTTCGGCACGGCGCTGCTGCTCGGCGGCGCCCTGGTGGTGTGGCTGGCCATCGTCGGCCGCCGCATCGGCTGGATCACCTGGCTGGCCACGGCGGCGGGCGCCGGGGCCGGGCTCCTGCTGAGCCTGTTCGTCACGCGGGGCAGCGTGGGCGGCGCGTTCGGCTACTCGCACGGCCTCGGCTTCCCGTGGAGCTGGCGGCGGGGCCACATCGAGTCGGAGGACTGGGCCGTGGTCGAGGCCGCGCGGGCCAACCCGGCGATGCTGTCCACCCGGGTCGACTGGACGGGGCTCGGCCTCGACCTGCTGTTCTGGTGGAGCGTGGCGGTGCTGGTGATCGTGCCCATCGCCCAGCTCCGCCGGGTCAGGAAGGCGGAGGCGTGAGCACCGCGTCGATCCTGGCCTGCGCCCACGGCCACATCAGGTAGCCCCGTTTGACCGGCAGCACCTGCACGTTGGCCGTCCAGGACGAGATCCCGGGCACGGCGGCGAGGGTGCGCGAGGTGAACCGGTAGAGGTCGTCGGTCGTCGGCATGATCACCTCGCACATGAGCGACGCCTGCCCCAGCATCGCGGCGATGAAGCGCACGCCGCGCTCGGCGCTGAGCCGCTCGGCGACGCTGTCGAGCATGGCGGGCTCCACCGTCAGCCAGAGCAGCACCTCCGCCTCGAAGCCCAGCGCGGCGGCGGGGATGAAGGTGACCACACTGGCGCAGCCCCGGTCGAGCATGGCGTCCAGGCGGCGGCGCACCGTGCTCTCGCTGACCGCGAGCCGTTCGGCCACGGACTGCGAGCTGGCCCTGCCGTCCTCGGCGGTGGCCGCGAGGATCCTGCGGTCCACCTCGTCGAGGTGGTCCGGCTCGCAGCGGTGCGGCCGCGGCGCGGGGACGGCGGGCGCGTCGATCTCGTCCAGCAGCCGCGTGCTCCAGTCGTAGGACACCTTGTAGGTGTGCAGGACCAGGTCGGCACAGCTGCTGAGGGTGCCGGGGATGCCGTGGACGTAGTCGACCAGCGCCGTGTACAGATCGCGGTGCTTGGGCGTGACGAGCTCGAAGACGATGTCGTGCGTGCCGGTGACCACGGCCACGAACCTGATCTCCGGGTTGCGCGCCAGCAGCCCCGCCACCCGCAACTGGCTGCCCGGCGCACAGCTCACCCGCACCAGGAACATGTGGGCGGGCCCGTCATGCTCGGGGTGCGGCGCGACGGACACCCGCACCGCGCCGGCGGCGAACAGTTGCTGCGCCCGCCGGGCCACCGTGGTGGTGGAGGTGCCGACGGCCTGGGCGATGTCGGTCCAGCTCGCCCTGCCGTTCACGTGGAGGAGCGCGAGGATCCTGCGGTCCAGGTCGTCGAGGTCGTTCATCGCGGGCATCATCGCGCGTCCACCGCCTCGTGGTCCACGGCGGCCGGGTGCTCGGCGAGCACGGGTCTCCTTCCGGTCAGGCGGTTCACGGGAGGTCCCGATGGTCGCGGGCGTCGGTGTAGGCCGCCGCCAGCAGCGTCGTGGACAGTACCAGCAGGAGGATCGCGACCGAGGGGAACAGGGTGGTCCACCAGGCCGACGCCAGCGCGCCGGACTGCTGGGCCCGGTGCAGGATCGTCCCCCACGACCAGTTCGCCGGGTCACCGAGCCCGAGGAAGGACAGCCCTGCCTCGGCCAGCACCGCCCGCGACGTGGTGAGCACGGCGGTGGTGAGCACCACGGGCGCGACGCCGGGCAGCAGGTGCCTGCGCACGATCCACAGCGGCGAGCCGCCGACCGTCCGGGCGGCGGAGACGAACGGCAGCGGCACGATCGAGCGCGCCCGCGCGCGGACCACCCGGGCCGCCTCCGGCCAGCTGAAGGCCGCGATGACCACGGCCAGGGTGCGGACGCTCGGCCCGGCCAGGGCGGCCACCAGGATCATCAGCGGCAGCACGGGCAGCGACAGGCACAGGTCCACGGCGAGGCCGAGCGGGGCGTCGAGGCGGCGGACGTAGGCGGCGCACAGGCCGACGAGCGCGCCGATCGCGACGGCGAGCGCGGCGGCGCCGAGCCCGACCGCCACACTCACCCGGGTGCCCCAGACGACCTGGGCGAACACGTCCTGGCCGACGTCGTCGGTGCCGAACCATTGCGCGGCGGACGGCGGGTGCAGGGTGTCCGTGCCGTACCCCTCGGGGAAGGGGGCGATGAGCGGCGCGAGCGCGGCGACGGCGGCGAGCGCGAGCAGGACGGCGGCGCCGCCCATGCCGAGCGGATCGCGCCGGAAGGCGTCCCAGGTGCGCCGGCGCGGCGAGGCGTCGAGGAGGGCGGTCATGAGGCGCGCATCCGGGGGTCGAGCAGGCCGCAGGCGAGGTCGGTGAGCAGCCCGGCGACCACGACGGTGGCGGCGAGCAGCACGAACGCGCCCTGGAGCACCGGGAAGTCGAGCCGGCCGACGGCCTCGTAGACGGCGCGGCCGACGCCGGGGTAGGCGTAGATCGTCTCGGTGAGTACGGCGCCGCCGACGAGCGTGCCGAGTTGGAGCCCGGCCAGCGCCGCGGTGGGCGGCAGCGCGTTGCGCAGGGCGTGTCTCCACACGACGGCGCGCGGTCGCACGCCCTTGGCCCTGGCGAGGGAGACGTAGTCGGCGCCGAGGGCGTCCACGAGCGTGGCCCGCATGGTGAGCACGTAGCCGCCGAGCTGGACGAGCGCCAGCGTCAGGCAGGGCAGCACCAGGTGGTGCAGCGCGCTGAGCCAGGCGGCCGGGCCGGTGGCGTCGAGGTCCACGGCGCCGCCGATGGGGAACCAGCCGAGGTTCGCGCCGAAGACGACGAGGAGGAAGATGCCGACGCTCGGCACGAACAGCGACTGCGCGGTGACACCGCTCGCCTGGATCACGCGGTCGGTGAGGCTCCGCGCGCGGGTGGCGGCGAGCACCCCGAGCGGGACGCCGAGCCCGACGGTCACCAGCAGCGCCGAGCCCGCGAGCAGCAGCGTCCACGGCAGCCGCTCCATGAGCACGGTGGTGACGGGCACCGACTGCCGGAACGACACCCCCAGGTCGCCGTGCAGGAGCCGGTTCAGGTAGTCGGCGTACTGCGCGCCGAGCGGCCGGTCGAGGCCGAGGTCGGCGAGCAGCTTCGCGCGCAGCTCCTCCGTCATGCCGGGGTCGGCGACGGCGAGCACGGGGTCGCCGGGCAGCAGCCGGACCAGGAAGAAGGTCACGGTGACCGCGAACCACAGGGTGAGCAGACCGCGCAGGAGCCGGACGACGATGAACCGCATGCCCTCAGCTCACCGGTTTCACCGCGGCCAGCGACAGCGGGTTGACGATGGACAGAAGCTCACTGGGCATGGGCTTGAAGCCGGTCCACCGGGCGGAGTGGGCGACGGTGAGGGTCTCGACGTACAGGACGTTGTCGTAGACCTGCTCGTGGATGATCCGCGCGGCCCGCCGGATGGGCGCCCTGGCCTGTTCGCGGGTGAGGGCGCGCCCGCCCTGGTCGATCAGCCGGTCCAGCGCGGGGTCGCTGACCTGGGCGTAGTTGAGGAAGCCGCCGGTCCTGAAGGCGAGGGCCAGGTTGGCGGGCGGATTGTCCATGATCGCCCAGGAGCCCGCGTAGACGTCGAAGTCGCGGCGGTGCGTCCTGTCCATGTAGGTGTTGCGTTCCAGCCCCCGCAAGGTGATCGTGACGCCCGCCTTCCTGGCGGAGTCCCTGACCATGGGCGCCCAGCGGGCGATTTTCGGGTCGGCGTGGTCGTAGATCAGGTCGAGGCTGAGCCCGCTCACCCCGGCCTCGCGCAGGAGTTCCCGGGCACGGGCGGGGTCGTGGGCGTACTCGTGGACGCCCGGGTCCGCGTAGTCGGGCTGGGTGGGGGTGAGCACGCTGGAGCGGGCCGAGCTGGCCAGGCCCTTCAGCGCGATCTCCCTGATGGCCGGGTAGTCGACGGCGTGGGCCAGCGCCCGCCGTACCCTCACGTCGTCCAGCGGCTCGCGCCGGGTGTTGTACTGCAGGTGTGCCCAGCCGAGCGAGGGCACCTCGACGAGGGAGATCTCCGGGTCGCCCTTGAGCGCGAGGGCGGTCGCGGGCGGCAGCGCGTTGGCGATCAGGTCGATCTCGCCGTTGCGCAGCGCCAGCACCTGCGTGTTCACATCGGGGTAGACGCGGAAGACGACCTCCTTGACGGCCGGGCGGCCGGGGCCGAAGGACTCGACGCGCTCCATGACGTACCGCTGACCGCGCTCGACCCGGGTCAGCCGGTACGGCCCGGCGCTCACCCACGCGGCGTCGTTGGCGAAGCGCTGCACGCTCGGCGCCTTCTCGAACACGTGCTTGGGCACGATCGGCAGCCAGAAGCCGACGTTGTCGAGGAAGGTGCCGTCGGGCCTGGTGAAGGTGAAGGAGAGCGAGGTGGGCGAGAGCGCGCGGGCCTCGTCCAGCGCGGTGACGAGCCCGGCGACCACGCCGAAGCGCTCCTTGCGCACGGCGTTCACCGAGAACACCACGTCGTCGGCGGTGACGGGCCTGCCGTCCGACCAGGTCAGGTCGTCGCGCAGCCGGACGGTCGCCGACCGGCCGTCCTTCGCGTAGGCCCAGTCGGTGGCCAGATAGGGGATGCGCCGGCCCGCCGCGTCCATCTGCATGAGGTGCGGGTACATGAGGTTCGTCACCCACGAGTCCGTACGGCTGTTGCCGACGAGCGGGTTGAGGTTGGCCACGTCGGCCGTGGTGCCGATGGTGAGCCGGTCGCCGCGCTTCGCGACGCCGGGCGCGCCCGAGGTGGTGGGCGCGGCGCCGCACGCGGTCATGAGAACGAGCGCGCCCGCCGCCAGGAGGACTCCGCACCGCATCAGATCCAGACCTCCTCCAGCACGCGCATGACGTTGCCGCCGATCGCTTTGGCGATCTCAGTGTCCGAGTATCCCCTGGTGACCAGCCATCCGATGATGTTCCAGAAGCATTCGGCGGGGTTCTCCAGCCCGTCGACGTAGGGCACCCTCTCGTGCGGCGCCCCGTCGATCGACAACTGCGCGGCGAACACGTCGTGGAGGCCGACGTGGTCGCCGAAGAGGGTGTCGGGGCCGAAGGCGACGTGGTCGATGCCGACCAGGTCGACGCAGTAGGTGAAGTGGTCCATGACCGACTCCAGGCTGTGGCGGGGGTGGCCGGGCGACAGGGTGGTGTGGGGGGCGGCCTCCAGGCCGATGACGCCGCCGCGTTCGGCGACGGCCCTGATGACCTCGTCCGGTTTCATGCGGCGGGTGGGCCAGACGGAGCGGGCGCCCGCGTGGGTGATGAGGACGGGCTTGCCGGAGTGGCGGACGGTGTCGAGGGAGGTCCGGTCGCCGGAGTGGGAGACGTCGACGGCGATGCCGAGTTTGTTCATGCGCCGCACGGCCTTGACCGCCTGGGGACGCGAGCTTCCCGTCGTCCTCGGCGTCGATCTCGTGATCGAACGCGGCCAGACGCTCGCCCTGCTGGGCGCGCCCGGGTCGGGGAAATCCGTCACGGCGGCGGCGATCATGGGCCTGCTCGACCGGCCCGACGCGCGTGTGAGCGCGGCCGCCGCCCGCTTCGGCGGACGGGATCTGCTGTCGATGTCCCCGCGCGAGCGGCGGGCGCTGCGCGGTAGTCAGATGAGCATGGTCTTCCAGGACGCGCGGGCAGTGCTCGACCCGGCGCGCAGCGTCGGCGACCAACTCGGCGCGCTGTTCCGCGAGCACCTCGGCGTCTCCCGCGACGAGGCGCGGGCCAGGTCGATCGAGATGCTCGGCCTCGCCGGCGTCCCGGCCGCCCGCCGTCGCGCCGACGACCGTCCGCCGGCGTTCTCCGCCGAGATGCTGCAGCGTGTGCTCGTCGCCATGGCCGTCGCGCTCGAACCGGACCTGGTGATCGCCGACGAGCCCACCACCGCGCTCGGCGAGGCGGCCCAGGCGCAGGTGCTCGACCTCATCGGGCGGCTGCGCAGGGAACTCGGCACCGCCGTACTGCTCATCACCCGCGACCTCGCGCTCGCCGCCGAGGTCGGCGACCACGTCGCGGTCATGCACGCCGGACGCGTGGTCGAGACCGGCGACGTCCACGAGGTGTTCGACCGGCCCGCCCACCCGCGCACCGAGGCACTGCTCGGCGCGGCCCCCGGCGTGGGGCGGCCCGAGGCCCAGTTGCTCGACGTGGGCTGAGACGGCTTCAGTCAGTCCAGCGGCTCCCAGACGGCCCCGGAGCCGTTCTGGCGGACACGGCCGAACACCGCGTCGGCGAAGTGGATGCCGAAGCCGATCGTCTCGGGCCCGGCGAGGTCGGCGACGAGCTCACGGCGCACGTTCGCGGCGTGGACCGGATCGTGGTCCGAGGCCGCCGACCACTCGGGGTGCGCCACCTGGATCGGCGAGTGGAGCGCGTCGCCGAAGGCGATCAGCCGCCGTCCTCCCCCGGTCACGGTGTAGACGGCGTGGCCGTGCGTGTGCCCCTGGGTGATCCGCACGTGGACGCCCGGGAAGACTTCCTCGCCATCGGCGACGGTGCGCACCTTCGGTTCGAGGACGGCCACGATGGCGCGGTTCTCCTCGGTCATCGGGTACAGCTCGCGCCCCGTCCACTCCGGCTCGGCCACCAGGTACTCGGCACGGGTGAAGGCGGGCTCCGCCGTACCGGGAGCCGGATTCCAGGCCCAGCCGATGTGGTCGATGTGCAGGTGGGTGAAGGCGACCGCCTCGATCTCCTCCGGCCGGCGGCCGAGCACGGCCAGGTTGTCCAGCAGGTCGCCGCCGTGGATGGCGCTGTGCGGGTTCTGCGGCTCGGACGGCCACGCCATGGGGCCGAAGCCGGCGTCGATGAGCAGCGCGCGCTCACCCTGCTCCACGAGCAGGCCGCCGACACTGGCGACGAGTTCGCCCGCCTCGTCGAGGTACTCGGGGTGGTCGGCCCACACCTGGTCGGTGGTCTCCGGGAGCCAGGCGCGGGGCTTCAGCCGTACGGCGCCGTCGGGGACGTAGGACACCCTGCGCCGCCTGCTCCAGCAGGTCCTCAAGCAGCGCTGAGCGGCGCCGCTCAGCGCCGCTCGTTCACGCACCTCAGGACGGGGTGGGTCGTCAGGGCGACGGGGTCGAGCGCCCGCTCGCTGCGCACCCGGAAGGTCGTGCTCTCCCCCGGCAGCAGCGTGACCAACTGCTCGTCCACGGTGGCGGCCGGATCGAGCCGATCGGGGAACAGCGCCAGCTCCCGCACGATCGTCCGCGCCGCCACCCGCACCTCGAACCCCCCGGCCACGGCCTCGGCGTGGGCGTGGAAGTCGGCCACCGGATAGCCCATCTGCGGGTCCTCCGCCCCGTACCGCAGCGCCCGCTCCTCGCCCAGCCGGGCCACCACCAGTTCCCCCGGGCCCGGCCGCAGCGCCGTCTCCACCCCGGCCACGAAACGCGGCTCGACCCGCACCGCGACGCTCTCCTTGCCGAGCGCGTCACCGGCGAGCGTGACGTGGGTCAGCTCGACCGTCCCCACCCAGGGCCGGTCGGTGTCGTTGACCGCGACGACCTCCTGGCCCTGGAAGGTCAGCAGCCGGGGGGCGAAGGCCCGGCGCAGGCCGTACCAGAGCGGTTTCCTGCGGCCGTCGCCGTCCACGGCCGACCACGAGGTGACCGGCCAGCAGTCGTTGAGCTGCCACACGACGGCCCCACCGCAGTACGGCATCAGCGAACGGAAGCGCTCGACCCCGAACACGACCGCGCGGGCCTGGTTGAGCTGCGTGTAGTAGTGCCAGTCGTCGAACGTCTCAGGTACCGGCAGGTGCGCGCCCAGCCCGCGCCGCAGCTTGTCGCGCCCGCCCGCCGCCTTCTGCGCCGGGGAGTCCTCGGTCAGCGGCTCGTCCGAGGAAGCCCGGCGCACGGTCGCGTACGCGGGCGGCCCCTGAAAGCCGAACTCGGCGACGAACCTCGGCGTGTAGGCGGCGTAGTGGGTGTAGTCGTGGGTGTTCCAGACGGTCCAGATGTGGACGGTGCCCCGTCCGGCCCGGCGCGGGTCCACGTCGGCGGCGCCGGAGTACGGGCTGCCCGGCCAGTACGGCCTGCCCGGGTCGAGCTCGGCCAGCACCTCCGGCAGCAGTTCGTGGTAGTAGCCCGCCCCCCAGTCGCGCCCGTCGAGCTCGTTCTGCCAGCCCCAGTGCCAGTAGCCCTCGTGGTTCTCGTTGCCGCCGCACCACAGCGCGAGCGACGGATGCCCCATCAGGCGGGCGACGTTGTCGCGGGCCTCGGCCTCGACCTCCGCGCGAAACGGCTCGCCCTCGGGGTAGGCGGCGCAGGCGAACGGGAAGTCCTGCCAGACCAGCAGTCCCAGTTCGTCGGCGAGGTCGTAGAAGGCGTCCGCCTCGTACACCCCGCCGCCCCACACGCGCAGCAGGTTCGCCCCGGCGCCGGTGGCCTGGTCGAGGCGCTCACGCAGCCGCCCGGGTGTGACGCGGGCGGGGAAGCAGTCGTCGGGGATCCAGTTGAAGCCCTTGGCGAAGACGGGCCTGCCGTTGACGGACAGGCGGAAGGCGTCGCCGTCGAGGCTGACGTCGCGAAAGCCGATGCGGCGGCGGACGACGTGCTCGCCGGTGCGCACGGCCAGCTCGTACAGGGGCTGCTCGCCGTACCCGCGCGGCCACCACAGCGCCGCGTCGGGAACCCGCAGCTCCAGCACGGCCTCGCGCTGCCCCGGGCCGAGGACGACGGCGGCGCGCACCCCGGCCACCTCGGCGGTGACCTCGCAGGCGGCGGGCGCGTCCGCGTGCTCGACCCGCACCCGTACGCTCACCCGCCCGTCGGCCGACGCGGTGGGCAGCACCTCCGCCAGGCGCGTCCCCGACCAGGAGTCGAGGCCGATCGGCCGCCAGATGCCCGCCGTGACGAGCGTCGGCCCCCAGTCCCAGCCGAAGTTGCAGGCCATCTTCCTGACGAACTGGTACGGCTCGGCGTAGGCGCCCGGCCGCGCGCCCGCCTCCGCCCTGCGCTCGTCCGCGTAGTCGTAGACGGAGTCGAACCGGACGGCGAGGGTGTTGTCGCCCTCCCGCAGCAGGTGCTTGACGGGCAGCCGGTAGGTGCGGTGCATGTTGGCCGCACGCCCCGCCTCCACCCCGTTGACCAGCACGGTGGCGACCGTGTCGAGCCCCTCGCACACCAGGTCGGCCCGCTCGTCCCCGGTGTCCTGCCAGGTGAACACGCATTCGTAGGTCCAGGGAGTGCGGCCGATCCAGCCCAGGCCCTCCTCGTTGCCGTCGACGTAGGGGTCGTCGATCAGCCCGGCCGCCAGCAGGTCGGTGTGGACGCTGCCGGGCACCGCCGCGGGGACGCCGGAGAACTCAGAGCCGGTTAGGGTCCAGCCTTGGTGCAGGGTTCGCAACTCTTCTCCACTGGTCGGGTCGTTGTGCCTGGCCCGGCGTGACAACGTTGTCAAAGATCGCTGAACTCTACCCCGGATCGCCGGCGTGGCACCGATCTTTCGCCTCAAGGTCATTCCTAGCCGTTCGCCGGGTACCACGTGGCCCGATGCCGCCTCCCGCCCGACGTGGAGCCCCATCTCTGTGACGCGGGGAGACCGTACGCGGTGGGGCACCCGGGACAGCTCGGCGGGCAGCGGAGCCGGCCGTACGCGCGGACACCCGGAACAGCCGGCGGCGGCGCTGTTCAGCGCGTGAAGGAGCCGGCCGTACGCGGGCACCCGGAACGGCCCGCCGATAGAGTTCCGGACATGGTCCGCGCCGACGCCGAACGCAACATCGCCGCCATCCTCGACGCGGGACGCCGCCTGCTGAGCCGCGACCCGGGGGCGAGCGTCGCGGAGATCGCGAAGGCGGCGGGCGTGGGCCGGGTGACGCTCTACGGCCACTTCCCCTCGCGCGAGTCCCTGGTCGACGCGGTGATGGCGCGGGTGATCGCCGAGGCCGACGAGGTGCTCGACGACCCGGCCTTGGCCGGACTGCCCGGGGCGCAGGCGCTGTGGCGGCTGGTGGCCTCCTCCTGGGAGGTCCTCGACGGGCATTCGCGCCTGTTCCTGGCGGCCGACCGGGCGCTCGGCGCCGAACGGGTGCGCGAGCGGCACACCGAGCCGCTGCGCCGGGTGGAGGCGCTGCTGGAACGAGGCAGGGACGAGGGCGACATCCGTACTGACCTGCCGTTGTCGTGGCAGGTCAGCTCGGTGTTCGCGTTGCTCCACGGCGCCGCGGTCGAGGTGGAGGCCGCCCGCCTCGACCGGGCCGAGGCGGGCGGTGTGCTGGTCAGGTCGCTGGAGTCGCTGCTTTCGGCTCGATCCCGGCCAGCAGGTTGAAGGCCCCGGTCATCAGGTTGAGCGAGACCAGCCCGACGACCTCGGCGATCACCCGATCGCTCCAGCCGTGCTCACGCAGCTCGGCGACGTCCTCGTCGGTGAGCGAGGACGGCTCGGCGAGCACCCGCACGGCCACGCCGATCAGGGCGGCCTCGCGGGCGTCGGTGGAGGTGCCCTGGCGGGCGAGGGCGATGTCGTTCTCGCTGAGCCCGGCCGTCAGCGCCGCGTGCTCATGGGCCTCCTTGCACATGCCGCAGCCGATCCACTCCTGGACGGCCAGCGAGATCTTCTCCGACAGCGGGCGCGGGATCTTGATCCGCTTCATGGACCGCGACAGGTTCAGGTAGCCCTCAAGCAGGGCGGGCGAGTGGGCCATGGTGGCCACCATCTCGCCGGCGGAGCCCCGGCGTTCGACGATGTCGGTCAGCAGCTCGCGGGACTTTCCCTGGGCCTGCTCCGGTTGCAGTGCGGTCAGGCGTCGCATGCTTCCTCCTCGATTGATACCCCCACAGGGTATAACGAGGATCGGTCCCGCGACCATTCCCCACCGCCTCGGTCCGCCCGGGTGGCAGCCGGTCAACACCGGTGGCTCCCGGTCGTCACGACCGCCATGCCCCTGGAGCAGGCGCAGCAGCCGCTGAGGACGCCGACGGCGCGGCGCCCGCCGAGGCCCCGTCCACGGCCGCGCCCTGCCCGGAGGCCGGGGCACCGGCGTCAGAATCGGATACGAGCGTCCGTCCCGGGTCGGGGATCCGCACCGCCGCACTCCCCTTCGGGAAGTCGGCCGGGAACCCCGGCGGCCGCGCGGCCCCCCAGTACGGCTTGTCCCCGTACCCCTTCGCCACGACCGTCCGAGGAACGGGCACCAGCGCGCCGGGCACCGTGAGCGTCCCCACCGCATGGACGGGGAACCACCCCTGCGCCCCCTCGACCCGCCAGCGTCCCTCGGGCACGACGATCGTCGCCGCGAAGTGCCCGGCCTCGGGCAGCCGAGTGCCGGTGAACGCCAGCACCCGCCCCCGCGTGTCCCGCAGCCGAAGTCCGGTCTTGCGGATCTCGCCCCCCACGGGCCGCACCCCGTGCTGGAGGACCCAGAACCCGACGGTGTACGCGACCCCCGGCTTGACGCGCTCGGGCAACCGGTCGAGGTAGGTCGCGGCCCAGCCGCCGGACGTGGTCCGGTTCGCGGTCGCGGCCCCTTCGCCCGTCGCCGCCGACGCGGGCGGCCCCGTCGCCACGACGAGGGCGGCGGCCAGTAGCAGCAGTCTTCTCATGCCCCCTGTACACCGGGGCCGGACCGGAAGTTCCGACCGCCGAGCCCTGGCCGTAGACTGCGCGCATGTACGAAATCGTCGCCGCCCTCCTCCCGCCCGCCGTGGTGGCCACCGCCTTCCTGCTCGGCGTCCGGGCCATCCTGCGGCGCGAGCGCGCCGACCGCGAGCGCGAGCGTACGGCACGCCAGGTCGCCGAGTAGTCCCACGCGAATCGCCCCACCCCTGGGTAGGGTGAGCTTCGTCACTGGCTGTGTCGCCCACGCGACCGCCGAGCCCCATCGGAGCCCGGAGAATCATGCCCGCAGACGAAGCCCAACCCAATCGTGTCCATCGGCTCCTTTTCGGAGCGATATCCAGAACTGGCCCCAAGGTCCAGGCCAGGCTGCTGCGCCACTACTTCGACCTGTGGCACATACGCGCCGACCCCTGGGGGGTGAGCGCCGACCCCTACGAGCGGCACAAGTACACGACCACCCTCGAACAGGTCCCTGAGGGCAGCTACCGGCGCATTCTCGACGTCGGGTGCAGCGAGGGCACCTTCACGCTCCTGGCCTCTGCGGCGTTTCCGCAGGCCGAGACCGTCGGCGGTGACATCTCCACCCGTGCGCTGCGCCGGGCGCGCGCCGAGGCGGCGCGTACCGGTTCGACAGCGCGCTTCATCCGCTTCGACCTGCTCGCCGACGACCCGGGCGGGCGCTTCGACCTGGTCTTCTGCGGCGAGGTCCTCTATTACCTGGGCCAGACGGAGACCGTCGCGGACCGCTTGGCCAGGGCCATGGAGCCGGGCGGCCACCTCGTGCTCACGCATTCGCGCCCGCAGGCCCGCCTGCTGCACACGTACTTCGACGCCCACCCGGGGCTCGCCTCGGTCTCCGAGGTGGACGGCGAGCACGACGGCCGCTTCTACAGCGTGTCCGTGTACACGCGAACGGCCGCTTAGCCCGCCGCGACGCAGCCCTCGCGGAGCGCCGCGCGGCCCCGAGCGCCCGCCCGACACGGGGAACGGCCCCTCGCGGAGCCACCCACAAAGCGCGAACGGCGGCTCTTCGCGGACCGCTGCGAAACGCGTGAAGGGCCCGTCGAGGACCGCCCGCGAACGCATGAAGGCGGCCCCTGATCGTGCGGGGCCGCCTTCACGGCGCCGTCAGAGCCGGTCCAGGAGCTTCTGCATCTGGGCGACCTCGGCCTGCTGGGACGACTCGATGGCCTTGGCCATCTCCTTGGCCTCGGCGTTGGCCCCGGACTGCAGTTCGGTGCGGGCCATGTCGATCGCCCCGTTGTGGTGGGCGATCATCAGCTCGGCGAACATCCGGTCGAAGGCCTTGCCCTTGGCGTCGGCCAGCTTCTTCATGTCCTCCTCGGTCATCATGCCGGGCATGCCGTGATCCATGCCGCCGTGGGAGGAGGCGGGCTTGCCCCACTTGTCCAGCCACCCCTTGAGGGTCTGGATCTCGGGGTCCTGCGCCGCCTTGATCTTGGCCGCGAGCTCCTTTACCTCCTTGTCGGAGGCGCGGGTCTCGGCCAGTTCGGACATCTCGACGGCCTGCTCGTGGTGCGGGATCATCATCTGCGCGAACATGACGTCGGCGTCGTTGAAGTCCGCCGCGGGCGCGGTGGTGGCAGCCGGTGCCGAGTTGGACGGCGACGCGCCGGCCATGCTGGACATGTCGTGGCCGCCCCCGCTCTCGCCTCCCCCGCCACAGGCGGTGAGCGTGAAGAGCGCTGCCCCGGAAACGGCGGCGAGCATGCTACGACGGACGATAGTGCTACGGAACATGGTTGATCGAACTCCCGTGGTGTTGGAACTGTCGCCGGTACGGCGGAGCGAGCCCCGCCAGGGGGAGTTCGGCCTATATGCGAAGTATGCAGGACGTGATCCGAGGAGGCGCCCTGGCCACACCGGAGCCCCGCCGGACGACCCGGACGGACGGCGGCGACCACCCTTTGACCCAGCCGCGCACCGAGGCCAACGCCAGAAAGGACACCGAGGTCAGCACTGCCAGGCAGACGGTGTCAGGGTCCATCGCGGGCAGTGCGGCGCCCTCACCGCCCGGCCCGGCGACCGAGGAGACCCCGTGGAGCGGGCCGTGCCCGGCGGACACGTGCCCGAGCGTGTGCATCCCGCACACGCCGACGACCAGCAGGACGAGGAGCAGCCACCTGGCCGCCCGTGTCCCCGTCCTTGCCATCATCCCTATGCAGGATAGTAGAAGAGGGCCGGGCTCAGGACGCCCAGCCCTCTGTCCGCGACAACGGAACCTCCCGGCGATCAGACCGGAACGGCCTCGTAGCCGAGTTCTTCGACGGCGTCGATGATCCTGGCGTCCTCGACGTCCTGGGACGTGACGGTCACCCGGCCGGTGGCGAGCTCGACCTCGACACCCGAGACGCCCTCCACCTTGCCCAGCTCACCCTTCACCTTGTTGGCGCAGCCGTTGCAGGTCATTCCCGTCACAGTGAACGCGCTGGTGCTCATCGTCGATCTCCTTCCGGCAAAAAATACCCCTCACAGGTATTCAACAGGAGACACCGTACGATGCCCGGCGAGCTAACGCAACCCGTACCCCCTATGGGTATAGTGACCGGCCATGAGGACACTCGAGAAGATCACCGTAGTGGGCGCCTCCCTCGCCGGGCTGCGCGCCGTGCAGTCGCTGCGCCGGGAGGGCTTCGACGGCGAGATCACCCTGATCGGCGCCGAGCGCCACTCCCCCTACAACCGGCCGCCGCTGTCCAAGGCCGTGCTGCGGGGGGACGACGACGTGGCCCTGCCCGGGGCCGAGGAACTGGGCGAGAACTGGCTGCGCGGGCGCCAGGCCGTACGGCTGGACAAAGAGGGCAGGACCGTCACCCTCGACGACGGCGGCAGCGTCGCCTACGACGGGCTCGTCATCGCGACCGGCGCGCGCCCGAGGCACCTGCCCGGCCGGCCCGGCCGGGTGTTCACGCTGCGCACCCTGGAGGACGCACTGGCGCTGCGCGAGGAACTCGGCGCCGGACACGGGCACGTGGCCGTCATCGGCGGCGGCTTCATCGGCGGCGAGGTCGCCTCGACCGCGCGCGAACTCGGGCTGCGGGTCACCCTGATCGACTCGGGTCGCCACCCGATGCACACGGGGCTCGGCGAGGCCGCCTCCGCGTGGCTCTCGTCCCTGCACACCCGCAGCGGCGTCGAGGTGGTCTCCGGAGTACGGGCGAGCGAGGTCGAGGAGGACGGCGCCAAGGGCGTCCGCGTGCGACTGTCCGACGGGCGCACGCTCACCGCGGACCTCGTCGTCGCCGGTATGGGCGTGCTGCCCAACACCGAGTGGCTCGACGGCAGCGGCCTCGCGGTCGGCGACGGCGTGCTGTGCGAGCCGACGCTGTTCGCGCGCGGCTCCTCGGACATCGTGGCCGCAGGCGACGTGGCCCGCTGGCCCCACAGCCTGTACGGCGGCGCGATGATCCGCGTCGAGCACTGGTCCAACGCCAACGAGCAGGGCGCCCTGGCCGCCCGCAACCTGCTGGCGGGCCCGGCGGAGGCGACCGGCTTCGACGGCGTGCCGAACTTCGCCACCAGCGTCCACGGCTCCCGCATCCAGACGGCCGGGCTGCCGCACCTGGGCGAGCGGGCCGAGGTGGTCGCGGGCACGCCGGAGGACGACCGCTTCGCCGTGGCCTTCTCCAGGGACGGCGTGCTCGTGGGCGCGGTCGCGGTCAACTCGCCCAAGGATCTGATCAAGCTGAAGAAGGGCATCGCGGCGACCGCCGCGTGGCAGTCGGTCTACGACCCCCGGTAGCATCGGGGGATGCTCCGTCAGGCTACTACGACCCAACATAGTAGATCCAGGTAGACTCCGATGACATGCGTGGTATTCGGTGCGGCCTGGCAGCCGCCGTGTTGACCTTTGGCATGACCGCCTGCGCCCAGCAGCAAGAGGCGCCCTCATCAGCCGACCCCGGCATCGGGCACGTGCACGGGGTCGGCGTCGACCCCTCCGACGGAGCCGTCTACGTCGCGGGGCACTACGGCCTGTTCAAGGTCACCGGCGCCGACACCGCCCAGCGGGTGGCCGGGCGCATCGCCGACCACATGGGCTTCACCGTCATCGGGCCCAAGACCTTCCTGGCGAGCGGGCACCCCGGCGAGGCCGACGCGAGCGCGCCGCCGCACCTCGGGCTCATCCGCACCGCCGACGCGGGCGCCACCTGGACCACCGTGTCCGAGGGCGGCAGCGCCGACTTCCACGCGCTGCAACTCGCCGGAGACACCCTGTACGCCTACGACAGCCAGACCGGGCGGGTACGCTCCAGCGCCGACCAGGGCGCCACCTGGACCCAGGGCGCGGAGGAGAAGGTCGTCGACCTGGCCGCCACCGCCACCCGGCCCGAGCGCGTCTACGCCACCACCCAGGACGGCGTGCGCGTCAGCGGCGACAAGGGGCAGAAGTTCGCGCCGGTGCCCGGCGCGCCCACGCTCACCCACCTCGACGCGCCCGATGACAAGACGCTCATCGGCACCGACGTCGAGGGACGGATCCAGGTCAGCGCCGACGCCGGGGCGACCTGGCGGGCGCCGGGCGGCTCGCTGCCCGGCCAGGCCGGCGCGTTCACGGCCGTCGACGGCAAGCGGCTGCTGGCCGCGACCGAGGACGGCGTCATCCACCAGTCCGAAGACGGGGGCGTGAGCTTCTCCGTCGTCTTCCGCCCGGCGGCCACATGACCCCAGACGATCGCTCTCCCCGCAACGACCAGGTCTGGCCGCCTCCCGCGGCCGGGCCCGGTGACACGGACGGCGTCGATCCGCCCCCGTCCGACGGCTCGCGCCCGGACGGCGGGAGAGCCGCCCAGGGGACACCCGCCGGCGACCTCCCCTCGGTGTCCGGCGGCCGCGACCTCTCCGCGACTCCGGCCGGGCGAGAGCACTCGGGGACGTCCGGCGGAGTGGTGTTCCCCCGGGCTTCTGCCGAGAGTGACCTCCCCGTGGCACCCGGTGGCCGCGACAGCCTGAACGAACCTTCTGGACCGTCGTCGGCCGACGGCCCAGGAACGGGCGACATCTGGAACCGAGACCCATGGCCGGACCCCCCTGGCGACGGTGGTACCTCCTTCTGGCCCGAACTCCCGAACCTCTCCGCCCCCCTGCCCGGCCCGGACTCCCCCGGACGCCACACCACAGACCCCACCGGCCGAACGGACTTCCCAGGTCACGCGAACCTTCCCGGACGCGCGGACTCTTCCGGGCGCGCGGACTCTTCCGGGCGCGCGGACTCTTCCGGGCGCGCGGACTCTTCCGAGCACTCCGGTACGTCGGACCGCACGGGCACCCCGGAACCCGCAGACGCCGCCGGGGAGGCCCTTCCCCGGCGGACAGGCTCCGGCAGGCGCGGATCCTCAGGGCGTGACGCCTCCGGGCTGGGCTCCTTCGGGCGGGACTCCTTCCGGCAGGACATCTCTGCGACCGGGGGCGCCGCCGAGCCGGCCGAGACCGGCGCCGGGTGGCCGACCCCCGTCGGGCACCTCGACTCCGGCCCCACGGCCGCCCCCGATCGCCGTCCCATGGCTTGGGGCGATGCGGAGGGCGGCGGCTGGATGGCCTCCGGCGACGCGCCCCTCGTCAGCCGAGCGTCCTCGCCCGGCCCCGGCGACCGCCCCACTCCGGACGACCGGCCCACTCCGGACGACCGGCCCGCTTCCTTCGGCGAGACCCGTGCGGGCGGCTGGCCCAGCCTCGACGACGCCAGCGGCCCCCACCCGGACAACAGCACCCGTGCCCACAGGCGTCCGGACACCGGTGGGGGCACTCACTCGGGCGGCCGGCCCGAGTCCGGCGACCGGCCTCACCTCGGCGGCTGGCCCAGCCTCGACGACGACCGTTCACGCGACCACTCCGGCCGGGCCGACGACGCCCGCGCCCACAGAAGACCCGACGCCGGCGACGAGACGCGCGGCGGCCGACCGCAATCCGGCGATCAGAACCGCGCCGGCGGGTGGCCGGACACCGGCAACGAGACGCGCGCGGGCGGATGGCCCGTCCTCGGCCTCGACCCCAGCGTGGACGGCAGGCCGAACCCGGACCTGAGGTTCCCCGAAAGCGGTTTCCCCAGCGACGATGGATTCCCTGCCGGGAGCGGCCCGCAGAGCAGGGGCGGACTCCCCGCAGGTGGCGGGCCACAGAGCGGGGGCGGATTCACCACCGCAGGCACCCCCGCCACCCCGAGCGGCCCCTTCACCGCGAGCACGCCCAATGGCCCCTCCACCACGAGCGGCCCCTTCACCGCAGGCCCGCCCAACGGTTCCCCCGCCACGAGCGGCCCCTTCACCGCGGACACGCCTGGCAGTCCCTCCGCCCCGAGCAGGCCGGGCGGCCCGTCCGACATGAGCGGTGCAGGCGGCACCTCCACGAGTGGACCGGGCGGCTTCGGCGGTGGTGACTCGGGCGGGTACCCCGAGAGCCGGTTCTCCGGCGACGGCTATTCCGGAGGCGGGCGAGGCGACGGCGACGGGCCCGGCGAGGGGTCCCGTAAGCCCAAGCGCCGCCTCCCGCTCATCGCGGGCGCCGCAGTGACCGGGGTGCTGGTGCTCGCCTATGCCGTACCGGCCGTCCTGATGATGGGCGAGGTACCGCCGGACACGAAGGTCGCGGGCATCGACATCGGCGGCCTGTCCCCGCAGGCCGCCGCCGCCCGCCTGGAGAAGGAACTCGGCCCCCGCGCCGCCCGCCCGATCAAGGCCACGGCGGCGGGCAAGCAACTCCAGCTGAAGCCGTCCGAACTGGGTCTGTCCATCGACGCCGAGGCGACGGTGGCCGCCGCGACGGACGGCGCGCTGACCCCCACGGGTCTGTTCACCTCCCTGTTCGGCAGCCGCACGCTGGAGCCGGTCGTCAAGGTGGACGAGTCCACGCTGAACGCCCGCGTCACGGAGCTGGCCAAGACGGTCGACCGCAAGCCCCGCGAGGCCGTGATCACGTTCGCGGGCTTCGAACCCAAGATCGCGGCCCCGAAGTCGGGACTGTCGCTCGACCGGACGGCGGCGGCGCGCGACCTGCGGGCGGCGTTCCTGGGCGAGGGTGCGACCGTGAAGCTGGCGACGAAGACGCTGCCCCCGTCGGTCGCGGCCGACGAGGTGCGCGAGGTGGCGAAGGGCAAGGCCCGCGAGGCGGTGGCCCGCGACTTCACGCTGACGAGCGGCGCGCGCAAGGCGACGATCAGCCGTACCGACCTGGCGGCGAACCTGCGGTTCACCGGCGACGACGGCTCGCTGAAGCCGAGTTTCGACGCCGAGAAGCTGGTGCCGGTGCTGGAGCGGCAGTTGGTGGAGGCGAGCCAGCTTCCGCGCGACGCGTCGTTCAAGATCGTTTCGGGCAAGCCGAAGATCGTGCCCGATCGCAAGGGGCGCGGGCTGGACGTGGCGAAGCTGGGTCAGGTGGTCGAGGCGGCGCTCGAAGGCGGGGAGAGCACCGCCGCGGCGCCGATCAAGGTGACGCAGGCGCGGCTGACCGCCAAGGACGCGGCCAAACTGGGCATCAAGGAGCGGGTGTCCTCGTACACCACGAACCACCCGTGCTGCGCGCCGAGGGTGACGAACATCCACGCCATCGCCGACATCCTGGACGGCCACGTGGTCAAGCCGGGCGAGACGTTCTCGGTGAACACGGTCGTCGGCAAGCGCGACAAGGCCCGGGGCTTCGTCGAGGCGCCGATGATCCTCAACGGCCGGTTCGTGAACGACGTCGGCGGCGGTGTGTCGCAGTTCGTGACGACGATGTTCAACGCCGTGTTCTTCGGCGGGTACGAGGATGTGCAGCACATGGCGCACATGTACTACATCAGCCGCTATCCGGCCGGGCGCGAGTCGACGGTCTCCTTCCCGCAGCCCGACTTCCGCTGGAAGAACGACTCCAAGCACGGCGTCCTGATCAAGACCTCGTACACGAGCACCTCGATCACCGTGCAGTTCTGGGGCACCAAGCGCTACGAGATCGAGTCGGAGAGTTCGGGCCGCTACAACGTCAAGAGCTTCACGTCGCTGACGGAGTCCGGCCCGAAGTGCCAGCCGATGCCGGGTGCCGAGGGCTTCACGATCGACGTGTTCCGCGTGTTCAAGAAGGACGGCAAGGTGCTGCGCAAGCAGAAGTTCACCACCGTCTACCAGCCTGAGCCCCGCCTCACCTGCGAGAAGGAAGAGCAGGACTGAACGCCGCCACCTGCGGGTGGCGGCGTCCGGTCAGGAGCGGACCAGCCGCGCGATGGCCTCGGCGGCTTCCTTGACCTTCAGCTGAGCCTCTTCGCCGCCCTTCTGCGTGGCTTCCGCGACGCAATGGGCCATGTGCTCCTCCAGCAGGGACAACGCGAACGACTGGAGCGCGCTCGTCGCCGCGGACACCTGCGTGAGGATGTCGATGCAGTATTTGTCGTCCTCGACCATGCGTTGCAGGCCCCTGGCCTGCCCTTCGATCCTGCGCAGCCTGCGCAGGTGTTCTTGTTTGTTCTCCGTGTACCCGCTCATGTTCTCTACCTCTCCGGCATCTCACCCAAATCAACACCGTACCCCCCTACCGTATTTCACCGCACCTCGCCTACAGTAACCTGAACAACAGTGTACGAGTTATTGGAGGAGCGATGAATCGCTGGACCGTCCTGGTCCTGCTCTGCCTGGCCCAGTTCATGCTGATCGTCGACATCACCGTGGTGCAGGTCGCCCTGCCCACGATCGGCTCCGAACTGGGTCTCGACCGCGAGGCCCTGACCTGGGTCGTCACCACCTACACCCTCTGCTTCGGCGGGCTGATGGTCCTCGGCGGACGCCTCGCCGACGCGTACGGACCACGCCGCGTCCTGCTCGCCGGGCTGACCCTGTTCACGCTGGCGTCGCTGCTGTGCGGCCTGGCCCCGAACGGCACCGCCCTGATCGCCGGTCGCGCCCTCCAGGGCGTCGGCGCCGCACTGATGTCGCCGTCCGCCCTGGCCGTCATCACCGGCACCTACCACGGCGACCTGCGCAACCGGGCGCTGGCCGCCTGGGGCGCCATCGGCGGCACCGGGGCGGCCGTCGGCGTCCTCCTCGGCGGACTGCTCACGGCGGGACCGGGCTGGAGCTGGGCGTTCTTCGTCAACGTCCCGATCGGCGCGGCCGTCTTCCTGGTGCTGCCGTCGGCGCTGCGGGCCGCAGGCTCGGAGGTCACGGCCGGCACGGGGGGCCGGGTGGACGTCCCGGGCGCGCTGACCGTCACACTCGCGACGGGACTGCTGATCTACGGCCTGGTCAACGCCGGGGAGGCGGGCTGGGGCGCGGCGGGCACGCTGCTGGCGCTCGGCGGCGCGGTCCTCGGGTACGCGGCGTTCGTGCTGGTCGAGCGGAGTGTCGCCACCCCGCTGATGCGGGCGAGGACCCTGCTGCGGCGGCCGGTGCTGTCGGGCACCTTCCTCATGCTGCTGGCCACGGGCCTGATGCTGGGCCTGTTCTTCGTCAGCACGCTGTATCTGCAGCACGCACTCGGCTACAACGCGCTCCAGACCGGCCTGCTGTTCCTGCCGGTGGCGCTGGCGATCACGGCGGGCGCCCAGCTCGGCGGCAGACTGATCGGCAGGCTGGGCGGACGGCCGGTGGCCGTCGCCGCGTTCGCCCTCACCGCAGCGGGGGCGGCGCTCATGGCGCAGGTCTCCCCGGAGTCCGGCATCTGGACGACGCTACTACCAGGCTTCGTAGTTGCGGCCTTCGGTATCGGCCCGGCGTTCGTCACGGCGACCACGACGACGATGGCCAACGTCCCGCACGGCGAGGCGGGGGTGGCCTCCGGCGTCCTCAACACCTTCCACGAACTGGGCGGTTCGATCGGCGTCGCCGTCGTCTCCACCCTGGCCGCTGCGAGCCTCATGCCTGGCACGACGGAGGTCGGCGGCTTCACGGCGGCGCTCACGCTGTGCGCGGTCGCGGCGGGCGCGGCGGCGCTGGTCTCGCTGGGACTGGTGCCGGGCGGAAAGCCCGCAGGGGTGACCGTGGGCCACGGGCACGGACACTAGCCACTACTATCTCAAATAGGAGATAAGGAGTGATGTCGTGCCGGTCGTTGATCGTCGTACCTTCCTCGGGCTCGCCGCGAGTGCCACCCTCGCCGGATGCGCCACCCAGAAAGCCACTGGGCCGGCACAGGGAACCAGTGCCTTCGTCAGCCCCGGCGGCCCCGAGGTGAGCGCGGCCGAGCAGGCCAGGAAGCCCGGCCGGGTACGCGACTTCGCGCTCACCGCGACCGCGAACGGGCTCACCTGGTCGTACGGCGGCATCGTCCCCGGCAGAGAACTGCGGGTCACGGCGGGCGAGGTCGTCCGCGCCCGGCTGGACAACCGGCTGCCCGAGGCGACCTCGATCCACTGGCACGGCCTCGCGCTGCGCAACGACGCCGACGGCGTACCCGGCGTCACCCAGGAGCCGATCGCGGCCGGAGCCGCTCACACCTACGAGTTCACCGCGCCGCACGCGGGCACCTACTGGTTCCACCCACATTCGGGCACCCAGTTCGACCGGGGCCTGTTCGGGGCGCTCGTCATCGAGGACCCGGCCGAGCCGCTGGGCTACGACCAGGAGTGGGTCGTGGTCCTCGACGACTGGCTCGACGCCGACCCCGACGAGGCGCTCGCCGAGCTCAAGAAGGGCATGAGCGGCGACCACTCGATGAAGCACATGCTCATGGGCGCCACCAGCCCGCTGCTCGGCGGGGACGCCGGCGACGTGCGCTACCGCGACTTCCGGATCAACGGCCGCACCGCCGCCGACCCGCAGACGTTCACCGCGAAACCGGGCACCCGGGTGCGGATCCGGCTGATCAACGCGGGCGGAGACACCGCCTTCCGGGTGGCGCTCGACGGGCACACCATGACCCTGACGCACACTGACGGCTTCCCCCTGGCCCACAGCGAGACCGACGCCCTGCTCATCGGCATGGGCGAACGTTACGACGTGCTCGTGACGCTCAAGGACGGGCTGTTCCCGCTGGTGGCGCTGGCCGAGGGCAAGAAGGCGGTGGCCAGGGCCCTGGTGCGTACCGGCTCGGGGCGGGCGCCCGCGCCCGACTTCCGGCCGCGCGCGCTGGACGGGCGGGTGGCCCGCTACGGCAAGCTGCGCCCCGCCGAACACGTACGGTTGCCCGCCCGGCAACCGGACCGCACGATCACGCTCCGGCTGACCGGCAGTATGTCCCGATACGACTGGGCGTTCAACGGCAAACCGTACGACCCGGCCGTCCGCGAGCCGATCGCGGCGGGCGAGCGGGTGCGGCTGCGGTTCGTCAACACCACCACCATGTGGCATCCGGTGCACCTGCACGGCCACACCTACGCGCACGCCGACACCGGCATCCGCAAGGACACCTCGATTGTGCTGCCGGGCATGACGCTGGAGGCCGACTTCGACGCCGACAACCCGGGCATCTGGATGGTGCACTGCCACAACGTCTACCACCAGGAGAGCGGCATGATGACGCTGCTCGGATACCGGGTTCAGAGCGGCGGCAGCGGCTCGCGGTAGAGCCAGCGCAGGAAGAACTCCTCCAGAGGGCGGGGTGAGTAGCGTTCGGCCAGGTCGGTGAAGCGGCCGGTGGTGACCACGCCGTGCCGGTAGGCGTCGGCCCAGTTGCGCAGCAGCGCCCGGAAGGCCGGGTCGCCGAGCACCCGGCGCAGCGCGTGCAGGGTGAGCGCGCCCCGTTTGTAGACGCGGTCGTCGAACATGAGCCGGACCCCCGGGTCGGCCAGCACGAAGTCGCGCGGCCTGCCGCCCAGGCGGGTGTGCCAGCGGCGGGCGTGCGCCTCGGCGGACTCGCGGCCGGACTCCTCCGACCAGATCCACTCGGCATAGGCGGCGAAGCCCTCGTGCAGCCAGATGTCGCGCCAGTGGGCGAGGGTGAGGCTGTTGCCGAACCACTGGTGGGCCAGTTCGTGGGCGACCAGCCGCTCGTCGGCGGGCCCGAGGTGGTTGGCGCCGAAGACCGACATGCCCTGCGCCTCGACGGGGATCTCCAGCCGGTCCTCGGTGACGACCACCGTGTACCTGCCGAACGGGTAGTCGCCGAACCAGCCGGTGAACGTCCGCATCATCGCGTCCTGCCTGGCCAGACCCGAACGGGCGCGCCGCAGGAGCGCGGCGGGGGCCGCCAGCCGCTGCGGCACCTCGCCGGGCAGGTCGGCGAACCGGTAGTGGCCGACCTGGACACTGGCGAGGTAGGCGGCCATCGGCTCAGGCGAGGCGTACTCCCAGGTCGTGCGCGCGCCCGTGCGCCGCGTCGCCACCGGCTCGCCGTTGCACACCACCGTGTACGGCGCCGCCGTCGTCACCGCCACCCGGTAGGACGCCTTGTCCGACGGCCGGTCGTTGCACGGGAACCAGGAGGAGGCGCCCACCGGCTGGCTGGCCACGAGCGCCCCGTCGTCCAGTTGCTCCCAGCCGAGCCCGCCCCACGGGCTGGGCACCGGCCGGGGGTTGCCGGTGTAGCGCACCTCGACGGTGAACCGCCTGCCCTCGGGCAGCAGCCCGCCCGGCGCGATGCGCAGTTTGTCGGCCCGGTGGGTGTACCTCGCCTGTTTGCCGTTCAGCCGTACCTGCCCGATACGGAAAGGCCCGAGGTCGAGCTGCACCCGCGTCAGCGGCTCCGCCGCGACCGCGCGCAGCCTGGCGGTGCCCTCCAGCCGGTTGGGGCCCGGCTTGTAGTCGAGGTCGAGATCGTAGTGCTCGACGGCGAAGCCGGAATCGCCCCGGGAGGGGAAATAGCTGGTACCCGGTGCCACTGTCCTCCCTCATGCCGCCCTGTGCCATGCGGCCACCGGGTTGCCGTACCACCTGGTCCGCGCGGGCAGCCGTTCGCCGCGCATCACCAGCGAGGCCGGGCCGATCGTGGTGCCGCTGCCGACCGAGGCCGCGGGCAGCACCACACCGTGCGGGCCGAGTGTGGAACCCTCAGCCAGTTCGACTGTATCCACGCTCATCACCCGATCGTGGAACAGGTGGGTCTGGAGCACGCAGCCCCGGTTGACCGAGGCGCCGTCGCCGACGGTGACGAGGTCGATCTCGGGCAGCCAGTACGTCTCGCACCACACGCCTCTGCCGATCCTGGCGCCGAGGGCGCGCAGCCAGAGGTTGAACGGGGCCGTACCGAGCCACGGGGTGGCGAACCAGGGTGCGGCCAGCACCTCGACGAAGTTGTCCGCGAGTTCGCCGCGCCAGACGAACGAGCTCCACAGCGGCCGCTCGCCCGCCCGGATCCGGCCCATGAGCAGCCACTTGGCGGCGACGGTGACCGCTGCGGCGACGCCGCCGGCCAGGGCGAGGACGACCCCGCCGAGCAGCACGGCGGCGCCCGGCCCCGCCGTACCCGCGATGCGGGCCAGGGCGAGGACCACCGCGACCGCGAGGCCCGCCGTCGCGACGACGGGCACCAGCCTGCACGCCTCGACGAGGGCGCGCGCCACCCGCAGCCGCGTCGGCGGGTCGTAGGTGCGGCCGGTGTCGCCCTTCTGCGCGGTCCTGCGCAGCTTCACCGGCGGCATGCCGAGGTACGACGAGCCCGCCTTGGCCTTCTTCGGCGCCGCCGACAGCACGCCGACCAGGCCGTCCTTGGGCACCTTGCGGCCGGGGGCGGTCATCCCCGAGTTGCCGACGAAGGCGCGTTTGCCGATCCTGACGTGGCCGACGCGCAGCCGGCCGCCCGCCAGTTCGTACGGCGCGACCTTGGTGTCGTCGGCCAGGAACGCCCCGTCGCCCACCTCGGTCATCGTCGGCAGCGCCAGCACCGTGGACAGTTCGGCCTCGCGTCCCACCCGCATGCCGAGCAGGCGCAGCCACACCGGCGTGATCGCGCTGGCGTACAGCGGGAACAGCCACACCCTGGCCATCGACATCAGCCGCTCGGTCGCCCACGCCTGCCAGGCGACCCGGCTGTGGACCGGGTGGCTGCCCGCCCGCAGCCCGATCGCCAGCAGCCGTACCGCCACCAGCAGCAGGAGCGCCATCGCGGCCATCGACACGACCGTCGCCCCCACGACGGCGGGCAGGCCGCGAGCGGCGGCCAGCACCAGTACCCCCGGCACCGCCGCCACCAGCGGGATCAGGCTCAGAAGCAGCGCCGAAAGCCCGTAGGCCAGCGTCCACCTGCGGTAGCGCGGCGGCCGCTCCCCGCGGGGCGCCGCCTTCCCCTTCCGTACGGCCGGAGCCCCCGCCCACCGCTGTCCGCCCGGCACCTCGCCGCTGACCGACGAACCTGGGGCGATCTGGGCGTTCTTCCCGATCCGGGTGTCCGGCAGCAGCGTGGAGCGCGCCCCCACGCTGGCCCCGGCGCCGATCCTGATCTCGCCGATCCGCAGCCGGTCGCCGTCGAGCCAGTGACCGGCCAGATCGACCTCCGGCTCGACCGCCGCCGCCTTGCCGAGCCTGAGCAGGCCGGTCACGGGCGGCAGCGCGTGCAGGTCGGCGTCCTGGCCGACGCGGTTGCCGAGAGCGCGGGCGTAGAAGGTGATCCAGGGCGCGGCGGCCAGCCCGCCGACACCGAGCCCGGCCGCCAGTTGCTCGGCGAACCACAGACGCAGATGGACGGCGCCGCCGCGCGGGTGGTCGCCGGGCCGTACCCCGCGAAGCAGCAGCCTGGCCGCCCCCGCCGCCAGAGCGATCCGGCCGGGCGGCGTCACGAACGCCAGCACCCCTGCCGCGACCCACCACCAGGAGACGGCGCTCAGCCCGAGCAGGTTGCCCACCGCGAACGCCCCCAGCACCCAGGGAACCGCGCGGACGGTGAGCAGCGGCAGCATCAGGGCGCTCTGGACGAGCGCGGCCCGGCGCGGCATCGGCCGCACCCGCCGCCCGCTCGCCGCCGGGGTGTGGCCGAGCGTGTCGAGGTGAGCGGCCAGCGCGGACAGGGTCGGACGGTCGTAGAGGTCGGCCACGGCCACGCCGGGATAACGCGAGCGCAGCACCGACACGAGCTGCGCGGCCGACAGGCTGCCGCCGCCCATGGTGAAGAAGTCGGCGCCGGACTCCTCCGGCCGCGCCCCCAGCACCTCCTGCCAGCGATCGGCCAGCCAGCGTTCGGTCCCGTGGAAGAGCGTGCCCGCGTCGGCCACCGGCCACGGCAGGGCGTCGCGGTCGATCTTTCCGGAGGTGCGGGTGGGCAGGTGGCCGACGACCACCAGCCTGGGCACCAGCGCCTGCGGCAGCATCTCCGCCAGCCGCTTCCTGGCGGCCGCCACGTCGAAGTCCTCGCCCGCGACGACGTACCCGACCAGCACCTGGCTCTTCCCGACCACGCCACCTCGGCCATCACGGCTCCCACCCGCCGCACCCGCGCAACCGTCAACCGCCTCTGTCGCACCCTCGCGACCGCCGACCACCGCCGCCCCTCCGCGACCGTCGATCACCGCCGTCGCACCCTCGCGACCAGTGGCCGCTGCGGTCGGGACCTCGCGACCATCGACCGCCCCTGTCGGGACCTCGTGGCTCTTGACCGCCGCCGCGGCTCCGCCGACGCCCGGCAGGGTGAGGAGGGCGGCCTCCACCTCACCCAGTTCGATGCGGCGGCCGCCCAGTTTGACCTGTTCGTCGGCGCGGCCCACGAACAGCAGGCCCTCGGGGTCCGCCACGACCAGATCGCCGCTACGGTAGGCGCGCTCCCAGCCGAGCGCCTCCAGCGGGCCGTACTTCTCCCTGTCCTTCTCCACGTCCAGATACCTGGCCAGGCCCACGCCGCCGATGACCAGTTCGCCCGTCTCCCCCATCGTCACCGGCCGGCCGTCCCGGTCCACGACCGCGAGGTCCCAGCCCGCGAGGGGCAGCCCGATCCGCACCGGGCCACCGTCCTTGAGGAGCGCGGCGCAGGCGACCACGGTCGCCTCCGTCGGGCCGTACGTGTTCCACACCTCCCGCCCCGGCGTGCTCAGACGTTCGGCCAGCTCGGGCGGGCACGCCTCACCACCGAAGATCAGCAGCCGCACGCCCGCGAGCGTCTCGACCGGCCACAGCGCCGCCAGCGTGGGTACGGTCGACACCACCGTGATCCCCCGTTCGACCAGCCACGGCCCCAGATCCATGCCGGTACGCACCAGGGCCCGGGGCGCGGGCACCAGGCAGGCGCCGTTTCGCCAGGCGAGCCACATCTCCTCGCAGGAGGCGTCGAAGGCGACCGACAGCCCGGCCAGCACCCGATCGCCGGGGGCGATGGGCGCCTCCCGCAGGAACAGCCCGGCTTCGGCGTCCACGAACGCGGCGGCACTCCGATGGCTGACCGCCACGCCCTTGGGCTTCCCGGTCGACCCAGAGGTGAAGATTATCCAGGCATCGTCCCCGGGCAACGGCGACTGCGCCTTGGACTCGGCCACCCGCCGCACCACCACGCTCAGCCCCCACACCCCGCCCCGGCCACCGGCAATGCCATAAACCTCACCACCACCCGCTGCCCCACCCGCCCCAGCACCCGCACCACCCGCTGCCCCACCCGCCCCAGCACCCGCACCACCCGCTGCCCCACCCGCCCCAGCACCCGCACCACCCGCTGCTCCACCCGCCCCGGCATCCCCACCACCACCCGCACCGTTCACTTCCCCCGCACGTCCAGCACCGCCACCACTTGCACCGTCCGCTTCGCCCACCCCTCCAGTACCCCGACCGCTTACGCCGCCCGCCTCCCCCATCGGCCAGGCACCGGCACCATCCGCACCGTCTGCGCCGTCCACTTCCCCGACCACCGCCCCAGCACCGACACCAGCCGTCCCGTCCGGAATTCGTGCGGTGCCGTCCCGTGTCGAGGCGGCGCCGAGTCGCCGGGCGGCCGGGCGCCGGGTGAACTCCCGCGTGTCCAAGCCGATGATCGCGGCCACGTCGGCCTCGGCGAACACCAGCTCGGCCCGCTCGTCCGGGTCGTCGGCGTCCACCGGAACGTAGGCGGCCCCCGCCGTCAGCACCCCCAGGATGGCGACATACAGCGCGGCCGTCCCGGACGGCACCCTGACCCCGACGCGCTCCCCCGGCCCGATGCCCAGCTCGCCGAGCCGTTCGGCCACCGCCGCCGCCTCGGCGAGCAGTCCGGCGTAGGTCAGCACGCCGTGGCCGTCGTCGAGCGCGGGCGCGTCAGGACAGGTCGCCGCAGCCCGCCCGAGCACGTCCACCAGTGTGCGGGCGGGCCCGGGTGTGCGCTCGGACAGGAATACCGCGTTCGCCACCAAGGCTCACCTCATGCGATCGACGATGTGGGCCTCCGGTTGACGACTCTCGCGTCACAGCCCAGTCGCGGCGCTCCCCACGCCGCCGAGCCGTCAACGATCCCCGATTCCGGAGGTATTCCCTCACACCCCGCCCCACGCGCCACCAATATTCACTTTTTTCAGCAAATCGCCCACTTATCACCCGAATATGACTCCCCTCACATCGAACATTTCACCAACCGGCCCCGGCGCCGAGTCGGCCGCCGCCGAGTTGCCGGGTGATCGCCTCATCGGTGATCTCGGTGTCGGCGGCCAGCAGGAACGCCTTGGACAGGATCACCGACAGCATCCCGCCGTCCGCCTCGAACGGCAGGAGCACCCGATCGCGGTCCTTGCCCGGCACCACGCACAGATAGGCGTCGTCAGGCTCCATGAGCACGTTGCCGGACCCCAGATGAATCCGATACGTCCGCAGCTCCCCCCGGACCCTGAGAAACCTGTCGAGCAGTGTGCACCGGTCGGCGATGGCCAGACGGGGCAGTAACCGGGCCAGCGCGTCCCGCCGGACCTCGGCGGTCTCGGCCAGCGGGCCGAAGCCGTACGAACGCCAGTAATCACCCGAACCATGCGGATCGAGCCCCAGCGAGGCGACGCTCACCGTCAGATCGGCGTCGCGCAGCGCCTCTGACAGCGTCAGCGGCGACACCTCTGACAGGGCCTTCTCCCCGTCCCCCGAGGTGAACCGCAGAGCCCCGCTCACACACCGGGAGATGTCGGCGAAGTCTCCGAGTTCGTCCAGGTTCTCCTCGACCGCGAACTCCCAGTGCGCCGTGAGATCACCCGGAAGCTCCTTGAACACTGTGATGGTGCTGCCGCTCCAACGGCCGCGCGACAGCCCGGACCAGCCGCGCCCGGCCAGCAGCCCGTCGGCGACGTCGTACCGCAGCCGATGGCCCGCGAAGCGGCCTGAACGCGCCCCGGACCGCTCTTCCACCGGCGTGAGCGGATAGACCTCGCGAAATGCCTGCTTGACCGGCTGCCGCAGCTCCGCCAGGCGGTCGCGCCAGGCGCGGACGTCCTCGACGCCGTGCGTGATCGGATGCCACAGCCGTACCTCCGCACCAGGCTCAGGCCGGACCCAGCCGCCGTCCGCCCCGGTCAGCACCCAGGCGTCGGCCACCTGCTCGGGAAGCCCGGCCGCTCCACCGGGCAGCTCCCAGATCAGCGCGCGGCCGATCCCGCCGATGAGCGGGTGGTCGAGGTAGTGCTCGCGCACCTCCTCCCACGGCCAGGTCCGGCCGGTCGCGAGCGCCTTCTCCATACGTGAGCGCGTGGCCGACAGGGTCCGCTTCAGTTCCCCCCTCATGGCGCGGAACTCCGCCAGCAGCCCCTGGTCGACGCTCTTCGGAATGGTCTTGCGCACCCTGCCGGAAGCGTCGACGTAGTCGATCGTGCCCGCCCGGTGCAACCGCAGGCCCTGCTCCTCGCGGATGCCGTCGGACCGCAGGCCGAAGGTCGGGACCGTACGCTCGGCCAACTGCTCGCTCGTGAGACCCGCCTTTTCGGCCGTCTCCGCCAGTGTCCGGCCGGCTCTGTCGCGGATGGCCGGCGTCTTGCCCCTCGCCTGGACACGAGCGAGTTGAGGGACCACGCCGAGACCGCCGCGTCTGCCGAGCACCCCGATGGCCGCGTTGGCCAGCATCTCACTGCGAAAGGCGGCACCCGCGCGCACCGCCACCTCGCCGACCAGGTCGTTCACCCATGGCTCTGCGATCAGTTCACATGTCCAGACCATGCCGCGCAACGTCGTGGCGGTGCGTTCACACAGCCAGATGCCGGACAGCTCCCCTTGAGGTGGGCTCAGGTGGGCACACAGCGCCCGGAGGACGTCACGCACGACAGCGACGGCGGCCGGAGTCAGCAGAGTGTGCGCGGTCTTCAACCACTTGCCGCTCAGTTTGGCGGCCGTCGCCGTGATCCAGTGCCACAGCATCGGCAGCACATCGGCGGCGGCCAGTCGCTCCGCGTACGCCTCGACGATCAACTCGGAGAAGTCGTCCTCCCACAGAACGGCGCCGACGATCTCGACCGGGTCACCCGTCTCCGGCACCGTGAGGAGCCGTGCTATCGGCTCGGGTATCGGACCGTAGCGGTAATCGGTGCTGATCATCGGCTTCAGCAGGCGCATGCGTTCGCGACTGGACAGCCGGGCGCAGGCGGCCGCCGGCAGCGCGAACAGTTCCTCGCCGCAGGTGTCGGCCTTCACGGACTCGCGCCACATCCGCTCGCCCCCTATGGACTCGCGCCACATCCGCTCGACCGTCTCCTTTGGCAGGTCGCGCATGTGCGTGGCCACGTCGCGGGCGACCTCGATCCGCCGTTCCCTGGCCCGGCTGTCTCCGCGACAGGCACCCACCAGCTCGTGCTGCGCCCACCAGGCCGCCAAGGCGAACGTGCCGGAGTCATACCTCTCGACGGGGAGCCTCTCCCCAGCGCCGTAGGCGGCCCTGAAGCCCGCGACCAGCTTCCTGTCCTCGTCGCTGAGATCCTCCAGCATCTCAGCCTCCGACCAGGGGGACGAGCTTGACGAAGGACACGACGGGGTCGGCGGTGAGGTCGATCTCGGTGGAAAGGTCCTCGATCTGTCGGTCGCCGACCAGCATCAGGAACCCGTTGCGGGCGAAGGCCGCCTCCGCCGCGTCGGCCTGCTTCCGCCAGTCGAGCGTGCGCGGGGTGCGCAGGCGGTAGCCGTTCAGTTCGATCTCGGCGTCGGTCGGTCTGACCAGGCCGTTGAAGTGGTGGGAGGGCGCGGCGTTGTAGCGGGCGACCTCCTCGCGGACGCGCAGCCGTACGAGCTCTCTGGCGCTGATCCGCTCGGGGAGGCCGGGCAGGGAGTACTCCTCCAGAGCCCGGCCGGTCGCCGTCTCGTCGCGCAACACCACGGATGCCATCGAGGGTTCCGTTCTCGCTGGAAGGATCGGTCGATGGTCATCTATACCAGCGGGCTGCGACAGAAACTCAGCGAGCGACCTCGGAGGCGACTACCCGCCACCCCTTGCCAGGGCCCTTCTCGCCCAGGGCGTAAACGAGGTCCATCGGCCCGCCGCTCCCGCCACGGGAGGCGAGACGGAACGTCGCCGACACCATGACGACCTCGCTGAACCCCGGATGGTCGAAGGCGAGAGCCTCGGTCCGCTCGACGACCAGGCCCTCGACCCGTTCCCAGGTACAGAAAGCCCCGGCCCGTTCCTGCTCGCCGAACGCGGGGACCGCCAGCTGCTCCATCAGGTCGGCGTCACGGGCGGCCACCGCCTCCAGATACGCGCGCAGGACCGCCTCCGGCCCCGCGTCCGGACCGGGCGGCACGACCCGCCGCTCCGGCCAGGCCAGCAGGCGGCACGCGGACACCCGGCACGACTCACAGGTCACGCTCACGACGGCGCCGAGCACGGCCACGAGAACCGCGGCGCCCAGGATGACGCGCGCCCGGTTTCCGAGCATTCGGAGTCCTTCCTGACGGCAACGGGGGAACCCGTCCTGATAGCGTCGGTTCGGAACCCCCTGACGTTACGACTCGGGAGTTCCGATGATCCGTCCGGATTCGGGCCCGCCCAAGCGCGCCCGCCCGCCGCACCTGGCCAGAAGCGTCCGCAAGGAACGCGGCCTGCCTGCGAAGTCACACGCGTTCCACCTGGTGGCGACCGTGTTCACCTGCGGCCTGTGGGGCTTGCTCGTCTGGCTGCCGCTGTGGATCTTCCGCATGGTGTTCCGCCGCAAGATCGTCACCAGGTACTACTACGACTGACGGCACCCGCAGATCGGGCAAGACGCCCAGGAAACTCGGCTTGGAGTCACCGAGCGCGCCCGCACCGCCCCCATGCACCCCACGACGCCCAGCACGTCGACACGGTGGAAGGCCGGGCCGGTCGCGAACATCGCGTGCCACTCGTGCTGGTCCTTCAGCTTGGACGGCAGCGGCCTCGGCACCATCGGCGCGGGCGTCCTGAGTTCCAGGAGCCCGCGCGATGAACCGGGCCTGTGTTCTTCGCGGTGGCCCGTCCCGGGGGTGACGGGCCCGCCACGCAAGGAGAGCGGCCTTCTCCTCACCATCGACAGCCGCTACGGCACACGACCGACGTCATGGCCGGGCCGGGCGCGTCACCCGGCCGTGGTGGCCGGCTCCTCCGCCGCCGCCTGCAGCGCCATCCAGGCGCGGTGCGGGCTGTCGACGGTCGCCCAGTACGGGTGCCGGTGGATCTCCTCGGCCAGCCGTACACACTCGGAGTACGCCTCCACCCACTCGGCCTGCTGCTCGTCCGACAACGTCGCCGACGGTGCCGGACGGCAGCGGCTCAGCTCGCTCTGCCGGAGTTCGAAGGCCAGGAACTCGCGCCGCAGCCGCAGCAGGTCCTGCGGTACCTCATATCCACCCATGGTGCGTCCCCCCAGGTCACGCCGTATGAATCGCATCATAGAGACCCAGTTACGGACAGTTGCCAAGCCACCCCACCGAAACCCAAGATCTACCTAAAGACGGACGCGTCCACCGTCGCGCGAACCGCACCTGCCCACACCCCATCGGACTGCCCCGGCGATCGTCCTCATCGCCGGGAAGCGGCCAGGAAACGTACGAACCACAAGAGCGGAGCCACCGACAGCACCCCCTGCACGCGGGGATGGGGTACTCAGTCACATGAACCGATGCGCAAAGCGGCGCCGTACCGGAGAAGGACTCGCTGTAGCCGGGAGGCGCCCCACGATCACGAGAGAACTCTCCCAGGACCTCGTGCAAGGGAGCGCCGTGTCCCTCGAAAGCGCACCTGGAAGCCGATCACGCCATCCCGAAAGAAGAACCTGGCAGGCCACTCGACCCGGTCGCCACAGAGGCCGCCTACCTGCCGGAAGGGGCGAAGACCACAGACAGCGTCTTCCCGCCACAGCGGGCGACATAGTCACTCAGTTGGTTACTCAGTCCTCGCGGCAAGATCGCTGCGGAAGCCTCTTCGCGCAGGTGGACGATACTGGGTTCGAACCAGTGACCCCTCGCTTGTAAGGCGAGTGCTCTACCGCTGAGCTAATCGTCCCGAACGGGACCCCACCTTACGACACCAACGGCTCCGAGCGCACATTGACCGTCCACCCCGGTCCGAGCTCCGGCCGCCCGGCCGCTCGCCACCCCAGCAGGGACGCGCCGAGCATCGAGGCGTCGACGCCCAGCGCGGCCGGCACGAGCGGCGGCGCGTCCCGGAAGGCCAGTCGCTTGACCAGACGGGTCCGGACCGGGTCGAAGAGCGCGGGGCCGGCCTCGGCGAGGCCGCCGCCGAGCACGATCATGGACGGGTCCAGCAGCAGCGTGTAGGTCGCCAGCGCGAGCGACAGGGCCTCGACCGCCTCGTCCCACACCTCGACGGCGATCGGGTCGTCGGAGGCGACGACCTGCTCGGCGCGCATGCCGGACACTCCGGCGCGCAGGCTGTAGCGGCGGCCGACGGAGGCGGCGGAGGCGTAGGTCTCCAGGCAGCCGAACTGCCCGCAGGCGCACTCCTCGCCGTCGGGGAAGACGGGGATGTGCCCGATCTCGCCGCCCCAGCCGCTGGAGCCGCCGTACGGCTCGCCGCGCAGGATCATGGCGCCCGCGATGCCGGTGCCGATGGGCAGGAACAGGAAGTCCTCGACGCCGCGCCCGGCGCCCAGGACGCTCTCGGCCAGGCCGCCGGTCTGGACGTCGTGGCCCAGCCGTACGGGGACGTCGAGGGAGGTGAAGTCGGCGCCGGGCACGTCCCGCCAGCCGATGTTCGCCGAGTAGACCGCCGCGTTCTCCGACACGAGCCCCGGTACGGCGAGGCCGATGCCTGCGGGGATGCCGTCACCCGAGGCGGCCAGATGGCCGATGAAGTCTCGGATGGCCGTGACGACGGCCTCTGGCCCGTCCTCACGGGGCGTGGGGCGGCGCTCGGTGAGAAGCACCACGCCCGACTCGCTGACCAGGCCGCCCTTCATGGACGTCCCACCTACGTCGAGTGCGACGACAAACGAACTCATTGCGGACACGGTAGGAGACGATAGCGCAGCTCAGCATATGTGCGGAAAAGTGATCACTCAGGCGCGCCCGAGCACGCGGTTCAGCGCCGCCTCCACCTCGGCCGAGAAGTCCGGTGCGGCGGGCGGGCTGAACGCCTCCGCGCGGGCCATGCGCACCGCGCCGCAGGCCCGGCACTCGATCTCCCCCAGGCGGCAGATGAGCGTGCTGGAGCCGCACGTGCCGCACGTGTCGAGGTCGAGGTCGTGCATCCCCTGGCAGTCCGGGCAGATCAACACCTGGGTCTCGTCGCGCACCCCGCGCTTCCACGGGCTGGCGCCCCGTACCGGGTCGGTCTGCCTGGCCCCGCAGTTGTAGCAGGGCATCGCATCCTCCGTTAAGAAATGTCGGCGAGTGCCTTGGCGTACTCGGCGAGATCGCGTGGGGTGCCGGCCGGGTTGACGACCGTCCACCGGATCACGCCTTCGCCGTCGATCACGAAGGTCCCCCGCTTGGCGAATCCCTTCGTCTCGTCGAGGACACCGTACGCCCGCGCGACCTGTCCGTGTGGCCAGAAGTCTGACAGCAACGGGAATGTATAACCCTCTTGGTCGGCCCATGCCCGGTGGGTGAACACGGAGTCCGCCGACACGGTGAGGATCTGGGCGCTCGTGGCGAATCCCTGAAGCTCGGCCAGTTCGTTCCGGCACACACCGGTGAAGGCGGCAGGAAAGAAGACCAGCACGACGTTACGCCCCCTGAAGCTCGACAGCCTCATGGGTGTGCCGTGCTGGTCCGGCAGCTCGAAGTCGGGTGCGCAGGCGCCTACCTGGGTCATGGGCCCATGATGGCAGGCGCGCGGCGCCCCTAGCGCCGTCCTTTGGGTGTGACGAGCCTGGTCCCCGACCAGTCGGAGGCGGCGGAGATGCTGCTGGTCTGCGAGAGTCCGGCGGTGGTGGCGTCCTCCCCGATGTCGCTCGGCTCCACATGGCCGTCCCGGCCGGCCTTGGGAGTCAGCAGCCAGATCTGGCCGCCCTTGGCGAGGGCTCGCATGGCGTCGCTCAGGACGTCGAACAGGTCCCCGTCGCCGTCCCGGAACCACAGCAGTACGACGTCCACGACGTCGTAGCTCTCCTCGTCGAGCAGTTCGTTGCCGGTCAGGCTCTCGATGGACTCGCGCAGTTGCTCGTCGACATCCTCGTCCCAGCCGATCTCCTGCACCACCTGACCCGACTTGAGGCCGAGTCGTTCGGCCAGGCCGCGCTCGTCCTGCGCCTGACCCGCGGTCGCGCTCACGTTTATCCCTCCTGCTTGAGTGGCCCCGCTTATGCGGTTTATCGCTTCGGCACAGTCCACACGCTGCGACCCTCGGTCGTCAACGGTCGCCACGGTCACGGCGACAGGACCGCACATATCAATCCGACAAAAACGACAGACGAACGCGGCGTTCCCGGTTGTCGACATTCAGGTCGACGATCGCGATCGACTGCCAGGTGCCCAGCGCGAGACGTCCGCCGATGACGGGCACGCTCGCGTAGGGCGGGATGAGCGCCGGCATCACGTGGGACCGGCCGTGGCCGGGCGAACCGTGGGCGTGCCGCCACCGGTCGTCGGCCGGGAGCAGGTCGCCGAGCGCGGCCAGCAGGTCGTCGTCGCTGCCGGCGCCGAGTTCGATGATCGCCACCCCGGCGGTGGCATGCGGGACGAAGACGTGCAACAGCCCGTCGCCGCCCTGTTCTCCCGCGAACCGCTCGCACTGGGGCGTGATGTCGTGCACCGTCTCGCTGGACCCGGTGGTCAGCGAGATGACCTGAGATCTCACATGGCGATCCTACTGACGCATGACGACCGCATCGGGGCCCGGAAACACCAGCGCCGTGTGGCCGTCGTCGAAGCGCACGATGTACGGCGGCTCGCCGTGGGCGCCGCGCACCTCGATGATCTCTCCGTTCCTGTCATGCTCGCCAACGGTGTTGCCGTGCATGAGGAGCCGGTCTCCTACCGTCGCGTTCATACCTTCACCTTGATACGCGCGGCGCGCCGCGAAAAGAGTGCCTTAACAGATCTTTGATGATCGTTTCCGTCGTCGGGGGCGGGCGCACCCACCCCATCTGTCACGGCGAAGCCCCCACACCCCCACCCACCGCCCCAGGCTGAGGGCCTCCAGGGTGACGCTCCTCCCCGCACCACACCCCGCCGTGACGCCGTCACGGCAAACCCGATACGGGCGCCGTGACGGCGGAGGAAGCAGGCCGATGAGTGCCGCCGGAGAGGCCCCGCACCGGCGCGGCGGGCGGAGTCAGGACGGCTGTGCCGTAAATGGAGGAAAGGCCGGGAGCGAGCGCGCCCGAGAAGCCGTCCGGACCCACCCGCACGAGCGGACTCCCCACGTCGGAGGTCCACCCGCGCCGGTGGCTCGGTAGGCTGCGCTGTAGCGGCGGCCCGCCCCACCGTCAATAACGGAAATCTCGCAGCTTTTCCGGTCTTGTTAAATTGCCGGGTCGATGTACCCTGTGGTGGCGATTCGTCCGACCATCGGTGGTCTAGGCCACCACTGACGCCCCTGCCAGCAGGGACGCCCTGGTTACCCACGAGTAGAGATGCACTTTCTACGTCAAGCGACCAGGATGGAAGGCGACCCACGACCAGAGACATCAGACCTCGGAAGGCGAGACCCAGTGGCTTCCGGACGCCAGCGTTTCTCGATCATCAGCGACGGCCTACCCAGCCAGCTGCCTGATGTCGACCCCAGCGAGACCAACGAGTGGCTCGAATCCCTCGACAACGTCGTCAAGACCGAGGGCCGCACCCGTGCCCGCTACCTGATGCTCCGCTTGCTGGAGAGGGCCCGCGAGCACCAGGTCGGCGTGCCAGGACTGCGCAGCACCGACTACATCAACACGATCCCGCCGGAGCGGGAACCCTGGTTCCCCGGCGACGAACACGTCGAGCGCCGCATCCGCGCCTACATCCGCTGGAACGCGGCCGTGATGGTGTCACGCGCCAACGCCCGCACCAACGTGGGCGGCCACATCGCCACCTACGCCTCCGCCGCCTCCCTCTACGAGGTCGGCTTCAACCACTTCTTCCGGGGCAAGGACCACGGCGAGTCCGGCGACCAGGTCTTCTTCCAGGGCCACGCCGCGCCCGGCATCTACGCTCGCGCCTTCCTCGAAGGCCGCCTCAACGAGGCCCAGCTCGACGCCTTCCGCCAGGAGCTCAGCCACGGCTTCCACGGGCTGCCCTCCTACCCGCACCCGCGCCTGATGCCCGACTTCTGGGAGTTCCCCACGGTCTCCATGGGCCTCGGCCCGATCAGCGCGATCTACCAGGCCCGCTTCAACCGCTACCTCCTCAACCGCCAGCTCAAGGACACCAGCCGCAGCCACGTCTGGGCCTTCCTCGGCGACGGCGAGATGGACGAGCCCGAGTCGCTCGGCGCGATCGGCCTCGCGGCCCGCGAGGAACTCGACAACCTCACCTTCGTCATCAACTGCAACCTGCAGCGGCTCGACGGCCCGGTACGCGGCAACGGCAAGATCATCCAGGAGCTGGAGTCGTACTTCCGAGGCGCGGGCTGGAACGTCATCAAGGTCGTCTGGGGCCGCGACTGGGACCCGCTGCTCGCCGCCGACGTCGACGGCGTGCTGGTCAACCAGATGAACACCACGCCCGACGGCCAGTTCCAGACCTACTCCGTCGAGTCCGGCGAGTACATCCGCGAGCACTTCTTCGCCGGTGACCCGCGCCTGCGCAAGATGGTCGAGCACCTGACCGACGACGACATCCGCAAGCTGTCGCGCGGCGGCCACGACTACCGCAAGGTCTACGCCGCCTTCAAGGCCGCCCGCGAGCACGTCGGCCAGCCGACGGTCATCCTCGCCCAGACCATCAAGGGCTGGACCCTGGGCAAGGACTTCGAGGCGCGCAACGCCACGCACCAGATGAAGAAGATGACCAAGGCCGAGCTCAAGGAGTTCCGCGACCGGCTCTACCTGCCGATCCCCGACGCTGCCCTCGAAGGCGACCTGCCGCCGTACTTCCACCCGGGCGAGAACGACCCCGAGATCGAGTACATGAAGGAGCGCCGCGCGGCGCTCGGCGGCGTGCTGCCCAAGCGGGTCGTGCGCGCCAAGACGCTGAAGCTGCCCGGCGACGAGGTCTACAAGCAGTTCTCCAAGGGCTCGGGCAAGCAGCAGGTGGCCACCACGATGGCCTTCGTCCGGCTGCTCAAGGACCTCATGCGCGACAAGGAGATCGGCAAGCGGTTCGTGCCGATCATCCCCGACGAGGCCCGTACGTTCGGCATGGACGCCATGTTCCCGAGCGCCAAGATCTACAACCCGCACGGCCAGACCTACGAGGCCGTCGACCGCGAGCTCCTGCTGTCGTACAAGGAGTCCGAGCAGGGGCAGATCCTTCACGAGGGCATCAACGAGGCCGGGTCGATGGCCTCGGCCACCGCCGTCGGCACCGCGTACGCCACGCACGGCGAGCACATGATCCCGGTCTACATCTTCTACTCGATGTTCGGCTGGCAGCGCACCGGCGACCAGATGTGGCAGATGGCCGACCAGATGACGCGCGGCTTCCTGCTGGGCGCCACCGCCGGCCGTACCACCCTGAACGGCGAGGGCCTCCAGCACGAGGACGGCCACACGCCGCTGATCGCCTCGACGAACCCGGCCGCCGTCACCTACGACCCGTCGTGGGCCTACGAGACCGCCTACATCGTCAAGGACGGCCTGCGCCGCATGTACGGCGAGGAGCAGGAGAACGTCTTCTACTACCTCACCGTCTACAACGAGCCCTACATCCAGCCGGCCGAGCCGGAAGGGCTCGACGTGGCGGGCCTGCTCAAGGGCCTGTACAAGTTCGCCGACGGCCCGCAGACGCAGGGCCCCAAGGCCAACATCCTGTCCTCCGGCGTCGCCGGCCCGTGGGCGGTCGAGGCGCAGCGCATGCTCGCCGAGGACTGGGGCGTGTCCGCCGACGTGTGGTCGGCGACGTCCTGGGCGGAGCTGCGCCGCGAGGCGCTCGCCTGCGAGGAGCACAACCTGCTCAACCCCGAGGCCGAGCAGCGCGTCCCGTACGTGACCAGGGTGCTGTCGCAGGCGTCGGGGCCGTTCGTCGGCGTCAGCGACTACATGAAGGCCGTGCAGGACCAGATCGCCCAGTGGGTGCCCGGCGACTGGACCTCCCTCGGCACCGACGGGTTCGGCCTGTCCGACACGCGCTCGGCGCTGCGCCGCCACTTCCACGTGGACGCGGCCTCGATCACGCTGGCCGTCCTCACCCAGCTCGTACGGCGCGGCGAGGTGAAGCCCGAGGTGCTGCGCGAGGCCATCGCCCGCTACCACCTGAAGAACGGCGTCACCGAGGCCGGCGGCGCGGAGAGCAACGACGCGGAGTCGATGGGCGTCTGACCTCCCGCGAACCACCCTGGCGCGCTCCCGCGAAAATTCTTCGCGGGAGCGCCGTCATATCCGGCCGCCTTCTCCGTGAGAACACGTGAGGCGGCACGTTCAAAAGGAGGGGTACGTGCCGCCTCACCCCTCTAGCGTAGAGTGAGCGGTACTTCCCCCAGAATCTTGAGGGGAACGTCTATGCGCCGGGTCCTGTCCGTCGTCGCTCTGTCCATGCTCGCCGTGGGTTGCGGGAGCACCGCCAAACCCTCCACCGCGCCCGGCTCGTCCGGCGCCGAGTCCGGTGGCTCGCCCACCGGCACGGCCGAGCGGATCGCCTGGGGCGCCTGCACCGACCTGGCCCGCCCGGGCGGCGAGACCCCGGCCAAGCCCGACACCAGCCTGCAGTGCGGCAAGCTCGCCGTACCGCTCGACTACGCCAAGCCGGAGGGCGACAAGATCGAGCTGGCGATGATCCGGGTTCCGGCCACCGACCAGGCCAAACGGATCGGCTCGCTGTTGTTCAACTTCGGCGGCCCCGGTGGTTCCGGCGTCGACACGCTGGCGCAGGCCGCCAAGGCGTTCGGCCCGCTGAACGCCCGCTACGACCTGGTGAGTTTCGACCCCAGGGGCGTTGAGCGCAGCTCGGGCGTGCGCTGCGGCGGCACCGCCGAGATGGACTCCTTCACCTCGCTCGACACCCTGCCGGACAACCCCGAGACGGACGCGGCCAACGACGCCGCCAACAAGAAGTTCGCCGAGCTGTGCGACAAGGACTCCGGGAAGATCCTGCCGTACGTCGGCACCGTCAACGCCGCCCGCGACATGGAGACGATGCGGGCCTCGCTGGGCGACGCCAAGCTCAACTACTTCGGCATGTCGTACGGCACCCAGCTCGGCGGCGTGTACGCCACGCTGTACCCGAAGGCCGTGGGCCGGATGGTGCTCGACGCGCCGCTCGACCCGACCGTCACCTTCGAGCAGCGCACGCTGGTGCAGACGGCCGGTTTCCAGAAGGCCTACGAGAGCTTCCTCAAGGAGTGCGTGCGCGAGGGCTGCGACCTCGGCGCCAGCGTCGAGGCCGCCGACCGCAGGATCGAACGACTGATGATCGAGCTGTCCGAGCGGCCGATCCAGGTGGGCGACCGGGAGCTGACCCAGGGCGTGGCCTCCACCGGGGTGGCCGCCGCGCTCTACTCGACGCTCACCTGGCCGCTGCTGGAGAACTCGCTGGCCCAGGCGTTCAAGGGGCAGGGATCGGGGCTGATGTTCCTGTCCGACAGCTACGTCGGGCGCGCGCCCGACGGGAAGTACTCGACGCAGATGACCAGCTTCCCCGCCATCACCTGCGTGGACAGCGCCGAGCGGCCGAACGAGCAGACGCTGTCGAAGACCGAGGACGCGGCGCTGCAGATCTCGCCGCTGTTCGGCAGCTCCGGCGCGGGCGCGCTGTGCTCGGTGTGGCCGGTGCCGGGCAGCGACCAGGCCAAGCACGTGGACGCGACCGGGTCGGCGCCGATCGTGGTCGTAGGCGGCAAGGGCGACCCGGCGACGCCGTACGAGTGGGCGCCGAAGCTGACGGCCCAGCTCAAGACCGCGACGCTGCTGACGTACGAAGGCCAGGGGCACGGGGCCTACCTTTCGGGCAACGAGTGCGTGCAGCGGGTCGTGAACGACTACCTGCTTCAGGACAAGGTGCCGCAGAAGGGCGCGACCTGCGCGGCCTGAGACGGGAAGTGGCCCCGAGAGCGCTGCCCATCGGCGGTGGGCGGCGTGCTCGAGGCGGTGGCGGAACCCGGGCCGGGGCGACGGGGAAGGTGCCGCGCCCGGCCCGGCCGGACCGGGCCCGCGGAGCGGGAGCCCGGAGGCTCAGCGCTTCGGTGTGAAGACGCCGAACCGGTTGCCCGCCGTGTCGAGCAGGCAGGCGAAGTCGGGACCCGTGCCGACGACCTTGGCCAGGACCCTGCCACCGGACGACTCCGCCTGTCTGCAGGTCTCCTCGACGTCGGCGACCTGCACGTGGAAGATCGCGTGCGCCGGGAACCTGCCCCGGGTGTCGAACAGCCCGCCGGCGGGCCGCTCGGCACCTGGGTAGCCGATCAGGTGGTACCCCGTGCCCATGGCCGGTGCGGCGGCGAACGCCCAGCCGAACAGACCACCGTAGAACCGCTGCGCACGCCCGGGGTCGTCGGTGGCGATCTCGAACCAGGTGACGGTGTTGAGCACCACTTCTCCTCCTCATCTCTCGAACAAGGAGACGATAAAGGAGGCGACTGACAATTTTCGTCGCCCCGATCGAGAGGCTTGTCGAAAGCTCAGTCGACGGCCGTCTCTCGCATGATCATCTCGGGGACGTCGGCCGCGTAGCCCTCCAGCGGCCGGTCGGGCGCCCGCTCGCCGGTGGACTCGGCGGAGGCGATGCGGTCGAGCCGGAACACCCGCACGTCCTCGCGCAGCCTGCACCAGCCCACGAGGTACCAGAAGCCGCCGCGCCCGCCCAGGAACACGCCGGGCTCCACCGCGCGTGAGGTGGCCGCGCCCTTGCGGTCGACGTACTCAAGGCGCAGGACGCTGCGGCGCAGCAGCGCCTCCTCGATCGTGCGGGAGACCGCCGCTCCGCCGAGCGGCAGGGGCTGCCGCGGGGAGTCGCCGGGCAGCCGCATCCGCACCCGTCTGGCCAGCTCTCTGGCCAGTTCGCCCTCGGGGCCCGGCATGGCCGCCACGAGCTTGCGTAACGCGCTGCGCGCCTGCTCGGCGAAGGGCTGCTCGTCGCCCGCGCGGCTCAGCGCCAGCGCGATGGCCACGGCCTCGTGCGGGGTGAAACCGAGCGGCGGCAGGGACGGTGTCTCGTCGAGGGTGTAGCCGCCCTTGCGGCCGGGAGCGGCGCGGACGGGCACGCCGGACTCCTGCAAGGCCGAGACGTCGCGCTCGATGGTGCGGGCGCTCACCTCGAACCGCCTGGCCAGTTCGCGGGCGGACCGGCTCTTGGGGGCGGCGGCACGCAGTTCGTCGACGAGCGCGTGCAGCCGATCGGTCCGGTTCACGCCTTCGACGGTACGCTCCTGGACCGACAATCTCCCTAGCCGCGAGCGCCAGTGTCAGCGCGAGCCGGTCCACGCCAGCAGTTCCTCCACCGGCCAGGTGTTGACGACGCGCCCGGCCTCGATCCCGCACAGCGCCGCCCGCTCACAGCCGAGGCGCTGCCAGTCGAGTTGCCCCGGAGCGTGGGCGTCGGAGTCGATCGCGAACACGCACCCCCACTCGTAGGCCTGTCGCATGAGCCGTTTGGGCGGGTCCAGCCGGTCGGGCCGGGAGTTGATCTCGACGGCGACGCCGAAGCGGCGGCACGCCTCGAAGACGATCTCGGCGTCGAAGGCGGACTCCGGGCGCAACCCGCCCCTCTTGGTCCCGGCTTTGACGATCCGGCCGGTGCAGTGGCCCAGGACGTCCACGTTCGGGTCGGCGATGGCGGTGACCATCCGCCTGGTCATGTCCTCGGCGCCCATGCGCAGCCCCGAGTGCACGCTGGCGACGACCACGTCGAGCCGTTCGAGCAGCTCGGGCTCCTGGTCGAGGGTGCCGTCCGCGTTGACGTCCACCTCGATGCCGGTGAGGATCCGGAAGGGCGCGAGGTCGCGGTTGAGCCGTTCGACCAGGTCGAGCTGGTCGCGCAGCCGCTCCGCCGACAGCCCGCGTGCGACGGTGAGGCGGGGCGAGTGGTCGGTGAGGGCGAGGTAGTCGTGGCCGAGGGCGCGGGCCGCCGCCGCCATCTCCTCGACGGGCGAGCCGCCGTCCGACCAGTCCGAGTGGCTGTGCAGGTCGCCCTTGAGCGCCGCGCGCAGTTCCCCTGCCTCGGCGCCGAGGTCGGCGCCCGCCGTGGCCTGGAGGCGGCGCAGGTACGTCGGTGTCTGGCCGCCGAGCGCCTCGGTGACCGCCAGCGCGGTCACCTTTCCGATGCCGGGCAGGCCGGTCAGCCCGCCGGAGGCGGCGAGCCTGGTGAGTTCCTCGCGGGGCAGGTCGGCGACGACGGCCGCGGCCTTGCGGAAGGCCCGCACCCGGTAGGTGGGCTCGCCGGCCCGCTCCAGCAGGAAGGCGATGTCGCGCAGCGCCTGGTCGGGTTCCATGCTCAGAGGGATACCCAAGCAGCCGTCAAGTGATCGGCAAGTGGCTTCATGTACTGATTGTTCAGGACAAAAGCCACCGATAGGATGACCGGCCAGCACGACCCAGGAGCCCGATGAAGACCACCCCGCCCCCGAAGAAGATCAGCCGCACGGCCGTCTACAACATCGCGACGGTCGGGATCGTGGGCGCGCTCGTCGCGGGCTTCATCGCCGTGCAGTCGGACGACGAAGAGGTCACGGCGGACTGCGTCTACGCCGTCGAATCCGACCCCTTCGCCGACACCGGGCCCACCGCGCCCGCAGACGCACCCGTGGGCGTCGAGTCCGAGCGGCCCGCCGAGAACTCCTACGTGGTCGTGGACGACGACTACTGCGACGACGACGGCGGCAGCAGCAGTAGCGGCACCGGCGTCTACCGTGCCTACCACTGGTACTACGGCGGCGTCCGCAACGGCGGTCGCGTCAGCGGCGGAACCTCCGTACGCCCCTCCGGCGTCGAGATCAGCAGCCGCGACGGCAAGTCCATCCAGCGCGGCGGCTTCGGCAGGGGCTTCAGTGGCGGCGGATAGGGCGCGCTCGCGCGGAAGGACGGGACGACGCGGTGCGGCGTGAGACGGGGACACCCCGCGACGGCTGGGAGAAGACGGTCGAGGGCCAGGGGCTGGCCTTCCAGCGGGCGGTGCACCCGAAGGGGCTGCCCAGGCCGTACTGGGACGAGTCCGTCCACTACGTCTTCGGCATGGACGAGGTGCTCGCCCTGGAGGAGCAGGTCGAGGAGCTCCACTCGATGTGCCTGCGGGCGGTCCAGCACGTGGTCGAGACCGGCCGCTACGCCGACTTCGCCATCCCCGAGTGGGCGCGCGAGGACGTCGCCCGCTCGTGGGAGCGGCGCGACGGGCACCTCTACGGACGCTTCGACCTCAGGTACGACGGCACCGGCCCGGCCAAGCTGCTGGAGTACAACGCCGACACCCCGACCACGCTGGTCGAGGCGGCGATCGTGCAGTGGTTCTGGCTCCAGGACACCCACCCGGACGGCGACCAGTGGAACTCTCTGCACGAGCGGCTCATCGACCGCTGGCGCGCACTCGACCTGCCACCTGGCCCGACCCACTTCGCCTGGACGAGCGCGGACGAGAGCGGCGAGGACGCGACGACCCTCGCCTACCTCCAGGACACCGCCATGGAGGCCGGGCTGGCCACGACCGCCATCGCCATGGAGGACATCGGCTGGCACGAGGAGGACCGGCGCTTCGTCGACGTGGACGGCCGGTGGATCAGGTCGGTGTTCAAGCTGTACCCGTGGGAGTGGATGCTGGGCGACGCCTTCGGGCGCTCCGCCGTACGGCACGCGACCTGGATCGAGCCGCTGTGGAAGGCGCTGCTGTCGAACAAGGCGCTGCTCGCGGTCCTGTGGGAGCTGTATCCGGGGCACGACAACCTGCTGCCCGCCCACCTCGACGGCCCGCGCGGCATGTCCTCCTACATCGCCAAGCCGCTGCTGGGCCGTGAGGGTGCCTCCATGCGCATCGTCACCCCGTCCGGCACCCAGGAGACCCGAGGCTCCTACGGCGCCGAAGGCTACGTCTACCAGGGCTTCCAGGCCCTGCCCAGCTTCGACGGGCAGCGGCCGGTGCTGGGCGCGTGGGTGGTCGGCGACGAGTCGGCCGGCCTCGGCATCCGCGAGACCACCGGATACATCACCGACGACACCTCGTCGTTCGTTCCCCATCGAATAGAGCAACAATGAACCAGGCCCTCCTTGAGAACCTCGCCCGCGGCGCCGGATCCATCGCCTCCTACGCCGCTGTGGGGGTCGTCCTGATGGTCGTCGGCTTCTACGTCATCGACCTCGCCGTCCCCGGCAAGCTCAGCCACCTCATCAAGGCGGAGCGCAACCCCAACGCCACTCTGCTCGCCACCTCGGGACTCGCGGCGGTGAGCCTCATCGTGGCCGCCTCCATCTGGGGCTCCGGCGGCAGGCTCGCCGAAGGGCTCCTGGCCACGGCGGCGTTCGGGATCGTCGGCATCGCCGTACAGACCGCGGCGATGGTCGTCTTCGACCGCGTGGTCGGCATCTCGGTCCGCGACCTGGTCAAGGAGCCCGAGTTGCAGCCGGGCGCGCGCCTGCTGGCGGTCACCCACCTCGGCATCGGGCTCATCACCGCCGTCGCGGTCATCTGAGCCGACCTGGCACCCTAGAAGGGTGACCACCCGGGAAGACACGACACGGCGGCTCGAACGCGCGATGGGCGCGCTGGGCACCGCGGCCATGGCGCGCATGGACGAGCGGCTGCCCTGGTTCCGCGCGCTCAGCGCGGAGGACCGCTCCTGGGTGGGCCTGGTGGCGCAGGCGGGCATCGCGGCCTTCGTCGAGTGGTTCCAGCACGCCGACGAGAAGCGCCCGACGCCCAGCATCGAGTTCTTCGGCACCGCGCCGCGCGAGCTCAAGCGGGTCATCTCGCTGCAGCAGACCGTCGACATCATCCGCGCGGTCGTCGAGGTCGTCGAGACGCAGACCGACCAGCTCGCCGCACCGGGCGGCGAGGACCAGTTGCAGCAGGCCATGCTGCGCTACACCCGCGACGTCGCCTTCGCCGCCGCCCACGTCTACGCCCGCGAGGCCGAGGCGCGCGGCTCGTGGGACTCCCGGCTGGAGGCGCTGATCGTCGACGCGCTGGTGCGCGGCGAGGTCGACGACGGCCTGCACTCGTGGGCGGCGGCACTGGGCTGGACCTCCGCGCCCGTCGTGGTGATCGCCGGGCACGCCCCGGAGGGCGACCCGCGCGCCGTCATAGACGGGCTGCGCGAGAAGGGCCGCCGCATCGGCATGGACCTGCTGGCAGGGGTACAGGCCGACCGGCTGATCGTGATCGTCGGCGGCGCGGAGAGCGTCAACGACGCGGCCAAGCAGGTGGTCGCCCGCTTCGGCGAGGGCCCGATCGTGATCGGGCCCGAGGTGCCCGACCTGCACGCGGCCGCGCGTTCGGCGCGGGCCGCGCTCGCCGGGCTGAAGGCGGCCAACGGCTGGCCGGACGCGCCGCGCCCGGTCCACGCCGAGGATCTGCTGGCCGAGCGCGCCCTCGACGGCGACGACGACGCCCGGCGGCAGCTCGTCGAGAACGTCTACCTGCCGCTGGCCGGCACCCCCCTGCTCGACACGCTCGCGACCTACCTGGAGCAGGGCACCTCGCTGGAGGCCACCGCTCGGCTGCTGTTCGTCCACCCGAACACCGTTCGTTACCGGCTGAAGAAGATCACCGAGCTGACCGGCTACCAGCCCACGGAGGGGCGGTCGGCGTTCACGCTGCAGGTCGGGCTCATCCTCGGCAGGCTCACGGACAGCGCCGTCGAGTGGCGCGCTCTAACGTAACCGGCCCGAAACCATCATTGGAGGATTCCTACAAAGAGCCTAGGAAGAAGTTCGTACACATCTCCATCCGCGTGTGCAACCTCTACAGGGCATCGTGGAATTCGTGTTTGTACTCGTCGCGCCAGGCCAGGGCGCCCAGACTCCCGGCTTCCTGACACCGTGGCTTGAGCTGCCCGGTTTCGGCGAGCGCATGTCCGCGTGGTCCGACGTGGCCGGACTCGACCTGATCGCCTACGGCACCAAGGCCGGGGCCGACGAGATCCGCGACACCGCCGTCGCCCAGCCCCTGCTGGTGGCCGCCTCGCTGGCCGCCGCCGCGACGCTCGGCGACGGACGGCCCGACCTGCTGGCCGGTCACAGCGTCGGCGAGTTCGCCGCCGCAGCCCTGGCCGGGGTCCTGACCGACGAGCAGGCGCTGGCCCTCGTCCGCGAGCGCGCCCAGGCCATGGCCGAGGCCGCCGCCCTCACCCCGACCGGCATGACCGCCGTCCTCGGCGGCGTCGAGGACGACGTGCTCGCCGCCCTCGACAAGCACGGGCTCACCCCCGCCAACATCAACGGGGCGGGCCAGATCGTGGCGGGCGGCACCCTTGAGCAACTGGCCGCCTTCAAGGACGACGCGCCCGCGCGGGCCCGGCTCATCCCGCTTTCGGTCGCGGGCGCCTTCCACACCGCCCACATGGCCCCCGCCGTCGACCGCCTGCGCGCGGCGGCCGAGGCGATCACGCCCGCCGACCCGGCGACCAAGCTGCTGTCCAACGCCGACGGCCAGGTCGTGACCGGCGGCGCCGACTTCGTCGCCCGCCTGATCGCCCAGGTGAGCAACCCCGTCCGCTGGGACTCCTGCATGGCCGCCATGGCCGGGCTCGGCGTCACCCGCATGATCGAGTTGCTGCCCGGCGGCACCCTGACCGGTCTGGCCAAGCGCGGACTGCGCGGCGTCGAGACGGTCGCGCTCAAGACCCCGGACGACCTCGACGCTGCCAGGGAGTTGATGAAGTGAGGATCCCCGACGCCGCTCCCGGAGCGAAGGTGCTGGCCTTCGGCCACTACCAGCCCGCCAACGTCGTCACCAACGACGACCTGTCCAAGAACATGGACACCAACGACGAGTGGATCCAGTCGCGGGTGGGCATCAAGGAGCGCCGCGTCGCGCCCGCCACCGAGACGCTTGAGGACATGGCCGTCCAGGCGGGCGGCAAGGCCCTGGCCGCCAGCGGCCTGTCCCCCGCCGACGTCGACCTGGTGATCGTCGCCACCTGCACACTCGAGTCGCAGATCCCCAACGCCGCCGCCATCGTCGCCAACCGCCTCGGCATCCAGTCGCCCGGCGCCTTCGACGTCAACGCCGCGTGCGCGGGCTTCTGCTACGCGCTGGCCACCGCGAGCGCCGCCGTACGCGGTGGGGCCGCCAGGCACGTGCTCGTCATCGGCGCGGAGAAGCTGTCGCAGTGGGTCGACTGGACCGACCGCGCCACCGCCGTCATCTTCGCCGACGGCGCGGGCGCCGCGGTCGTCGGCCCCTCCGACGAGCCGCGCATCGGCCCCGTGGTGTGGGGCAGCTCGGGCGACAAGTCCGACGCGATCATCATCGACGACCGCCACAGCCACCTGCGCCAGGAGGGCCAGACGGTCTTCCGCTGGGCCACCACCGCCCTGCACCCGGTGGCCAGGGAGGCGTGCGAGCGCGCCGGGGTCGATCCCGCCGACCTGGCGGCCTTCGTCCCCCACCAGGCCAACCTGCGCATCATCGAGGCCATCGCCCGCAAGATCGGTGCCGACCAGGCGGTGGTCGCCCGTGACATCGTGCTGGCGGGCAACACCTCCGCCGCCTCGATCCCGCTCGCGCTCTCGCGCATGATCGAGCGCGGCGAGGTCCGCTCCGGTGGGCTGGCGCTGCTGCTCGGCTTCGGCGCCGGCCTCACCTACGCGGGTCAAGTGATCGAGATCCCGTAGGGTTCGGTACGGCTGCCGCCGTACCCCACAGCTTGTACGGCGCAAGCCGTGCAGATTCCAGAAGAAATCTTAAGGAGAAATACCGACATGGCGACCGAGCAGGAGATCCTCAGCGGCCTCGGCAAGATCATCAACGAGGTGACCGGCATTCCGGCCTCCGAGGTGACTCCCGAGAAGAGCTTCGTCGACGACCTCGACATCGACTCCCTGTCCATGGTCGAGATCGCCGTGGCAGCTCAGGACGAGTTCGGCGTGGAGATTCCCGACGACCAGCTCAAGAACCTGAAGACGGTCAAGGACGTCCTGGGCTTCATCCAGGGCTGATCTCCACCGCATCTGATCGACAAGGAGTGTGAACACGTGAGTGCGAACCGGGTACGTGTCGTCGTCACCGGGCTCGGCGCGACGACGCCCGTCGGTGGGGACGTCACCTCGACCTGGTCGGCGCTCCTCGCCGGTCAGTCTGGTGTGACGCCGCTCACCGAGGACTGGGTCGACGCGGTCCCCGTGAAGTTCGCGGGCCAGGCCGCCGTCGACCCGGTCGAGGTGCTGCCCAGACCGGAGTCCCGCCGCCTCGACCGCAGCGAGCAGTTCGCGCTGGTCGCCGCCCGCGAGGCATGGCAGGACGCCGGCGCCCCCGACATCGCGCCCGAGCGGCTCGGTGTCGTGGTCTCCAGCGGCATCGGCGGCATCAGCACCACGCTGTCCGCCTACGACACCTGGCGGGAGAAGGGCTGGAACCGGCTCTCCCCGTTCACCGTCCCGATGCTGATGCCCAACGGGCCCGCCGCCTGGATCGGGCTCGACCTCAAGGCTCAGGCGGGCGTGCACGCGACCGTCTCCGCCTGCGCGTCGGGTGCCGAGGCGATCGGCTACGCGATGGACATGATCAGGGCCGGCCGCGCCGACGTCGTCGTGGCCGGAGGCACCGAGGCCGCCATCCACGGCCTCAACATGGCGGCCTTCGCGGCCGCCCGTGCGATGTCCACCCGCAACGACGACCCACAGGGCGCCTCGCGGCCGTGGGACCGCTCCCGTGACGGCTTCGTGCTCGGCGAGGGCGCCGGCGTCGTCGTCCTGGAGTCCGAGGAGCACGCCCGCGCCCGTGGCGCGCGCGTCTACGCCTACGCGGCAGGGGTCGGCTACTCCGCCGACGGCCACCACATCACCCAGCCGGAGCCCGAGGGGCGCGGCATCATCATGGCGATGACGCAGGCGCTCAACGACTCCGGTGTCGGGGGAATCGACGTCAGGCACGTCAACGCCCACGCCACCTCGACGCCCGCGGGCGACGTCGGCGAGGCTCAGGCCATCGCCAAGGCGATCGGCACGCACCCGCTGGTCACCTCGACCAAGTCCATGACCGGGCACCTGCTCGGCGGGGCGGGCGGTATCGAGTCGGTCTTCACGATCAAGGCCATGCACCACCGGATCGTCCCGGCCACGATCAACCTCGACGACCTCGACGACGGCATCGACGTGGACATCGTCCACGGCGGCAACCGGACGCTCCCTGAGGGCGACCTCGCCGCGGTCAACAACTCCTTCGGGTTCGGCGGCCACAACGTGAGCGTCGTCTTCACCTCGCACTGAGAGCACCGAGGTCAGAGCCGGGCGCGGCAACCGCGTCCGGCTACAGTGCTGCGCTGTGGCCGTCTCACCGGTCAGCAGGAGGGCGCCCCAGTGGGCAACCGCCGCCACGATCTCAGGACCGCCCCGACCCACGCTTCGCGGCGGCACCGTCGGTGGCGCCGGACGTGGAACAGGAGCAGGCGGGCTGATCAGGCGCCTGTGATCAGGCGCCGTTCCAGGTCGATGATGGGCCCGAGGTTCTGCAGGTCGTAGTTGCACAGGACGACGGCCGTCCAGTCCATGTCAAGGTAGAGGGACCAACTGGTCGAGATGCCGCCCGCGCCGCCTCCGTGGGTGATGATGCGCTGGTTGTTGTAGACGGTGGCCACCGGCCCGTATGCCTGGAAGGTCTCCCCTCGAACCGGGCTGCCGGAGGTGTCCTCCCGCAGCGGTCTGGCGGAGATCTTCCCGTTCACGTACAACTCGGTGTGGGGCCGGGAGGCGAGTTTGCCACCTTGCAGGGCGAATGCGAATCGGACGAGGTCGGGGGCAGTGGAGAAGCCGTTGCCGCCACCGGTGCCCATCCATCCCCGGGCGGAGTTGCTGCCCTGGCCGGCGTCGCCGTAGACGGAGCCCTTGTCGAGGTTGCGGACGGCGTCGACCCGTGTACCGTCCTTCTGGTACATGTACGGATGGGCGATGCGCTCGTCGGCCAGCCACTGGCGGCGGTCGTAGTAGGCGGAGCTCCTCATACCGGCCGGAACGAAGATGTTCTGGCGGACGTAGTCCTGGAACGACATGCCGGAGACCCTCGCCACCAGTTCGCCGAGCAGGTTGTAGCCCATGCTGCTGTAGGCCTTCCTGGTCCCGGGGGCAAACTCCAGGTCGAAGGTCTTCAGGTTCGCCCAGAAGTCCGCCATCTGCTCCTCGTAGCTATTGTGGATCTTGTCTGGCGGCGGCTTCTCTCCCGGACGCCGGGCGTCGCCCAGGCCGCTGGTGTGTGTCAGAAGATGGTGGACGGTGATGTGCTGGGCCATCTGCGTGGGCAGGCCGTCCAGGTGCTTGCTCACCAGGTCGTAGAACCTGAGCTTGCCCTGCTGGGCGAGTTGCGTGACGGCCAGGCCGGTGAACAGCTTGGAGGTGGAGGCCAGGGCGTAGATGGTGTCGGTCTTGTTCGGCACCTTGTTCTCCCTGTCCGCCCAGCCGTACGCGCGGGCCAGGACCGGACGGCCGCGGTAGGCGACCATCACGGTCCCGGAGAACTCATCGTCGTCCGCCAATCCTTTGATGTGCCGGTCGAAGGCGCCTCCGGGGCGCAGGTCCTTCGGGACCGGGCTCGCCTCGGCGGTTCCCTGCACGGCTGCGAGACCACCGGCCGCCAGGGGGAGGGCACCCAGCACCCCGAGGGCCGAACGGCGGGAAGGGGCGTGGTCAGGTTTCGGCAACGCCATGGAGACTCCTGTCACGGGGAACGATTCAGCTGCGATGCCATCAGGGCATCTGTTTCCGTGACATAAAGAAGGCATCCCGCCGAACCACGCGGCCGCGCCGACAGGGTTGGCAAAGGCCCTTCCGGTCCGGCCGGAAGGGCCCGATCGCATGAGCAGGGCGAAAAGCGCCCGCGCGGTCAGACGGCGGCGTGGAGCCAGCGGACGGGCGCGCCGTCCCCCGCGTAGCGGAAGGGCTCCAGTTCCTCGTCCCACGGCCGTCCCAGCAGCAGGTCAAGCTCCTCCTCCAGGGAGCACCTGCCGGAGGCGGACTTCATCATGGCGGCCCGCAGCCGATCCTCGGGGATCATGATGTCGCCGGAGGCGCCGATCACGGCCGTGAAGGCGCCGAGCGTCGGCGTGTAGGCGTGGCGGGAGCCGTCCACACCCGGCGACGGGTCCTCGGTGATCTCGAAGCGCAGCCGCTGCCAGCCCATGAGCGAGGAGGCGATGGCCGCCGCGATGCCCGGGTGACCCTCCCATTCGGCCTGGGAGCGCACGACATTGGGCGCGGCGGATTGCGGCGTCCACGTCAGGTCTACGGGCACGCCGAGGACACCCGCGACCGCCCATTCGATATGTGGGCACAGCGCGGGCTGAGCCGAGTGGACGTACAGCACGCCACGAGCAGACACCGGACCTCCCGTTTCGGTACGAGGTGCGCCTTCCCCAACGGCCTCGCCCCAGGATGATCACAAGTGACTAGGGAGAGACTACCGTCGGTCGTCATCCGGCACCAGTGGGGGGCCATACCAATTCGCCTCGGCGATGTTGCCGATGTGGCACATGGTGAGCCCCAGGTCATGAAAAGGTAACGGCCCATGAATATGGAACCCGCTTCTGGAGCACTCATCCGGCCAGGTCAGCTGCTCGTCGACCGTGGCGCGGTGTCGGCCGCCGCCCGCTGGACCCAGGCGGTCGCCGAGGCCGACGGGGTCTGCGCGATCCGGCTGTCCCCGGGGGTGGACCCCTGCGAGCTCGCGACCGAGTTGCGCGAGCGGGGCCACCGCGCCTCCCCCAACCACGTCTTCACCGGGCAGCCGCTGTTCTTCGGCGGCCCGGCCTCTCGCCCGTTCCCCGCCGGACCCGTCCCCTATCGCGGCGGGCACGCTCGCTCGCCGGTGACGGTCGGGCTGCTCGACACCGGCGTGGCCGAGCATCCGTGGTGGAAGGACAGCGAGTGGTACGCGGAGCAGAGCGGGGACGGCGACGACGCCGCACGGGGCCATCAGGCGGGCCACGGCACGTTCATCGCGGGCCTGCTGGTACGGCACGCGCCCGGCGTGTCGGTGCGGGCCGTTCGGGTACTCGACGGCGAGGGCGTGGGCGACGAGGCCGGCATCGCGCGGGCCCTGCACCGGTTGCGCGAGCGGCCCGTCCAGGTGCTCAACCTGTCGTTCGGCGGCCACACCTTCGACGACGGTCCGCCGATGATGCTGGCCGACGCGCTGGGCGCGCTGAAGGACCGGGCGGGCACCGCGGTCGTCGCCTGCGCGGGCAACACCGCGGGCTCGCGGCCGGTCTGGCCGGCCGCGCTGCCGTCGGTGGTCGGGGTGGGGGCACTGGATGCCGCGCAGGAGCGCCGGGCGGCCTTCTCCGCCCATGGCCCCTGGGTGGACGCCTGCGCGCGGGGCGAGTGGCTGGAGAGCAGTTTCCCCGTGCGCGGCGACTTCGCCGGGTACGCCACCTGGAGCGGCACCTCCTTCGCGGCCGCTCTGGTCGCGGCGGCCGTGGCCGACCGGGCAAAGGATCTGCCCGTGGAGGAGGCGGTGCGGCAAGTCCTCTCCGGGGACAGGCAAATTCCCGATCTGGGCGTCGTGGTTCCCGCGAGCTTGTAGAGTTCACCTAATGTTCTCGGACAGTCACACGGAGCGACGTACCTGTTTCCCGTGTGGAGCGTTCTAACAGACGCGGCGAGCCCCGTCGCCTTGGACCACCGCCATATGCCACCAGGGCGGTCACCCCTAGATGAGAAGCTTGGGAGGGCGTGTGGCGGCAGATTCCGATCTGGTCCGCGCCGCGGCCGGCGGTGACCGGTCCGCATGGGATCGCCTCGAAACCCTGTACGGCCCCCGCATGTGGTCGGTCGCGCGCGCCTGCGGGCTGTCGTCCGACGACGCCGCGGATGCCGTGCAGGGGGCGTGGCTGCGGCTTCTCGAACGGATCACCACCATCAAGGACACGGAGCGCGTCGGCGCGTGGCTGGCGACCACGACACGGCGCGAGGCGCTGCTGATCCAGCGTAAGTCGCAGGTCCCTGCGCTGCCGGCCCCGGTGGAGGTGGCCGACCCCGCCGCGGCCTATCTGGAGAGCGAGCACCACACGTTGCTGTGGGAGGCGGTCTCCGCGTTGCGCGAGCCCTGCCGTTCCATCCTGCGCCTGGCCGCGGCCGCCGTCGGCAACCAGCAGGTGGCCACGCGGCTGGGCATCCCCGTGGGCAGTGTGGGGCCCACCCGGTCCCGGTGCCTGGACAAACTGCGCACCCGAATCCCGGAGGAGGCGGTGCTGTGAACGACGACGCCTATCTCATCGCGGCGCTGAGACTGGCCTCTGGCGACGATCCGATCCCCGCCCGGGTCAGCAGGGCCGCGCGCGAGCTGTACTCGCTGCGGGTCCCCGACGTGGTGACGGCCGACGACGTGGACACCACCGTCACGTGGAAGGTGCGCAGCGTCTCAGGGGACGACGGCATGCGGCTGCTGCGGTTCGCGGCGAAGGAGTACGTCCTCGACCTGGAGGTCAGCGCGGACGACGGGCTCATCAACGTCGCCGGACAGGTCACCCCGCACCCCGGTGCGGGCAGCCTGGTCGACGTCCGCACCCCGTCGGCGACCGCCAGCCGGGGGCTGAGCGCCACCGGGCAGTTCGCCTGCGCCGGGCTGCCGCCGGGCTGGGTGCACGTGATCTGCTATCGGCCAGGTCAGCCGCCGTTGGCGACAAGGTGGTTGCGCGTAAGACCGTGACCCGTACTCAGCCGAGGGTGGTACACACCGGCGACGTCGCTCACAATGTTCTCCGTTCACGTCAGCGGAGCCGGAGGACGAATCACGTGATCTGGTTCGACATTCGAGTGGTTCCTTCCCTGTCTCGATCACGCCTGGCCCACCGTTCCGGACCTGGCCGGAACCTGGCTGCTTCCCCAGCCCGTCCGGGACCGGGGGCGCACCGTTCGGCGTGACGGCGCGGCCGTACCGGGGCGGTGCCCCGGAGGGCGACCGGTGGAAGCGGAGAGCGCGGACGTACCTGGGAGGTGCCCGCCGGGCGGCCGGTGGAGGCGGAGGGCGCGACATGGGCGGCAGAGCAGGCCGGAGGCGGCGCGGCACACCACGCGTACCAGCTCGGATCAGGGAAGGACGGCCGGGGCGGCGCGGGTGCCCGGCGCAGGACGGATCCCGGCCGGTGTGAGCAGGGCCAGTCAAAGCAGAGGCGGTCAGGGCGACGACCAGTACGGCGGCAGCGACCGTGGCGTCGACCGTGACGGCGGTCATCGCCGGCCGGCAGGGCCGGCGGAGAGGCGGAGTGCGGCGATGGAGTTCGAGGTCAACGGGGCGAGCACACTGGTCCACGCGGCCGAGGAGGCGGTGGCCAGGTCCGTGGTCGATCCCGCCGGAGCGCTCGCGACGGGCCGGAGGCTGTTTCGCGCCGCCAAACGCGCCAGGACACCGGAGGCGGCCACCGTGGCGCTGCGGGCGATGGGGCTGGCCGCCCGCGAGCTGGGGGACCTGTCGGCCGCCGAGGTCCACCTCCGCCAGGCCATCACCCTGCCGGGTGCCCCCGGCGACCGGGTGGCGCAGGCGCGGCTGTCGCTGGTCACCGTGCGAACCGAGCGCGGCTACCCGCTGCAGGCGCTGCGGGTGGCGGCGCTGGCCTGGGCGTATCTGAGCCCGCTCGACCGGGCCAAGCTCGACACCCAGCGCGCGGTGGCGCTCGCCCGTCTGGGCCGCTACCAGGAGGCGATCGCGGCCTGCGACCGCTCGCTGGAGAAGTTGTCGGAGTCGCCGGGCACGCTCGACGACCGCCGGTTCCTGGCGGGCGGGCTGCTCAACCGGGGGCTGGCGCTGGCCTACCGGGGCGACTGGGTGCGGGCCGTCGAGGACCTCACCGCCTGCCAGGAGATCGCGCGCGGCGCGGGTCTGTCCCACCTGCACCGGCTGGCCGCCGCGAACCTGCCCTTCCTCGCCGTCCGGCGCGGCGACCTGGCCGCCGCCTTCGCCCACTACCGGGCCGCGCAGGAGACGCTGTTCGGCTTCCCTGAACGCCTGGCCACCATGCGGGCCGACTTCGCCGGCGCGCTCCTGGCCGCGCATCTGCCCGGTGAGGCGCGCGAGTTGCTCAGCCTGGCCGTACCGGAGCTGGAGTCAGCCGGGGCGCAGGTGGCGCTGGCGGAGGCGCGGCTGCGGCTGGCGCAGGTGGAGCTGCTGACCGGCGACCCGCGTGAGGCCGACGCGGTCGCGCGCCGCGCGGCCGAGGAACTGGTGGCGCAGGAGCGGGCGTCCTGGCTGCCGCTGGCCAGGGAGGTGGTGCTGCGGTCGCGGCTGGCGCTGGGGACGGCCGACGCGGACCTGGTCGCCGACCTGATCGCGTGCGCCGACGAGCTGGAGCGCGGGGCGGCCTCGCCGGAGGGGGCCGCGGACCTGCGGCTGGCGGCGGCGGAGGCGGCGCTGGCGATCGACGACCATCCGACGGCCTCGGCCCAGCTCGGCTGTCTGACGGCGCCGACTGGGCGGGTGAAGGCGGGCTGCGGAGTGCCGCTGGCGTCGGAGGCGCAGGCCGCCCATCTGGGGCGGGGTTCGCGGGTGCCGACGCTGGTGCGCCAGCACGCGCTGGCGCTGGAGGCGGCGCTGCAGGAGGACCTGCCGGCCGCGACGCAGGCGATCCGCGACGGGCTGGCCGAGGTGGGCGGGCAGGTGGAGGTGTTCGAGGACCCCGCGCTGCGGGCGCACGCGGCGCAGGCGGGCGAGCGGCTGGCGACGCTCGGGCTGTCACTGGCGGTGCGCGACGGGCGGGCCGAGGAGATCTTCGAGTGGGCGGAGCGCTGGCGGGCCGTCACCGAGCGCACCCCGCCGGCCGGGCGGGCCGCGCCGGAGGCGGCGCTGGCCGCGGTCCGGGCGGCGCTGGGCGAGGCCGCGCTGGTGGAGTACGTGGTCGAGGGCGACGGCATCCTGGCGCTGGTGGTGACGGGCGAGCGGATCGCGGTCCGCAGGCTCGGCGGAACGGCTCAGGTCGCGGAGGCGGTCGTCCGGCTGCGGTATGCGATGCGGCGGGCGGCGCTCGGCGACGGTCAGGGGGTCGGCGGCGAGGTGGGCGCGTGTGCGGAGGAGCTGGACCGGCTGCTGCTGCGCGGCCTCGCCGGGTGGCTGGGCGACCGGCCGCTGGTGCTGGTGCCCGCCGGGCCGCTCTACACGCTGCCGTGGGCGGCGTTGCCGTACCTTCGGGAGCGTCCGTTCACGGTGGCGGCGGGGGCGGCCTCGTGGCTGGCGGCACGCGAGCGGGCGGCGCTGCGGCGTCCGGCGCCCAGCGTGGCGGTGGCGGCGGGGCCCGGACTCGAACACGCGCCCACCGAGGTGGAGCGGGTTGCGGGCTGCCACGCGGGGGCGCTGCGGGTGCGGGGGCGGGTGCGGCCGGTGCTGGAGGCGCTCGGCCAGGTGGACGTCTTCCACCTGGCGGCGCACGGCATCTTCCACTCGCGCAGCCCGCTGCTGTCGAGCATCATGCTCGACGACGGCCCGCTGATGGCCTACGACCTGCTCGGCCTGCGGCGGAGCGCCGGGCTCGTCGTGCTTTCGTCGTGTGAGTCCGGTATGGCGCGCACGCCGTGCGACGGCGCCCCGCTCGGCCTGGCGGGCACCTTCCTCGCCAGGGGCACCGGGTGCGTGGTCGCCGGTCTCGTCCCCGTGCGCGACGACGAGACCGTGGCGATGATGGCGTCCTTCCACGAACTGCTGGCCTCGGGCCACAGCCCGGCGCGGGCGCTCGCGGACGCCTCCGCGAAGGCGGGGGTGTTCGGGTTCGCCTGCTTCGGCGCCGGTGATCAGCCGGTGGCGACGGGGCGGGAGGGGTCGGCCACCCAGTTGGACCACGAGCCGACGTAGAGCGCGGCGGGCACGCCCGCGAGTTCCAAGGCGAGCACCTCGTGGGCGGCGGTCACGCCGGAGCCGCAGTAGGCGCCCACGGCGACCCCGTCGCGGGCGCCCAGGGCGGCGAAGCGCGCGCGCAGGTCGGCCGGCGGGCGGAAGCGGCCGTCGGGGTCGACGTTGTCGGTGGTGGGGGCGCTGACCGCGCCGGGTACGTGTCCCGCCACCGGGTCGATCGGCTCGACTTCGCCCCGGTAGCGCGCGGCGGCGCGGGCGTCCAGCAGTACGCCGGAGGCGGCCAGCGCGGCCGCCTCGTCGGCGTCGAGCACCGGCAGTCCGCCGGGCACCGCCACGAAGTCGCCGGGGGCGGCCGAGGACTCCTCCTTGACGACCGGCAGACCGAGGTCCCGCCAGGCGGGCAGCCCGCCGTCGAGGACGCGCACGTCGGGGTGGCCGTGGTAGCGCAGGAGCCACCAGGCGCGGGCGGCGATGGTCGAACCGGCGTCGTCGTACACGACCACCGGGCGTCCGGCGGAGACGCCGAGGCGGCGCATGGCGGCCTGGAAGTGCGCGGCGGACGGCAGCGGGTGGCGGCCCTCGGGCCCAGGGGCGGCCGCCAGGTCGGCGTCGAGGTCGCAGAACAGCGCGCCGGGCAGGTGGCCTTCGGCGTACAGGACGCTGCCGGGCGGGCCGGTGATGCCGCCGCGCACGTCGAGGAGGGTGACCTCGCCGAGGTCCGCCAGTTCGGCCGGGGTGATGAGCGGGCTCATCGGGTGCTCGCCTCCAGGAGTGGGATGTGTTGTTCGGCCGAGGTGAGCGAGCCGTGGAAGCCGACGAAGAGGACCTCCGCCTTGATGCTCGACTGGATGATCACCACGTCGGAGTACGGCACGGCGACGACCTCGCCGATGCGCGGCAACCATCGGGCCTGCACCGTCGGGCCGAACCAGCCGGATTCGACCGCTTCCTGCCGGGACACCACCCAGGCCAGCCCGTCGAGTCTCTCGCGCCAGGCGTCGAGCACCGCCCGCGACGCGCCGGGACGGGTGTAGACGTGCCTGGCCCTGGCGTCGCCGCCGAGCAGGGCGACGCCCTCGCTGAGCGCGGGGTCGGTCTCGGCGTCGACGCGCTCGCCGGCGTTGATCATGCCGTGGTCGGCGACCACGTACAGCGCCGAGCCGGGTGGCAGGGCCTCGGCCAGCCGTTCGGCCAGGCCGTCGGCGACGGCGAGTTGGTCGAGCCACTCGGGGCTGCCCCAGCCGGTGAGGTGACCGGCCGCGTCGAGGTCGCCGAAGTAGACGGTGACGTGGGCGCGTGGCTCGGCCAGGGCGGTCTTGGCGGCGGCCACACGCTCGTCCACGGTGTCGGCGCCGTAATAGCGCAGGCCCCGGTGGACGGCGCCGGTCAGGCCCGTGTGCTCGAACAGCGAAGGGCCGACGTGCGCGCCCGCCACACCCCCGGCGGCGGCCCGCTCGTAGACGGTCGCGGCGGGCTGCCAGGTCAGCGGGTCGACGACCAGGCCGCCGGGGTGCGTCCAGCTCAGGCAGTTGAACAGCTCGTCGCTGCCGGGGACGGCCAGCAGCATGCCGAGCAGGCCGTGCTCGCCCGGCGTCAGGCCGGTGCCGAGGCTGCCCAGGCTCGTCACGGTGCTGGAGGGGAAGCCCGCCGTCAGCACCCGGCCGGACAGGCTCGACAGGAAGGGCGCGCGGTCGGCGTGGGCGCGCAGCAGCTCGTCGCCGAGGCCGTCCACGAGGAGGACGCAGACGCGTTCGGCGGGGCGCAGGCCCAGCGGGTTCGGCCCGTCGAGGCCGAGGGCGGCAAGGAGGGAGCCGGGCAGGTCGGCCAGCGACGATCCTCCGTACGAGGGCACTAACGGGGCGGTCATCCGCACTTCCTCACAGGGTCAGGTGGCTGAGCGGGCGGTCGCCTCCGACAGGGCCTTGGCGAAGGCGAGTACGTGGGTGACGGCCTCCGGGCCGTCCGCGGCCTCGCTGACGCGCAGCGACAGGTCGTCGGCCGTGATCGCGCCGGTGTAGCCGTGGTCGGCTTCGCAGTTCTCGTCGCCGCAGGTGGCGGGTTCGAGGTCGACGTGGGAGATCGCGCCCCAGCCGATCGTGAGGGTGACCTCGGTGGGGGGCACGCCGGGGGCGTAGGAGGCGGGGTCGGGGACGACCCGGGTGACGGCGACCGACTGGACGCGGCTCAGGCGCACGGCCTCGGTGGTGGTGGAGGCGTGGGCGGTGGAGACGCCTTCGACGGCGGGATGCTCGTCGGTGTGGCACACCAGCAGCCTCGTCGCGGACAGCACCAGGACGGTGACGTGCCTGCGGACCTCCATCGCCGGGTCGAACGTGGCCTCGTGGTGGACCACGAAGGCGGTCACGGCCTCCTTGCCCAGTGCGGACTCGACCGCATCCGTGACGAGGTCGGGGTAGTAGCCGCTGCGCTCTATGGCCTCGCGCAGCCCCGCAACGGAGACTCGGGTATCCCTCATGCCCCCATCCTGCCAGTGCCCACCCCTTTATCGGCACCACCCGATTCCCCGCTCGTGGTTCCGGCGTTCTTCGGGGAGCCGTCGCGCGCGGATTTCCAGCCTTCACGGCGAAGCCCGCCCACCGCCACCCGCCGTCGCCCCTCACGGCCTCCGGGCACGCTCCTCCTCTGCCGCACTCCCCGCCGTGACGCCGCCCTGTCGCCCGTATCCCGTGGCCCACCTGGCCTTCCGTGCCAGGGCGCCGAGCTCCGGGCGCCCCCCGTCCCGCCGCCCCGGCGCCCGGACCGTGCGGCTTCGCCCACGGCCGGTCGCCCGGGACTCCCCGCGAGTTCACGCCATGGGCCCCGAGATCCGGTGTTCGCCGAGAGCCCATCGATCACCCGTGTTCGCGGCGGGCGGGTCAGTACAGGCGGCGGGGGCCGGCGTCGAGCCTGGGCAGGGCCGGGGTGCGGAGGGTGGCGCGGGCCGACAGGACGAAGACCTCCGACTCGCCCACCAGAACTTGGTCGAGGGAGAGACGGGCCAGTTCCGGCAGGTCGTCGGACAGGCGGCCGACGCGGACCAGGAGGTCCTGGAGCGCGGCCACGGCGACGGGCGGGTAACCGTACTCGCCGAACAGCAGCGGTGCCGCCCGCACCGAGCGGATCAGCCCCGCCGCGTCCTCCGCCGTGAGCGGCGCGAGGCGGAAACCCTCGTCCTGGAGCAGTCGCGCGGTGACCTCGCCCAGCCCGAACGAGACGACCGGGCCGAAGCCGGGATCCTCCCTGACGCCCACCACGGTGGGGACGGCGGGCTGCGGCACCATGCGCTGCACGGCCAGTTCGACGTCGTCGCCGTACTGGGCAGTCAGCTCGGCGTGGGCGTGGCGGACGCTGTCGGGGCCGGTCAGCCCGAGCCGTACGGTCCCCGCCCGGCGGGCCGCCTCGGCACCCGCGACCTTGAGCACCACCGGCCAGCCCAGCGACTCGGCCACGGCGACCGCCTCGTCCGCGCAGGACACGGGGGGCGCGGGCCACACGGTGAGGCCGTAGCAGGCGAGCAGGGCGGCGGCGTCGGCCGCGACGGGCGGGCCCGCCTCGAAGCCGCGCGGATCCTCCTGGACGGCCGCCGCGAGTGTGTCCTCGACGAGGGCGCGGGCGGCCTCGGTGTCGATGCCGTGGACCTCGGCCTGCGGCGCGGGCGGATGCCGCAGCCAGGCCGCGTGGCGGACCACGTGGGCCAGCGCGCGCACGGCCTCCTCCGGCGCCGCGTAGGAGGGGATCGAACCGCGCTCGGGCGGGGACAGGACCGGCCGGGTGCCGCGCGGATCCGGGACGCGGGCGGGCGGTGAGAGCACGCGCAGGGCCGGGTGCATGCCGAGGTGGCCCTCGAACGTGGCCAGGACCGGCTTGGCGGAGCCCGCCGAGACCCGTACCAGCTCGGCCGCCACCCCCTCGGCGTCGCCGGGGATGGGCGGGGTGTAGACGACCACGGCGGCGTCCACCTCGGCGGTGGCCAGGACGTCGGCCAGCGCGGGGCCGTACTCGGCGGGCCCGGCGGAGGGGCCGAGGTTGACCGGCGGGCGCGGGGAGAGCCCGGCTGCCTCGCAGGCGCGGACGGCCAGCAGGCCGAGCGCGTCGGAGTTCGTGACCAGGCCGACCCTCGGCCCTGCGGGCAGCGGCTGGTAGGCGAGCAGCTGGCCCACGTCGAAGAGCTGGATGAGGTCGTCCACCCGGATCAGCCCGGCCTGCTCGAACAGCGACGACAGCGCCGTGTCCGGCAGCCGCAGTTCCTCGGCGGAGTGCCCGGCGGGGGTGCCGCCGCTCTTGACCACGACGATGGGTTTGCGGCGGGCGATGCGCCTGGCCAGGCGGGCGAACTTGCGCGGGTTCCCGAGCGATTCGAGGTACAGCAGGATGACCTCGGTGGCCTCGTCCTCCTCCCAGTACTGGAGCAGGTCGTTGCCGGAGACGTCGGCGCGGTTGCCCGCGGAGACGAAGCTGGAGATGCCCATGCCCCGCTGCGCCACCCGCTGGAGCAGGGCGGTGCCGAGCGCGCCCGACTGGCTGAAGAAGCCGACCCGCCCCCGGCCGGGGAGCGTGGCGGCGAGGGTGGCGTTCAGCCGGACGGCCGGATCGGTGTTGGCGATGCCGAGGCAGTTGGGGCCGACCACGCGCAGGCCGTACGAGCGGGCCAGCCTGGCCAGTTCGTCCTGGCGGGAGCGCCCGTCCGCGCCGGTCTCGCCGAACCCGGAGGAGACGACGACCAGCCCGTGCACGCCCTTGCGCGCGCACTCCTCGACCACGTCGAGCACGCCCCCGGCGGGGACGGCGACGACGGCGAGGTCCACGTCGCCGTCGATGGCGGCGAGGCTCGGGTAGGCGCGCACGCCCGCGACGGCCCGCACCTCGCGGTGGACCGGGTAGACGGGGCCGGTGAAGTCGGCGCCGAGCAGGTTGCGCAGCACGGTCTGGCCGACGCCGCCGGGCTCGCGCGAGGCGCCGATGACCGCGACCGAGCCCGGCGTGAGGAGGCGCGCGATCGAGCGGGACTCGGCGCGGTGCTCGCGGGCGGCCGTCACCTCCGCCGAGGTGTCGGTGGGGGTGAGGTCGAGGGTCATGCGGACGACGCCGTCGGCGAAGCGGCTCTGCGCGGTGTACCCGGCCTGGCGCAGCACGCCCATCATCTTCATGTTGGCGGGCAGGACGTCGGCGACGAAGTGCTCGATGCCGCGTTCGCGGGCGGTGGCGGCGAGGTGTTCGAGGAGGACGGAGGCGACGCCCCTGCCCTGGTGGGCGTCCTCGACGAGGAAGGCGACCTCGGCCTCTCCGGGGCCGGAGCGGTCGTAGCGGATCACGGCCACCATCTCGGCGCCGATGGTGGCGATCAGGGCGACCCGGTCGGTGTAGTCCACGTTGGTGAACCGTTCGACCTCCTTGTCGCTCAGCCGGGGGCGGGGGCCGAAGAAACGGAAGTAGATCGACTCGTCGGACAGGCGGGAGTAGAAGGCGCGCAGCCGGTCGGCGTCGGCCGGACGAATCGGGCGCACGTGCGCCGTTCCGCCGTCGGCGAGCACGACGTCGGCCTCCCAATGCGCCGGATACTGTCCCATAGCAGACTGACTCCCCTCCACAGTCCCGAGGGTAGACCTCTGTCCCAGATGCCAGGTGCATTGGGCAACGCTTGTGCATCGACTGACACCGGTGTCCGGTGTACGCCCCACGAGCAGGCTCGAAGCTGTTAGTTTTGCCGACGGCAGGCTCTTCGAGAACGCAGCAAGGTGGTGGCATCATGACGCGGGTCGTCGTGGTGGGCGATCTCATGACCGACGCGGTGGCGCGCGCCCGTTATGCGCTCGCCCGGGCCAGCGACACCCCGGCGATCGTGACGATGCACGGCGGCGGGTCCGGGGCCAACATCGCCTCATGGCTGGCGGTCGAAGGCGGCGAGGTGGCCTTCATCGGCCGCAGAGGCGCCGACATCACCGGCCGCAACCGCGACATGGAGCTCATGGGCTACGGCGTCGACGCCCGCCTGGTGATGGACCCTGAGCGGCCCACCGGCACCTGCGTCGTCCTGGTCACGCACAAGGGCGAGCGCACCATGCTGTCCGACCCCGGCGCCAACGCCGCCCTCTCCCCCGAGGACCTGCCCCGCGACCTGTTCGTCGGCGGCACCCATCTGCACCTGTCCGGCTACACGCTGATCAACGAGGGTTCCCGCGACGCGGGCCTGGCCGCCCTCGACATGGCCCGCCGGGCCGGGATGTCGATCTCGGTCGACTGCTCGTCGTCGGCGCCGCTGGAGCGCACCGGCGCCGAGCCGTTCCTCGAATGGACGGGCGGCGCCAAGCTGCTGTTCGCCAACACCGACCAGGCGCGGCTGCTGACCGGGCGCGAGGACGCCGAGGCCGCCGTCAAGGTGCTGACCGCGTGGTTCCCGCAGGTCGTCATCAAGATGAACGCCGACGGCGCGCTCTGGTACACCAACGGCCGCCCCGACCCGGTCCACGCCGAGGCCGACCCGGTCGACCGCATCATCGACGGCACCGGAGCGGGCGACGCGTTCTGCGCGGGCTTCCTGCCTCCGTGGCTGGAGGGCAAGCCCCCGGCCGAGGCGCTGGCCTCGGGCAACCGTCTGGCCGCCAAGGCCATCTCCCACCTGGGTGCCCGTCCGCGCCTCTAGGGTTCGTCACGGCGAGAGCGCCCCCACCCGCAGGAGCGTCTCCCTGGAGGCCGTCGGCCCCGTGCGGCGGGTGGGGTGAGGTGGGCTTCGCCGTGACCTCTACGAGCTGACCGCGAGCGCGAGCGGCAGCACGGCGGGCGCGCCCGCGTGGCGCACCAGTGCGGCGCCCAGCGTCATCGTCCAGCCCGTGTCGATCCGGTCGTCCACCAGCAGCACCGGACCGCCGCACGCGGCCACCGCCGCACCCAGCTCCGCCGGCATCGCCAGTGTCCCCCTGATCGCCTGCACCCGCTGCGCGCTGTTGAACTGGCTGCCCGGCGAGCCCGTCCGGTAGCCCAGCTCGCCCAGGTACGTCAGCCGCCCCACCTGGGCCAGCCGCTCGGCGAAGCCCCGCACCAGCCCCGGGCGCGAGCCCGAGGGCACGTTGACCACCGCCACCGGCCGCTCCCGCCACTCCCACGCGGCCAGCACCCTGATCACGGCCTTGAACATCTCGTCGGACACCTCGGCGTCGCCGCCCGTGAACAGCTCGCGCAGCCGGTTGCCCCACCCGATGTCGGTCAGCCGCCCCAGCGCCCGCCCCGGCTCGGCCCCGAGTTCCGGCTTGATCCGCCCGGACAGGTCGGCGAGCCCGGTCGGCCACTGCCTGCGGGCCTCGACCTCCACGCCCGGCCGGTCGAGCCGGGCGCGGGCGTCCGCGACGGCCTGCTCGGCGATCTCGGGCGAGCGGTGCCGCCCCGTGCAGTTGTCGCAGCGGCCGCACGGCCGCGCGGCCTCGTCGTCGAGCAGGCGCCGCAGGAACTCCTCGCGGCAGTCGCCGGTGCTCTGGTAGGCGAGCATGGCGTCCTGCTCGGCCTTGCGTTCGGCGGCGATACGGGCATAGCGCTCGGCGTCGTAGGCCCACGGCTCGCCGGTCGCCGTCCAGCCGCCCTTGACGCGGCGGACCGCGCCGTCGACGTCGAGGACCTTGAGCATCATCTCCAGCCTGCTGCGGCTGAGGTCGACCCGGCTCTCCAGCGCGGGGGTGGACAGCACACCGCCCTCTTCCAGCGCCCGCAGCGTCGTCTGGACGACGGGCTCGGGCGGGAAGGCGAGGGAGGCGAAGTACGCCCAGATGTCGCGGTCCTCGGTGCCGGGCAGCAGGATCACCTCGGCCCGCTCGACACCGCGCCCGGCCCGGCCGACCTGCTGGTAGTAGGCGACCGGCGACTGCGGGGCACCCACGTGGATGACGAAGCCGAGGTCGGGCTTGTCGAAGCCCATGCCGAGCGCGCTCGTGGCCACCAGCGCCTTGATCTTGTTGTTGAGCAGGGCGTCCTCGGCCGCCAGCCGCTCCGCCGGGTCGGTCTGACCGGAGTAGGCGGCGACCTCGAAGCCCTGCTCGCGCAGGTGCCCGGCGATCTCGTGGGCGGCGGCAACCGTGAGCGTGTAGACGATGCCGGAGCCGGGCAGCTCGGCGAGCTGCTGGGTCAGCCAGGCCAGCCGCTGCTCGGCCGACGGCAGCCGGACGACGCTCAGGTGCAGGCTCTCGCGTTCGAGCGGGCCGCGCAGCACCAGGGTGTCCTCGCCCATCTGCTCGGCGACGTCGCGGGTGACGCGGGCGTTGGCGGTGGCGGTCGTGGCGAGCACCGGGATGCCGGGCGGCAGCTCCTCGAACAGCCTGGCCAGCCGCCGGTAGTCGGGCCGGAAGTCGTGGCCCCAGTCGGAGATGCAGTGGGCCTCGTCCACGACCACGAGCCCGGCGCTCTCGGCGAGTTCGGGCAGGACGTTGTCGCGGAAGTCGGGGTTGTTGAGCCGCTCGGGGCTGACGAGGAGCACGTCGACCAGGCCGTCGGCGACGCGCTCGTAGACGTGGGCCCAGTCCTCCGGGTTCGCGGAGTTGATGGTGACGGCCCTGATGCCGGCGCGCTCGGCGGCGGCGATCTGGTTGCGCATCAGCGCCAGCAGCGGGGAGACGATGACGGTCGGCCCCTCGCCGAGGTCGCGCAGCAGGCCGGTGGCCACGAAGTACACGGCCGACTTGCCCCAGCCGGTGCGCTGCACGACGAGCACGCGGCTCCGCTGGACCACGAGCGCCTCGATCGCCGACCACTGGTCGTCACGCAGTCGCGCGTGCTCGCCCGCCAGTGCCCGCAGCCGCTCCTCTGCCTCGCCGCGCAGGGCCTCTACATCGAACATCCCCCTTTCATACCAGGTGTCGGAGGGGCAGGAGACGATCGAGGATCTCGTCTTCGGCCCGGTCGTCCTCCTCGCCCGGCGGCGGCGCGGTCCATCGGGTGATGTCCCGCGTCGCGTGCCCGGCGCGCACCGGAGGCGGCGCCGGGGCGACCGGGGTCCGCGGTGCGCCCTCCCGGCCGGGCCGTCAGAACTGGGCGCGCAGCCGCGTCTTGGCCTCCTCGCTCGCGCCGATCCGGTCCAGGGCGCTCAGCGCTGCGCCGACGATCGGCGGCTGCTCGGCCACGACCGGCTTGGCCTGGGGCGTACGGGTGCCGAAGCGCTCGTCGAGCAGCGCGGTCAGCAGCGGCTCCCTGGCGCGCAGGATGCCGCCGCCGAGCACCACCTCGGTCGGCACCTCCATGAGGCCGAGCCTGCGCAGGCAGACCTCCGCCATGACGACGACCTCGTCGGCCATCTGGGTCACCAGATCCAGCGCCACCCGGTCGCCCTCTGCGGCCTGCTCGAACAGGCCGACGGTCAGCTCCAGCAGCCTGCCCCGGTCCAGGCGGCCGAAGTGCAGGTCGAGCACGACCTCCTCGACGGTGTCCCTGCCGAAGTGCGTGGCGACCAGCCCGGCCAGGGCGGTCGGGCCGCCTCTGCCGTCCTCGGCCCTGATGGCGTGCCAGAGCGTCTCGTCGCCGAGGTCGAGGCCGCCGCCCCAGTCGCCGCTGATCTTGCCGAGAGACGGGAAGCGGGCCACCTGGCCGGTCGGCGAGACCCCCACCGCGTTGACGCCGGCGCCGCAGACGACGGCGACGCCCCAGGGCCCGGACGCTCCGGCGCGCAGCAGCGCGAAGGTGTCGTTGGCGACGACGACCTCGCCCGCGAGGTCCCTGGCCGCGAACTCGGCCGCCAGGGCTTCCTCCTCTGCGGGCAGGTCGGCCCCGGCGACGTAGGCGACGAGCAGGTCGGCGTACGGCGCCGCCGCCTCGGCGCCGAGCGCGTCCCTGACGCCCGCCTCGACGGTGTCGGCGGCGTGGCCGACGCCCGTGCTCTGCGGCGTGAACGGGCCGCTCCTGCCTCTGGCCAGGATGGTTCCGTCGACCGACAGCAGCAGCACGTCGGTCTTGCTGTTGCCGCCGTCCACGGCGACCACGGTGTCCACGGCGGCGCTCACCACGGCAGGTGAGCCGCGTTGGCCTCGATCAGCAGCCGGGTGAGATCGGCTGCGATCGCCTCCTGCCCGATGAGCGGATGGGCCAGCAGCGCGTTGCGCACCCGGTCCTCGCCGCCGTGCAGCGCGGCCTCCAGCGCGAGGGTCTCGTAGGCGGAGACGTTGGCGATCAGACCGGCGAACAGCGGCTCGACCGGCGCCACCGGCAGCGCCCGCGCGCCCTCGGCGGTGATGGTCGCGGGTACCTCGATGACGGCCTCGTCGGGCAGGAACGGCAGCGTGCCCTCGTTGCGCAGGTTGACGATCTGGGTGTCGCCCCGGTCGCCGAGCAGGGAGGCGATGAGCGCGACCGCCGCCTCCGAGTAGTAGGCGCCGCCGCGCTTGTCGAGGAGGTCGGGCTTGGTGTCGACGGCCGGGTCGGCGTACATCTCCAGCAGCCGGGTCTCCATCGCGGCGACCTCTTCGGCGCGCGAGGGCTTGGTGCGCTGCTCGGCCACGACGATGTCGTGTGCGTAGAAGTAGCGCAGGTAGTACGACGGGACGACGCCGAGCCGCCGGATGAGGTCCACAGGCAGGCCGGTCGCGTCGGCGAGCTCTTCGCCGCCCTCGGCGATGATCCGGGGAAGGACGTCCTCGCCGTCGAGGTAGGCGGCCCGCTCCCAGGTCAGGTGGTTGAGTCCGACGTGCCCGAGCGTGAGCCGGTCGGGGGTGACGCCGAGGGCCTTGGCCCAGCGGCGCTGGAAGCCGATGGCGACGTTGCACAGGCCGATCGCGCGGTGGCCGGCGTCGAGCAGGGCCCTGGTCACGATGCCGACGGGGTTGGTGAAGTCGACGATCCAGGCGTCGGGGGCGTGGGTGCGCACCTTTTCGGCCAGGTCGAGGACGACGGGGACCGTACGGAGGGCCTTGGCCAGGCCGCCCGCGCCCGTCGTCTCCTGGCCGACGCAGCCGCACTGCAGCGGCAGCGTCTCGTCCACCTCGCGTGCGGCCTGCCCGCCGACCCGCAGTTGGAAGAGCACGGCGTCCGCTCCCGCGACACCTTCCTCGACCGAGGCGGTGGCCAGCACCCGCGCCGGGTGACCGGCGCGGGCCAGCATGCGGCGGGAGACGCCCGCTACGAGGTCGAGGCGCTGCGCGCTGGGGTCGATGAGCGCGATCTCGGTCAGCGGGAGCTCGTCGCGCAATCTCGCGAAACCGTCGATCAGTTCCGGCGTGTACGTCGAGCCGCCCCCGACAACGGCGAGTTTCAACCTGCACTCCCAAGTGAGTTAGGAAAGTTTCCTAATTCACCTTAGAGTCAATCCCGGTGTTGAGGGAAGGCGTTGATGGTGACCCGATGCATCCTGCGCCTTTCCGTGTAGTCGGCCACCGCGTAGTGCTGGGTGGGGCGGTTGTCCCAGAACGCCATCGTGCCCGGCCGCCATTTGAGCCGCACCTGGAACTCGGGTGAGCGGATGTGGTCGTTCAGAAGGGGCAGGAGCGCCTCGTTCTCCCGGTCCGACAGCCCGACGAGCCGGGTGGTGGAGGCCCGGTTGACGAACAGGGCCCGCCTGCCGGTCTCGGGATGGACGCGGACGACCGGGCGTTCGAGGGGCGGCCACCTGGCCTGGACCTCCTCCAGGTCGAACGGGTGGCCCTTGGCGATGGCCTTCTTCATGGAGGAGGTGATGTCGTGGACGGCGGTCAGGTCGTCGCACAGCCGCCGCAGCGACGGCGAGAGCGTCTCGTAGGCGAGGTAGGTGTTGGCCCAGCAGGTGTCGCCGCCGACGTCGGGCAGTTGCACGCAGCGCAGCAGCGAGCCCATGGGCGGGGTGGGCTCGAAGGTGTTGTCGCTGTGCCACTCGTCGCCGCCCTCACCCTTGGGCGAGGTCTGGTCGAGGACGTGGATGGGGCTGGCGCCGTCCTTCTTGAAGGCGGGGTGGTTGAGGGTGCCGAAGCCGAGGGCGAAGCGCAGATGCTGCTCGTCGTCGAGGTGCTGATCGCGAAAGAACAGCACGAGATGGGTCAGCCAGCCCTGCCTCAGCGTGGCGACCTGTTCGGGTGACAGTGGTTCGCGCAGGTCGACCCCGGTCACCTCGGCGCCGATGTGCTTGGTCACAGGGTGGAACTCAATCATGAGCCGAACGTATGCGCCAAGCAATTGCTTGGTCAAGACACACTGTGGCCAACAGGTCGCGGACACCCCTGTGCGTCCGCCAAAATGTTCGACATGGCCCGACGTACCACAGCAGCCCCTCCAGAGGACTTCGAGGAGCGGATCGTCGACATCGACGTCTCCTCCGAGATGCGCACCAGCTTCCTCGAGTACGCCTACTCGGTGATCTACCAGCGCGCGCTGCCCGACGCGCGCGACGGTTTGAAGCCCGTGCAGCGCCGCATCCTCTACTCGATGAGCGAGATGGGGCTGCGCCCCGACCGGGGGCATGTCAAGTCCTCCCGCGTGGTCGGCGACGTCATGGGCAAGCTCCACCCCCACGGCGACACCGCCATCTACGACGCGCTGGTGCGCATGGCCCAGCCCTTCGCGATGCGGCTGCCCCTCGTCGACGGCCACGGCAACTTCGGCTCGCCCGACGACATGCCCGCCGCCATGCGCTACACCGAGGCGCGCCTGGCACCGGCCGCCATGCTCATGGTCGAGTCCCTCGACGAGGACACCGTCGACTTCAAGCCCAACTACGACGGCCAGGAGACCGAGCCGACGGTCATGCCGTCGGCCTTCCCCAACCTCCTGGTCAACGGCACCACCGGCATCGCCGTCGGCATGGCCACCAACATGGCCCCCCACAACCTCGGCGAGGTCGTCGCCGCCGCCCGCCTGCTGATCCGCAAGCCGAACGCCTCGCTCGACGAGTTGATGCGCCACATCCCCGGCCCCGACCTGCCCACCGGCGGCACGATCATCGGCCTGCAGGGCATCCGCGACGCCTACGAGAGCGGCCGGGGCACCTTCCGCATGCGGGCCCGCTGCACGATCGAGCAGATCACCCCCCGGCGCAAGGGCATCATCGTCACCGAACTCCCCTACGCCGTCGGCCCCGAGCGCGTGGTCACCAAGATCAAGGACCTGGTCACCAGCAAGAAGCTCCAGGGCATCGCCGACCTCAAGGACCTCACCGACCGGCACAAGGGCCTGCGCCTGGTCATCGAGATCAAGAACGGCTTCGTGCCCGAGGCCGTCCTCGACGAGCTCTACCGGCTCACGCCGATGGAGGAGACCTTCGGCATCAACAACGTCGCCCTGGTCGAGGGCGAGCCGCGCACGCTCGGTCTGCGCGAACTGCTCAAGGTCTACGTCGACCACCGCCTGGAGGTCGTGCGCCGCCGCTCGGAGTTCCGCCGCCGCAAGCGCGAGGAGCGCCTGCACCTGGTCGAGGGCCTCATCGTCGCCCTGCTCAACATCGACGAGGTCATCCAGGTCATCCGCTCCTCCGACGACTCCGCCCAGGCCCGCAGCCGCCTGATGGAGGTCTTCGACCTCACCGACATCCAGGCCGCCTACATCCTCGACACCCCGCTACGCCGCCTCACCCGCTTCGACAAGCTCGAACTCGACCGCGAGAAGCAGCAGCTCAGCGACGAGATCGCGGAGCTGACCGCGATCCTCGCCTCGCCCGAGCGCATGCGCCAGGTCGTCTCCGCCGAACTCGCCGAGGTCGCCAAGAAGTACGGCACGCCGCGCCGCACGATCCTCCTGGAGGCCTCCGGCACCCCCCGCACCGCCCCGACCTCGCTCATGATCGCCGACGACCCCTGCCTGGTTCTGCTGTCGTCCACCGGCCTGCTCGCCCGCACCACCGACGGCACCCCGCTGCCCGGCGAAGGCGAACGCGCCGCCCACGACGTGCTCACAGGGGCGGTGCGCACGACGGCGCGAGCCGAGGTCGGCCTGGTCACCTCGCACGGGCGGGCGATCCGCGTCTCCGTGGTCGACCTGCCCATCCTGCCGCCCTCCGCCAACCCGCCGTCGCTGTCCGGCGGACATCCGATCAGCGAGTTCGTCACGCTCAGCCCCGGTGAGAACGTGGTCGGCCTGTGCTCGCTGTCCCCCGACGCGCTGGGGCTGGCGATCGGCACCGCGCAGGGTGTGGTCAAGCGGGTGGTCCCCGACTATCCGCCCAACCGCGACGACTACGAGGTCATCGCGCTCAAGGACGGCGACACCGTCGTGGGCGCGGTCGAGCTCGAATCCGACGCCCACGACCTGGTGTTCGTCACCTCCGACGCGCAACTCCTGCGCTTCCCCGCCGCCAGCGTGCGCCCGCAGGGACGGCCCGCGGGCGGCATGGCGGGCATCCGGCTCGACGACGGCGCCCGGGTGATCTTCTTCGGCACCGTCGATCCGGCCCTGCCCGCGCAGGTCGTCACCGTCGCCGGATCGGCCACCGCGCTGCCCGGCACCCAGGTCGGCGGCGGCAAGGTCTCCGACTACACCGACTTCCCGCCGAAGGGCCGGGCGACCGGCGGCGTGCGCGCGCAGCGGTTCCTGAAGGGCGAGGACACCCTGCTGCTGGCCTGGGCGGGCCCTGCCCCCGCCAAGGCGGTCTCGGCGGCGGGCAAGCCGATTCCGCTGCCCGAGGAGATCAGCCGCCGCGACGCCTCCGGCCTGCGGCTGACCCACACCGTCGGCGCCGTCGGCGGCGCCCAGGGCACCGCCGAGCCCCCGGAGCGCCCCATGGTCGCCGAGCCGGAGGAGCCCGCCTGATCCTCGGTCCTGTCCCGCCCGGGGAACTCTCCCCGGGCGGGACAGGGGTTGCCAAATCCACCCAGTGGTCGATGATCGAGCGAGAGCGCTCTCACGCACCTGGGAGGCAGCACCCGTGTCCCGCACCCCGTTATGGGCGGCAGCCGCACTCCTCGCCTCGCTGTTCGCCGTACCGTCCGCGCAGGCGGCGGCCGCCCCGCTGACCGTCGCCGACTTCGAATCCGCCACCGTCCCCGCCGGGGTGTACCCCTGGGGGTCCGACTCCGCCTCGACCCCGCGACTGGACATCACGCCCGCCCCCGACCGGCCCGAGGCCCCTGCGGGCAACCGGGCGCTGCGCGCCGAGTACACCGTCGGCCAGTGGGGCGGCTGGTCGCACGACCTGAGCGCCGCCCAGGACTGGTCGGCGCACGAAGGGCTGTCCTTCTGGGTCCTCGGCGCCGCCACGGGCCGGCGAGTGTACTTCGAGGTCAGGGACGGCGGTGGCGGCGCGGGCAGCGCCGAGCTGTTCGAGTCCTCCTTCGTCGACGACACGGCCGGGTGGCGGCAGGTCCGTACCCCCTTCGCGGCCTTCGTCCGGCGCGCGGACTACCAGCCCGCAGGCGCCCCCACCGACGGCGAACTGGACCTGGTCGAGATGTGGGGGTACGCGCTCCGCTTCCCGGCCGCCTCGGGCACGCTGGGCTTCGACGACGTCCAGGTGTACGGCACCGCCCCCGCCCGGCCGGTGCGATTGTCCACCGACCGGCCGGTGTACGCCGTGGACGAGCGCGGCAGCGCCCGCGTCGCCGTCACGGTGACCACCGCCGACGGCCGGCCGCTGCCCGCCGACACCCGCGTCTCGTACGCGACGGGCACCGGCACGGCCACTCCCGGCGCCGACTACGTGCCGGTCGCAGGGACGCTCACCTTCCGCGCGGGCACCCCGTCCGGCGGCTCGCAGGCGTTCACGGTGAGGACCCTGCGCGACCGGGACGCGGAGGTCGCCGAGACCGTCCCGGTGGTGCTGTCCGGTGAGGGCGTCCGGCCGCCGGCCGACGAGCCCGCGATCGTGGTGAACGCCCACGGGCTGCCGTACCTCGACCGGTCCCGGCCCGTCCGCGACCGGGTCCGCGACCTGCTGTCGCGGATGACCGTCGCCGAGAAGGTCGGCCAGATGACGCAGGCCGAGCGTTCGGCGCTCGGCACCCCCGACGACCTGGCGACGTACCTGCTGGGCTCGGTGCTGTCCGGCGGCGGCTCGGCCCCGGCGGACAACACCCCGAAGGCGTGGGCCGACATGGTGGACGGCTTCCAGCTCAGGACGCGCCAGACCCGGCTGCAGATCCCGATCGTCTACGGCGTCGACGCCGTCCACGGCCACAACAACGTGGCCGGGGCGACGATCTTCCCGCACAACGTCGGCCTCGGCGCCACCCGCGACCCCGCACTCGTCAGGCGCATCGGCGCGGCCACCGCGAAGGAGGTCAAGGCGACCGGCATCCCGTGGAACTTCTCCCCCTGCCTGTGCGTGTCGCGCGACGAGCGGTGGGGCCGCGCCTACGAGTCCTTCGGCGAGGACCCCGCGCTGGTCGGCCGCATGAGCACGATCATCGACGGGCTCCAGGACCACGGGGTCCTGGCCACCGCCAAGCACTACGTCGCCGACGGCGGCACCGACTACGGCAGCTCCGGCACCGCGGACTACACGATCGACCAGGGCGTCTTCACCGGCTCCCGCGAGGAACTGGAGGCGGTGCACCTGGCGCCCTTCGCCCAGGCCGTACGGCGGGGCGTCGGCAGCGTGATGCCGTCCTTCTCCAGTGTCGGCCCCACCAAGATGCACGCCCACCGCGAACTGCTCACCGACGTGCTCAAGGGCCGGCTCGGCTTCACCGGCCTGGTCGTCAGCGACTGGCAGGCGATCGACCAGATCCCCGGCGACCACACCACCGACGTGCGCACCTCGATCAACGCCGGACTCGACATGATCATGGTGCCGTACGCGTTCCAGACCTTCGTCTCGACGCTGACCGCCGAGATCGAGGCCGGACGGGTCTCCATGGCACGCGTCGACGACGCGGTCAGCCGGATCCTGACGGCGAAGTTCCGGCTCGGCCTGTTCGAGCGGCCCTATGCCGACCGGTCCGGGCTGAGCACGGTCGGCTCGGCCCCGCACCGGGCACTGGCCAGGACCGCCGCCGCCCGCTCGCAGGTCCTGCTGAAGAACAGCGGGTCCGTGGTGCCGCTGCGGCCGTCCGCGCGCGTGTACGTGGCCGGGTCGAACGCCGACGACATCGGCAACCAGTCCGGCGGGTGGACGATCACCTGGCAGGGCTCGTCGGGGCCGATCACGCAGGGGACGACGATCCTGTCCGGGATCAGGGGGCGGGCGGCGTCCGTCACCCACTCGCCCGACGCCTCGGCGCCGACCGCCGGACACGACGTGGGGGTGGTCGTCGTGGGCGAGCGACCGTACGCCGAAGGCCAGGGCGACGTCGGACGGCAGGGCCGCACGATGGAGCTGTCGCCACAGGACCGGGCGGCGGTCGAGACCGTGTGCGGGGCGCTCGACTGCGTGGTGGTCGTCGTGTCCGGGCGGCCGCTGCTGCTGGGCGACCTGTCGCAGGTCGAGGCTGTGGTGGCGGCGTGGCTGCCGGGCAGTGAGGGCGCCGGGGTGTCCGATCCACTGTTCGGCGCGGTGCCGTACACGGGACGGCTGCCGTACACGTGGCCGCGCTCGATGGAGCAGTTGCCGATCAACGTGGGTGACGCCGCCTACGACCCGCTCTACCCATACGGATGGGGACTTTCCACGAAATCTGCCCCTAAGTCGGGAAATCTCATGACGGAGGCCCGGCGGCTGGAGCAGGCCGGAGGCGACACCTGGGCGGCGGCGGACGCTCTCGTCTCCTCGGCCCGTGAGCAGGCGCGGCGGACCGGGGTATCGGCCGCACGCTGGGCGCTGGCCGACCAGGCGCTCGCCTCCGGGGCGTACACGCGGGCGGTGGAGCTGCTGATCCGCTAGTCCACGACCAGGCAGAACGGGTGACCGGCCGGGTCGAGGAACACGCGGAAACCGTCGTCCTCGCCCGGCTGGTGCTCGTGCTTGCGCGCGCCCAGCGCCACCACCTGCGCCTCGGCCGCGTCGAGGTCGTCGACGGTGAGATCGAGGTGCAACTGCTGGGGACGGTCGGGGCGCGGCCATTCGGGCGCGTGGTAGTCGTCGGCCTTGTTGAACGCCAGCCGTCTCGGCGACCCGCCGTCGGAGACCACGACCCAGGTGTCCTCCTGGGTCACGATGGGCCAGTCGAGCACCTGGGAGTAGAAGCGGGCCAGCTCAAGCGGGTCGGGGCAGTCGAAGACCGTGGTGCGATAGCGCGCGATAGCCGTCATAGGAGATTTCTACCGCTTCAACCAGACATCAGCCTCAACCGCTGGAACCGACGGCGCCATGGACCCGCCCGCGCCGTCACGACCGCCCTCGCCGTTTAGGGCGGCCCTGCTGCTCAGCCCACCCTGCCGCCGAGGCCGACCCGCTCGGTGCGACCCTCGCCGTTACAGACGGCCGCCCTCAGTACGGCCCTCGCCGCCACGACCACCTGCCTTCAGCGCAGCCCTCACCATCACGGCCGGCCGCCCCACCCCCGCCCACCGTCACGCGCGGGCGGCCTCCAGGGGCACGCTCCTCGCCGCACCACGCCCCGCCGCGACGCCGCACGGTCACGGTCACGGATGAGGGGCCAGCACGCCGGGCAGGGCGAGCAGCAGTTCGTGAGGCTCGCCGCCCGCCCACATCCTGATCAGCCGGTCCCCCTTCTCGCCGGGGTCGAAGTCGTCGCAGCCGTGCGGACCGAAGCACCCCGACTTCTCCAGCCCGCACAGCAGCGGATCGTCATCGGGGAGGCTGGCGGCATAGGACGCGGCGTCGAGCAGCGCCAGTGCGCTCCGGGCGTTCCTGCCCTCGTCGTTGGACTCCACCCTGTCGAGCCGACGGCGCGCATGGGAACGCAGGTAGGCGGCGAGCGATTCTGACCTACTCACAGGCACCTTCTTCGATAACATACCGAGGGCAACGACATCATCACTCATTGTGAACGATGATGGTCGCACGTCGCCAGAAGTCCGCAACTGGACACCCCGAAAATCCTGATCATCCGGATATGGGGAATCATCTGTGGCATGAGTGAATTCGACGACCTGCTGACCGCCAACGCGCAGTATGCCGACGGCTTCACCGGCTCAGACCTCACCGGCCGAGCGGCCCGAGGTCTAGCCGTCGTCACGTGCATGGACTCCCGGATCGACCCTCTCGGACTCCTCGGACTCCAACCCGGCGACGCGAAAATCCTCCGCAACGCCGGGGCCAGGGTCACCGACGACGTGCTCCGTACGCTGGTGCTCGCCGTCTACCTCCTCGGCGTGGAACGCGTCATGGTCATGCCGCACACCGACTGCGGCATGGCCAAGGTCAGTGACCAGGATGTCCACGAGCTCACCCAGCGCCACGGGGTCGACACCCGCAGCCTGGAGTTCCATACCGTCCCCGACCAGGATGCCGCCCTGCGGCACGACCTCACCCGGATCCGCACCACCCCGTTCCTGCCCGAGGGGCTGCCTGTGGGCGGCGCCATCTACGACGTACGCACCGGGCGACTGCTGCCCATAGAGCTCTGACCCCAGCCCATCCCTCCCCCGGTGGCCGCGCGCCAGGCCGCCGGGCCCACCGCCCCACTGCACCGCACCGCCCTATCGCACGCACCACCGCGCCGCGCCGCACCATCGGACACATCCCCGCAACCCCGCAACCCCGCAACCCCGCAACCCCGCAACCCCGCAACCCCGCAACCCCGCAACCCCGCAACCCCGCAACCCCGCAACCCCGCAACAGCGTGCCGCTCTCCGCGCCCCACGGCCCTGCTGATGCGGCGTCCCGCACCGCCCTACCTTCTCCGCCTCACTCCACCGCGCTGCCGCTGCGGCGTGCCGTGACGGCCTGGCCGGGGGGATGCAGTGCAATAGGGATCATGTTCGACGCCGATCCCGTCATCATCGCGCACCGGGGTGCGCCCCAGCTCGCGCCGGAGAACACGCTGGCGGCCGTCCACGCCGCCTACGCGGCCGGTGCGGACATGTACGAGCTCGACGTCCACCAGACCAAGGACGGCCATCTCGTCGTCCTGCACGACTCCTCCCTGGCCAGGACCACCGACGCCGAGGACGTGTACCCCGGCCGGGCCCCGTGGCGGGTGCGCGACTTCACGCTGGCCGAGATCGACCGGCTGGACGCCGGGAGCTGGTTCGGCGCCGAGTACGCGGGAGAGCGGATACCCACCCTCAGCAGCGTCTTCCAGGCCATGAAGGGCGACCCCGGGCTGCTGCTGGAGGTCAAACACCCGTCCCGCTCCCCGGGGATCGCCGACCGGGTCTCCGAGCTGATGGCGCAGGCCCCGCCCACGACGATCGTGCACAGCTTCGACTGGGGGTTCATCAAGCAGTTGCGCTACCGGGGCACGCGGGCCGTGCTCGGCACCCCGCGACCGGCCGAACTGGGGGAGATAGCGACATACGCCAAGTACGTCAGCGTCAAGCATCGGCGGCTCGACACCGCCTACGTCCGCCGCGCCCACCGCCTGGGCCTCAAGGTCTTCGCCTACACGGTCGACACCCCTGCCGCCATGCGCCGCACCCTGCTGGCCGGAGTGGACGGTTTCATCACCAACCGCCCCCGCTTCCTGCGCCAGGCCCTCGACGCCAACCCTTGTTTCGGCTCGTCGCCGACTCTTTCCACCTTCCTGCAGACCACCAGGTTCCTGGACGGCGGCTCGGTCTGCCCTCCTTCGGCCTTCTCCCCCGCCCCGCGTCTGCCCGCCGCCGGAGGCTTGCTCCACTCCCCCACCGACCCGGCGCCGCCACCGGCCCAGACGCCCTCGCCACCCGGCGATCCGCAGCAGCTGTGACCGCTGCTTCCGCATGGCCAGCGGCGGTGACTCACCTGCGGCGGCGACATCACCGAGACCTACTTGCTCTCGCAGGCCGAAGCCACCGACTGACAGTGATGACGGAGATGAGCGCTTCCCGCCAGGGTTTGCCCACCGACTGTCTGACCTCCCGTTTCCGCCCGTGGTCCGGTCAGGTCAACTCACCGCCGGCCCGAACAGGCGGTCCAGTCGGTACTCGATGATCTCGATGGCGGCCTCGTGAGTGCGCTGCCGGCTGAGGACGCTGGAGGTCAGGCCGTTGGCGAGAGCCAGGAGGCCGGCGACCTCGATACGCGGGTCACAATCGGGAGCGATGTCGCCCGCCTCCTGTGCGGCGGTCAAGCGTGCGGTGAGGAAGTCCTCCAGCGCGTTGGGCAGGGTGAGCCCGACCTCGGCGAGCGCCGGGTCGGTGAGGGCGGCGGTGTAGTAGGCGGTCCAGGCCATGGAGTCCAGCCTGCTCTGCTCGTCGGAAGGCACGATCACGCCGAGGACGGCGGCGAAGACACCACGCGGTGTCAGCTTCCCCGCCGCAGTGGCGACCCGTTGCCTGACCCGTCGGTCCATACGGACGCCCAGCTCGTTGAGGCCGGACTCCAGCAGTGCCTGCTTGTTCGTGAAGTAGTACTGGACCACGCGCAGCGACACCTCCGCCTCGGCGGCGATCTCACGCATCGACACCGCCTGCAGGCCGCGGGTGCCGGCGATGCGCAGCAGCGCCTCGGTAAGCAGGTGCCGTCGCTCATCATGATCCACCGGTCGGGGCATGCTGCTTCCTAACTGTTGCCGGTGCTGTGCTTCGGCGTGGTCTGGCCGGGAAAGGCGAGGATCCGCTCGGCCACCAGTTCCGGAGCCTCGACGGGCAGCGAGTGCCCGGTGCCGGGCACGATCTCCACTCGCCATGAGGGCACGATGTCGGCCAGCCGGGCGGCCACCGCTTGCGCATCCAGCAACCTGCTTCGGGCGCCCAGCAGCACCTGCACGGGCACGGACAGCTCGCGTATCTGCTCGTCGGTGTAAGGGGGCGGGATGAGCACGCGCCGACGGAAGGACCACCCGGCCCGCATCAGCCTCACCAGCCGATCCTCGCGCAGCACCCCGTTGTCCACGACGTCGGCCATGCGGTGCCGCAACGGACGCGGGAGCATGGAGGCGACGGCTCCGGCGGCCGCCCACCGGACGAACCGGCCGGTTATCGGCGCGAATCCGCCCGGATCCACCAGCGTCAGCGCCGCGACGAGGCCGCCCTCACCGAACCGCTGTCCTGCCACGGCCCACACCGCGGTCCAGCCGCCAGCGGAGAAGCCGGCAACGTGCGCGCGCTCGGCGCCGACTACGGCCAGGACGTCGGTGAGCCAGCCGCCCACCTCGGCGCCGGTCGTGAGCGTGCGCCTCTGAACCGAGCGCCCCGGCTCGCCGAGCGGGTCGACGGCGAGAACCGGGCGAGTGCGCGCCAGCGGTTCGATGTAGCGGTACCAGCTCAGCGCGTTCCCTCCGGCACCGGCCACAAGGACCACGGGATCCCCCTTGGCGGGTCCGGCCCGGTGGATCCGCACGCTGCCGGCGCGGGTCTCCACGTCAACGGCGTCCACCGGTACGGGCCACAGTTCGCTGAGCACTCGGTCGTAGACGGCGTAGTACTTGTCGCGGGCGGAGTCACTGGTGAAGGCGGACGGCCGGTCAGGAATGCGCACGGTGACCCCCATCTCCTGAATGGATACAACTGTATCCTAACTGGCGACGGGCGAGTCCGTAAGCTCGGCGACGGAACGCGTTCCCGATCCGAGCGACTATCACCACCTCTCAGCGGATGGCGGCGCACGCCAGCCTGGCACGGGCCGAACAACCTCGATCTCTCCGGCGAAGAGGACCTGGGCCGTATCATCGCGAGGAAGCGACGAGGTCACCGGGAACGACGGCCGCCGCTCCCGGGCGGGTGTCAGGCGTCGATGTGGTCGCGGTCGACCTCGGCCGCGCTCTTCACGATGAACTCGCGGCGCGGCGCCACGTCGCTGCCCATCAGCAGGCTGAAGATGCTCTCCGCGGATTCGGCGTCCTCGATGCGCACCCTGCGCAGGATCCGGTGGCGCGGGTCCATCGTCGTCTCGGCGAGCTGGTCGGCGTCCATCTCACCCAGACCCTTGTAGCGCTGCACCGGGTCCTTCCACCGCTTGCCGCGCCGTTCGAGGTCGCGCAGCACCTTGTGGAGTTCGGCGTCGGTGTAGCAGTAGATGTACTTGTCCTGCCCCCGGCCGGGGTTGGTCAGCTCGATGCGGTGGAGCGGCGGCACGGCCGCGAAGACGCGCCCGGCCTCCACCATGGGCCGCATGTAGCGGTGGAAGAGCGTCAGGAGCAGGCAGCGGATGTGGGCGCCGTCGACATCGGCGTCGGCCATCAGGATGATCTTGCCGTAGCGGGCCGCGTCGATGTCGAAGGAGCGGCCGGAACCGGCGCCGACGACCTGGATGATGGCGGCGCACTCGGCGTTCTTGAGCATGTCGGCGACGGACGCCTTCTGCACGTTGAGGATCTTGCCTCGGATCGGCAGCAGCGCCTGGAACTCCGAGTCGCGGGCGAGCTTGGCGGTGCCGAGCGCGGAGTCTCCCTCGACGATGAACAGCTCGCTGCGGTCGATGTCGTCGCTGCGGCAGTCGACCAGCTTGGCGGGCAGCGCGGAGTTCTCCAGCGCGCTCTTGCGGCGCTGGTTGTCGCGGTGCTCGCGGGCGGCGATGCGCGCCTTGGCGGCGGCGGCGATCTTCTCCAGGACGGCGCGCAGTTGCTGCTTCATGCCACGCGGCGGGTTGGCGAACACCGCCTTGAGCTCGCGGGAGACCACGTGGGAGACGATGCGGGTGGCCGCGGAGGTGCCGAGGACCTCCTTGGTCTGGCCTTCGAACTGCGGTTCCGGCACCCGGACGGTGACGACGCCGGTCAGCCCTTCGAGGATGTCCTCCTTGGTGACGGGGTCGTCGCCGTTCTTGAGCAGGCGCGTCTCGCGCAGCAACTCGTTGAGGGTCTTGACCAGGGCGCGCTCGAAACCGGTGACGTGGGTGCCGCCCTTGGGCGTGGCGATGACGTTGACGAACGAGCGCACGGTCGAGTCGTAGCCCCTGCCCCAGCGGACCGCCACGTCGACCGAAAGCTCGCGCTCGACCTCGGTGGGCGTCATGTTGCCCTGATCGTCGAGCACGGGGACGGTCTCGTGGAAGTGGCCGACCCCCTGGAAGCGCAGGACCTCGCAGACGGCCTCGTCGCGGGCGAGGAAGTCGGTGAACTCGGAGATGCCGCCGTCGAAGCGGAACTCCTCGGTCCTGCCGTCGTGGATCAGGACGAGGGTGAGGCCGGGCACCAGGAAGGCGGTCTGGCGCAGGCGCACGTGGATCTCGTCGATGGAGAACTCGGCGTCGGGCAGGAAGATCTGCTTGTCGGCCCAGAACCGCACGCGGGTGCCGGTGACGCGCCGCTGGAGCTTGCCGCCGTCGCGCAGGCCGGACTTCTTCTTGAACTTGGCCGTGGGCCCGTCGCCGTCGAAGACGCCGGGGACACCGCGCCTGAAGCTGATGAGGTGGATCTTGCCGCCGAGGTCGACCTCGATGTCGATGCGCGCGGACAGGGCGTTGACCACGGAGGCGCCGACGCCGTGGAGGCCGCCGGAGGCGGCGTAGGCGCCGCCGCCGAACTTGCCGCCCGCGTGCAGCTTGGTGTAGACGAGTTCGACGCCGTGCAGGCCGCTCTTGGGCTCGATGTCGACAGGGATGCCCCGGCCGTTGTCACGGACCTCGACGGAGCCGTCGGCGAACAGTTCGACCTCGATGCGGTCGCAGTGTCCGGCCAGCGCCTCGTCGACGCCGTTGTCCACGATCTCCCAGAGGCAGTGCATGAGACCCCGGCTGTCGGTGGACCCGATGTACATGCCGGGGCGCTTGCGGACGGCCTCAAGGCCCTCAAGCACCGACAGGTGACGAGCTGTGTAACCCGCCTCCGCTACCGTCACTCCAGCTCCCCTGGTCTAGCCATCGAACACGTGTGCGTAGCTTACCGGTCTTCCCGTTCGCACGCGTACAACCTTGCCATCGCGTGGTGTTTGCCGTTACAAAGCGGCTGATCGTCATTACTTTGCGACACATTCCGCTCTCGGCGTAGCCGTGCGCCGGTTGGGAACGTCCACGTCCGGTTAGATGTTGTCTCAAGTGACTGCGCCAGATCCTCGCTTCGGCGGGGGTGACCAGAAAGGCGATACGTGACTGGAGCTCTCGCCCCCGTTAAGCCGCTGACGGCCCTCGACCGTTGTGACCGTTGCGGTGCCCAGGCCTACATTCGCGCGACCCTGCCCGTGGGCGGGGAGCTGCTGTTCTGCGCCCACCACGGGCGTCAGCACGTCGCAGCGCTGCGCGAAAAGGGTGCCGACATCCTGGACGAGTCGGCTCGGCTCAGTGAAACCCCTGTGACAGCCCCCAGCGACGAGCGCTGATCCTCAGGCGCTCGCCGCGTTGACATAACCACATATGCGGAAGCGGCCATCCCGATTGGACGGCCGCTTTCGCGGCTAGTATGCCCCGGATGAGACAACGGGCCTGGTTCTGGTTCGCCGCGATCGCCGCGGTGATCCTCCTGCCTGTGGCGATCGCCTGGCCGCTCGGCGGCCTGGCGGACGCCGCACGAGCGGAGCCTGCCCGCTACTCCCTGGGCCAGCCGATCAAGGGCCAGCGTCATCACCTGGTCCCGCGCAGGGCCGTGTTCACCACCAAGGACCCGAGCCCTGCTTTTGGCGTGCCCAGAAAGGGGCGCTTCGTGGTGCTCGACCTGGAGGTCACCAACGTCAGCTCGCTGCCGTCGCTGGTCTCCCAGCTGAGCGGCACCCTCGCGGTCGGCCTCGACGGCAGGCCCGCCGGTCCCGTCCTCGACCAGAGTGTCGTGCGCGCGGGCGGCCGAGCGGGCGACGTGCTCAACCCGGGGATCCCGGAGACCGTACGGCTGAGCTGGGAGGTCGATGAGGCGCCGGAGCGGATGAGCGTGGCCGTCACCGACGAGGTCCGCGAGCCGTCGTGGTCGCTGCTGGGCTACGCGTCGGGCACCTCGCTCTGGTACATGGGGGAAACGCCGATGGGCGTCCTGGAGACCCCGCTGGAGCGTGAATGAGGAAGGCCCTGCTCACGGTCGGCGCCTGTGCCGTCCTGCTGCCGCTCATCGGCGCCGTCCAGCGCCTGCAGCCCGACGCCGACCGCGTGTACCGTCCCATCGCCGCCACAGGCCGGATCGGGCAGGAGGTCCGCACCCCGCCGTACACCGTGAGGGTGGACGGCGTGGCCAGCGGCCGCGAGTTGCGGGTGGCGGGTTTCCTCGGCAAGACCTCCCGGCAGGCGGCCAAGGGCGTGTGGGTCGTGGTCGGGCTGACCGCGACCGCCACCCAGGAGGACGTCGCGCTCGGCCGGGTCACCCTGCGCGCGCCCGACGGCCGTACCTTCGCCGCCACCGACCGGTTCACGGGCCTCGACACGGTGACGCTGCGGCCGGGCATCCCCGTCTCGGGCCAGGTCGCCTTCGAGCTGCCCGCCGCCGCCGTGAAGGGGGCGGTGCTGGACATCTCCCGCCCGGCGTACGGCGATGTGTTCCGCCCGAGTGGGGCGCTCGGCCCGGCCGTCGAGATCGAGCTGCGGCTGGACGGCACGGCAGCCCCCACCGTCTCCATGACCGAGGCCGACACGTGAACCGCCGCGCGCCCAGGCGGCGGCTGTCCAGGCAGCTCTGGTACGCCCTCGGCCTGGTCCCCGCCGTCGCCGCTCTGGTGGCCGTCCAGGTGGTGCCCAAGCTGGAGCAGTACGACCTGGTCAGGGGCGGTACCCCGATCGTCCCGCAGCCGGGAGCGCCCGGCACGTTCGCCGGGTCGAGCTGGCGCCTGGCCGAGCTGACCTGGAGCGACGCCGAGGGGCTGCCGCCGGGCAGCAAAGCGGTCACCGCGGTCATCGGGGTCACGCCGGGCGACGAGGCGGCGGGCCGGGAGCTGATCAAGGGCTGCGCGGCCGCCGTCCGCGATGCCCGCGAGCGCCTGTGGAGCGCCGCCACCTCGGTCAAGGGCCGGGCGGACCTGCCCACGACGTGCGCGCCCTTCGACGAGAGCACCTTCACCGCGGTCCCCGCCGAACCGGGGACCGAGGTCCGCTGGCAGGCGTCGTTCGTGGTACCCGCCGACGCGGTCAGCTCTTTGCGGGTCGAGGTGCGGCTGGCTCAGCGGCGCGTGGACCACGTCCGTCTGACGCCGTCCGCAGCGCCATCTGCAGGGCCGAGGCCAGCAGGCTGAACCGCAGCACCTCGTAGACGGCCGTCACACCGAATCTCACCGGCCCGTGCCACACCGTCCACCAGGGTCCGTCGTGCGGGCCGACCAGCCGGGTCACGCCGATGAAGGCCCACTCGCGCCCGGCCTCCAGCAGTGCGTAGCACAGGCAGAAGACCAGGTAGAAGACCGGTCCGGCGCGCAGTACCAGGCGCAGGCCGTGCAGCATCGGCGTGTACTTGCCGCGCAGGTCGCGTGAGACGAACTCGGCGGCCTTCCGCACCGGTCCCGGCGCCGCGGCCCTGACCCGCCCGGCGCCCGGCTGAAGGCGGGTGCCCTCGATGAGCGCCTCCCCCGCGCCCATGTCGCGGCCGTAGACGACGGCCGCGATCGTGAGCCACACCAGGGGCAGCAGGAGGGCGTCGCGCAGGTCGGGCACGACGGCGGTGACGGCGTCGCCGACCGGGCCGAGGACCGTTCCCAGCAGGTCGGCGGCGCCCGCCCAGGCGGCCCGTGAGGTCAGCCACTCGACACGCGCCGAGATGAACGACTCGACGCTGATCACCGCGAAGAACATCCACAGCGCCTCGAACACGGTGACGAGCGGCCCCAGCCAGGTACGGCCCAGCCGCGTGTGCGCCGTGTCCACGCCGAGCTTGACGAGGAAGGCGCCGAGCGCGATCACCGAGGTCAGCAGCAGCGGATCGAAGGTGACGTTGTCGATCCGGTCGAGGCCGAACAGTTCCTGGGACAGGATGCTGTACTGGCGGACATCGTCGACGAACAGCCCCCACGCGCCGTAGAAGGCGAGGAACGGCAGCAGGGTGTGGGCGATGACGGTGGTGATCCGGCCGGTCCGGTTCCCCGGGCCGCCGGTCAGCGCGACCGAGCGGCGCAGGACCTGGAGCATGGCCACGTACGAAGCCAGCGTCGCGAGCACCGCCATGCTCATGACGGCGAAGCCGAGGTACTTCCGCGGCCCCGCGTCGGCTCCGGTGAAGGCCGCGCCGACCAGGATGAGGTCGTGCGCCACCCGGCCGACGGTGTAGAAGAAGGCCAGGGGCAGAAAGGAGCGGACTGCCAGGACGAGGGCGTCCAAAGGCAGCCATATCGGGGAGAAGGCCGCTTTCATCTCGATGGATCGTACCGGCCCTAAGCTGTCTGACGTGCTGATACTGTTGCCGCCGTCCGAGGGCAAGGCGTCCGAGGGCACCGGGCCCGCGCTCGGCGGGCTCTCCTTCCCCAAGCTCGACCGGCCTCGCAAGCGGGTGCGGACCGCGCTGGCCCGAGCCTCGAAGCGCCGAGACGCACTGGAGGTGCTGGGCCTCTCACCGGGCCTTTCGGGCGAACTCGACAAGAACCTGGTGCTGGAGTCGGCGCCGACGTTGTGCGCGAGCGAGCTGTACACCGGGGTGCTCTACGACAACCTGAGCCTGGCCACGCTCGACCCGGACGCGCGCGCTCGGGCCGAGGAGAGCGTGCTGATCTTCTCCGGGCTGTGGGGGGTGGTGCGGCTGTCCGACCGCATCCCGCCGTACCGGTTGTCGATGGGGGTGACGCTGCCGGTGCTCGGCGGGCTGGCGGCGTTCTGGCGCCCGCATCTCACCAAGGAGCTGGAGCGGCTGCCGGGGCTGGTGGTGGACATGCGCTCGGGCACATACGCGGGCGCGTGGAAGCCGGGCGAGCGCTCGGTGGGGGTGCGGGTCTTCCGTGACGGCAAGGTGGTCAGTCACATGGCCAAAGCGACGCGCGGCGAGGTCGCCCGGATCCTGCTGGAGTCGCCGGCCGCTCCGGAGTCACCGTCCGATCTGGAGAAGCTCCTCACCGCGCGGGGCTACCGCGTCACGCTCGACCGGTATCTGGACGTACATGTCTGATTCCAGGTAACGGCACAGCCCCGCCCACCCCGCCCCACCGCACCCGGTGACCGGCCTCGGGCGCCGCCACTCCCCGCACTCCGGCCCCTCACCGCGACGCCGCCCGTCAGGCCCTTCCCGGCGACCGGGCACCGCTCCACGACGGGAGCGGACGCCGTCGCGCAGGTCGGTGGACCTCCCGGCGACCGGGCACCGCTCCATGATCGGCCCCAGCGACGCCGATCACCCCACGAATCGTGTGCTTCGGGCGGCCGGGCGTGTCGCCGACCAGGCAACCCGGCGATTCGCCCGAGATTGTCGAGAAAATCGGGAAACGCGAAAGCCCCGCGCCCAGGATGGCCGGGCGCGGGGCTTTCGGTGTGTACGGCTAGTCGAGGTAGTCGCGAAGCACCTGCGAACGCGACGGGTGGCGCAGCTTGGACATCGTCTTCGACTCGATCTGCCGGATGCGCTCCCGCGTCACCCCGTAGACCTTGCCGATCTCGTCGAGCGTCTTGGGCTGGCCGTCGGTGAGACCGAACCGCATCGACACGACGCCCGCCTCGCGTTCCGACAGCGTGTCGAGAACGGAGTGCAGCTGCTCCTGCAGCAGCGTGAAGCTGACGGCGTCGGCCGGCACGATGGCCTCGGAGTCCTCGATGAGGTCACCGAACTCGCTGTCGCCCTCCTCGCCCAGCGGGGTGTGGAGGGAGATGGGCTCGCGCCCGTACTTCTGGACCTCGACCACCTTCTCGGGGGTCATGTCCAGCTCACGGGCGAGTTCTTCCGGCGTGGGCTCGCGGCCGAGGTCCTGCAGCATCTGCCGCTGGACCCGGGCCAGCTTGTTGATCACTTCGACCATGTGGACCGGGATGCGGATGGTCCGCGCCTGGTCGGCCATGGCCCGGGTGATCGCCTGCCGGATCCACCAGGTGGCGTAGGTGGAGAACTTGTAGCCCTTGGTGTAGTCGAACTTCTCGACCGCGCGGATCAGGCCGAGGTTGCCCTCCTGGATCAGGTCGAGGAAGAGCATGCCGCGGCCGGTGTAGCGCTTGGCCAGCGAGACGACCAGCCGGAGGTTGGCCTCCAGCAGGTGGTTCTTGGCCCGGCGGCCGTCCTCGGCGATCCACTCGAGCTCGGCCCGTACGTCGACGGGCAGGTTGTCGAGCTCGCCGCTGCCGAGCTGCTCCTCGGCGAACAGTCCGGCCTCGATGCGCTTGGCCAGCTCGACCTCCTGCTCGGCGTTGAGCAGGGGGACCTTGCCGATCTGCTTGAGGTAGTCCTTGACCGGGTCGGCGGTGGCTCCGGCGGCCGCCACCTGCGCCACCGGGGCGTCGTCGTCGTCGTCCGACAGGATGAGGACCTCGTCCTCGCCCTTGCCCGCCACCACGGTGGCGGGGGCGTCGGCCTTGGGCTCCTCGCCCTCTTCGTCGTCGGACTCGCCGTCTGTCTCGGACTCGGCCACGATGTCGTCGTCGCCGAGCTCGATGTCTTCGAGGTCTTCGAGATCGACTTCGCCCTCGAGGTCGATGTCCTCGTCGTCGGAGGCCCCCTCGGGACCCTTGGGCTTGGGCTCCGCCTTGGTGGCCGGACCGGCGGCGGGAGCCTCCGGCTTGGCCTTCTTGGCGGGTGCGGCCTTCTTGGCCGCGGGCGCGGCCTTCTTGGCAGGAGCAGCCTTCTTCGCCGGCTCGGCCTCAGCCGCGCCGACGACCGCGGTCACGGTCTCGGGCTGCTGCTCCTTGGCGGCCGCTGCGGTCTTCGTCTTGACGGGGGCGGTGGTGCGACGCTTTGCTGGACCCCGAGACCTTTTCGGTGCCGCCGAGTCCGCGGCGGTCACCACCACGGTCACACCCTCTTTGCTGAGGTTCCGCAGAAACGCGGCGGCGTGCGACATCGGGATGTCCGCCTCCTCGAAGGCCTGGCGGACATCCTCGGACTCGAGGAAACCCTGCGAGCGCCCACGCTCGAGCAGTCGCTGAATGACGGGCTCGTTCAGCTCTTGTGGCTTCGAGCGAGTCGAACTTGCAGGCGACACGAACACCTCTCGAACGAACGCGTGGCGACAATGGACCCAGATGCCCGCTGGGGGGCTATGCCTCTCTAGGAGATTGACGAGGCCGTGCGGAGCGCAAACGGACCATCCAGCATTCTGGCATGACCCGGCACCTCATACGGCCACCTCCCGGCGGTTGACCTCCACCCTAGGCCGACCCGGACAGTAGTGCGTACGTAAGCGCGGCACTGATACCCGAAAGCAACCCTTATGACTGTTTCATTCAGTCACTCTTCGTGGCCGGCGGAACGTGGATGGCCAGCACGGTAACGTCATCATCCTGTTCATATCCTGACAACATCCGGCTTACCAGAAAGTCCAGCAGCATGTGCGGACTACTGACCACCTCGGGTGGAGCCTCGGTCACGACAGAGCAAAGTTCTGCCAGACCGGCGTCCAGGCCGCGCTTCCTGTTCTCGACCAGACCGTCGGAGTAGAGCACCGCAGTGTGACCGGGAGGCACCACGAACCTGAACTGCCTTCGGCTGGTCGGCCAGCCTAGCGGAGTGCCGGGCTCGGCGTCGCACAGAATCGCCGTGCCCTGCGGTGAGACCAGGACGGGCGGCGGGTGACCGGCCAGCGCCAGGGTGCCCTCGCCGGTGACCGGTTCGACCACCATGTAGGCCAGCGTCGTGACCTGCTCCTCCTCTTCTGTGGCCTCGAACACCCGGTCGAGGCCGTTGAGCACGGCCGCGGGCGGCGGGTTGGTCAGCGCCAGTGCCCGCATGGCGTTGCGGATGCGGCCCATGCCCGCCGCGGCCTTGACGCCCTTGCCCATCACGTCGCCGACGACCGCCGCCACCCTGCCGTCCTGCAGTGAGAACGCGTCGTACCAGTCGCCGCCGACCTGCACGTGGCGGCTGCCCGAGCGGAAGCGCTGGGCCAGCTCCAGGCCCTTGACCACCGGCAGGCGGTCGGGCAGCAGGCTGCGCTGCAGCGTCTCGGCCGTCTTGTGCTCACGCTCGAACAACGTGGCCCGCTCGACGGCGAGCGCGCACTGCCCGGCCAGCGCCTCCAGGAAGACGCCGTCCTCCTGCGAGATCTTCTGCGGCCGCGTGAACGAGAAGCGCAGCGCGCCGAGCGCCCGGCCCGCCGCCAGCAGCGGCAGGCCCACCCAGGCCCGCTCGTCGCTGCTCTTCAGATAGTTGGTCAGCGCCTCGTCGTCGCCGCCCGCCTCAAGAAGCTGGGCCTTCAGGCTGACGGGCGACTCGGCGAAGACCGGGCGCCGGCTGTTGACCGCCATGGTCATGACGCTGGAGTGCGACAGCGGCACCTCCTCGCCGGAGACACCCGGTACCTCGGGGACGCCCTCGCCGTTGATGAGCTTCAGCGTGGCGCGGTCGGGGTCGAGCAGCGCCACGGCCGAGCGGTCGGCCGCCAGGGCGGTGCGGCCCACGTCGATGATGACCTGGATCACCTGCTCGACGGTGAGCGCCTCGGCGAGCTGGGCGGTGGCGCCCTGGAGCCGCGCGGTACGCAGCGCGGCCGCGCCGAGCTGGTCGGTCAGCCTGCCGCGCATCTCCTCGGCCTCGCGCTGCGGCGTGACGTCGGTGTTGGCGCCGACCCACTCGACGATGCGGCCGTGCCTGATGATCGGCACCGCGCGGACCTCGAAGTGGCGGTAGCCGCTGGCCCGGGTGCGCACCCGGTAGTTCCACTCGAACATGGTGCGGCCGCGCAGCGCCTCGCGCCAGGCCTCCTCGGTGTGCTGACGCTCGTCCGGGTGGACGACCTCCAGCCAGCCGTGCGCGAGGTACTCCTCCAGGCCCTGGCCGGTGATGGCCCGCCACTGCGGGGCGTCCTCGACCACCGCGCCGGTGGGCGAGGTGATCCACACGAGCTGCGACTGGGCCTCGACGAGCGAGCGGTAGCGTTCCTCGCTGCGGCGCAGTTCCTCCTCGGTCTGGCGGCTCTCGGTCACGTCGAGCCCGACCAGGGCGATCGCGTGGAGCTCGCCCGCCTCGTCGTGGATCGGCGAGAACGACAGCGACCACAGCCGGGGATCGCCGTCGGCCGTGCGCACGCGGACGCGGCCCTCGGTGACCGGCCCGTCACTCTCGATCACCCCCTGCACCGCGTGGGTGACCAACTGGCTCAGGTCGGCGGCCAGCGCCTCCATGGGCGTACGGCCCAGCAGCCGCTCGGCGGACACGCCGACGACGTCGCTGAACACGTCGTTGGCCCGCTGGAAGCGGCCGTCGACGTCGAAGAAGGCGAAGGCGAACTCCGCCTCGGACAACAGGCCCTTGAACAGGCCGGAGTCTGAGATGTCCACATCCGACTCCCGGGGACGGGGAACGGAGGTCTCGGCGCTCATGATCGGCACCTCCGTCGCGTGCCAGGGTCTCCCACGCGGCACATCTCCATAACTGTGTATCGGCGTAGCGCAGCTCCGGGCGACCGGATTCTGCTGTACATCATCGGTGATGGGCAGGCGCGGACGGAAGCCCCCGTCACCCGCCGGTCTCCACTATGGACAACGCATCCTGTCAAAGTCGCTCCACCTTACGGGGCAAGATCAGGCTACTTCGCCTTGGCCGCCTTTTTGGCCTCCTGCTTGGTCGCCCTGACCCTGCCCAGGCTGTCGGCGTCGACGACGTCCGCGACGGAGCGGTACGAGCCCTCCTCGCCGTAGGGACCGGCCGCCTCACGCCATCCGGACGGCCGGACGCCGAGCTGCTTGCCGAGCAGCGCCACGAAGATCTGTGCCTTCTGTTTGCCGTAGCCGGGAAGTTCGAGCAGCCGCTTGAGGAGTTCCGCGCCGTTCGCGGAATCCGCCCAGATCCTCTCGGGGGCGCCGTCATAGTGCTCGACGAGGTGGGCGGCGAGCTGCTGCACGCGGGCGGCCATGGACTTCGGGTAGCGGTGGACGGCGGGCTTGCCGGCCAGCAGGGCGGCGAACGCCTCCGGGTCGTAGGAGGCGATCTCCTCCGCCGTGAGGTCGTGACCCAGGCGCTCCGAGATGGTGTAGGGGCCGGTGAAGGCCCATTCCATCGGGATCTGCTGATCGAGCAGCATGCCGACGAGCAGGGCGAGCGGGCTGCGGCTGAGCAGTTCGTCGGCCTCGGCGCGCTGGGCGAGCTGGATGCGCATGGCACCAGCTTCGCATGAAAGCCTCCCTCACGTTCGGCGGTGGGCGAACCCGGGACCGGCGGGGGCGCCGCCGACCCGGAGACCGTACACGAAGGCGGGCCTGTCGGGTCAGGGAGTGAGGACGGGACGTGCGCACGCGGCGGGGAGGCTTGACACGCGTGGCAGAACGACTGGAATGGGATCTCAAGTCACCCGCGTCCGTCTCCGGGGGGTTTGCCCCTCGCCATCACGAGGGAATCTCACACGTATGCTCGCCCTGGCCGCCCGCCTTCGGCTGGCCGAAGAGTTCGTGACCGTCTCGGCTGACACGATCGGCCGGTGCGTCGCCGAGGTGTGCGCGTGCACCCGGCACCTGGGCATCGACGTCACCCCCGAGATCGTGGAGCGGATCACCCGGGAGCGGCTGCTCGCCATCGTCAACTCCTCGCCCCCGCCGCACGACGCCCGATAACATCGGGGTCACCAGGCAGCGCGAATCGCGCCGTTTGCGCCTGGAATGCGAGAGAGTGAGGGCGTGCGCCGACACCGAACCGACCCTGACGAGGTCTTCCAGGAGATGCTGCAGGCGGCGCGCGAACTCCTCGCCGTCCGCACTCCGCTCGACGCCGAACTGATGGTCTCCGACATGATCGGGGCCTGGTGGGGCAAGCGGGTCAAGGGCGGCGACGTCGAACAGGTGCTCGGCGAGGGCCTGGTCGACTACGCCGCCAAGGCCGGCACCCCGGCGTCGCTGACGTTGCTGATCTGCCTGGCCTACCTCGGCACCGCGCGCCAGGGCGCCAAGGCGGAGGGCGCCGCGCTGGCCATGATGGAGTCCGGGGTCGCCCGGCCGGGCTGGGCCGACCGGGTCGGCGCGGTCAAGCCGACCGGCTGCTTCGTCTCCCGCGACGCCTACGGCGACCAGGACACCGTGATCTGCACGTTCGGCTACCGCTGGACCGATCCCGCCGCAGGGGGCGTCACCCCCGACGCGCGCAACCAGGACCGTCACGCGCTGGTGCTGGTCGTCGACTACAACATGTCCGGGATGGCGCGCGACGCGTGGGTCTCCTCCCAGGTGGACAAACTGCTGGAGCAGGCGCGGGCCGAGGCCGCGGGCAATCCGATGCTGCTGTTCGAGGAGATCGAGCCGCAGCAGGCGCGGGCGCTGCTCGACTCGGCGATGCGGGCCACGCGCGAGCCCAAGACGCCGCCGCCGGTCAGCGACAGCTACAGCGCCTTCCACGCCTTCGCCCGCTCGCGGCTGAAGGCGCTGCCGCCGGGCCGCAAGCGCCCCGCCCCCCTGTACGTCGAGGCCCCCTACAGTCGCGAGCGCCGGGCCATGCTGGCGGCCGAGTTCCTGGCCTCCGACGCCGCCGAGCACCTGTCCGACCCGTCGGCGGCCTCGCGGTGCGCCGACCACATCATCGACTACGGCTGCGAGCACGACTTCAGCCGGCCGATGCGGATCAGCCCGACCAAGTGCGAGACGTTCCTGCTCGACTGGCTGCCGCGCAAGGTGATGCTGAGCACCGCCGAGCAGGAGGCGATGCCGCACGTGCTGTCGGCCTGGGTGCGCTTCGCCGCGGGCCGTACCGGTCTGCCGGAACCGGGGTTGCGCGAGACGCTCGACGCGGTGTGGGAGGCGACGGGCAAGTTCCCGACGGCCTACCGCGACCCGACCTCGTTCGGGCTCGACCGGCCGCTGCTGGAGCGGCTGCTGCCGGACGGCGACCTGTCCGCGCTGGCCAGGCGGGTGTTCGCGTTCCCGTTCCTGCAGGGTGTGCACGGCGGCGTCGATCTCGACGGGCTCGACCCGGCCGACGAGGGCGACCGCCGTACCCTGCTGCGCATCGACCACGTCGGCGAGATCGACGAGGAGCACCTGGCCTGGCACGAGGAGATCGCCGGGCGGCTGTGGGACGGCGACCCGCCGCAGCTGTGGGAGGCCGCGCAGCGGCTGCTCGACCTCGGTCACGACCGGCACGACGTGCTGCACGTGCTCATCGAGATCGTCGAGCGCATCGGCGGCGACCCGGAGGAACTGGCCGCCGCCCTCGACGACATCGCCGACATACCCGACGAGTTCTAGGCTTGCCCGGTGGTGCCGCGATAGAAGATGGATCCATGGTGATCGACCTGAACGCGGACCTCGGCGAGGGGTTCGGCATCTGGCGGCTCGGCGACGACCTGGCGCTGCTCGACATCGTCACGAGTGCCAACGTGGCCTGCGGGTTCCACGCGGGCGACCCGGTGACGATCCGACGCACCTGCGCCGCCGCCGTGGACCGGGGTGTCTCGATCGGCGCGCAGGTCTCCTACCGCGACATCGCCCACTTCGGCCGCAGGGAGATGGACGTCGAGCAGGAGGAGCTGTGCGCCGAGGTCCTCTACCAGCTCGCCGCCGTCGACGGCATCGCCCGCGCGATGGGCGGGCGCGTCTCCTACGTCAAGCCGCACGGCGCCCTCTACAACCGGATCTGCCGCGACCGCGACCAGGCGTCCGCGGTGATCGAGGCGGTCGCCGACTACGACCCCTCGCTGCCGGTGCTCACGCTGCCCGGCTCGGTGGTGCACGAGGTCGCCGCCGCTGCGGGGGTGCCGACGATCACCGAGGCGTTCGCCGACCGCGCCTACACGCCGCAGGGCACCCTGGTGCCGCGCCGCGAGCCGGGAGCGGTCGTGCACGACCCCGAGGAGGTCTCGGCGCGGGCGGTGCGCATGGCCGTGGACAAGAGCGTCGTGGCCGCCGACGGCAGCGTGGTCCCGGTCTCGCCGCGCTCCATCTGCCTGCACGGCGACACACCCGACGCGGTACGGCTGGCGCGCGGCGTGCGCGACGACCTGCTGGCCGCAGGTGTGGTCCTTCAGGCGTTCGCATGACGATCAGGACGGCGGGCGAGCACGGCCTGCTCGTCGAGACCGGGGCGCTCGCGGTCTCCCACCGGCTGGACGCCCTGCTCAGGGCCGAGCGGCCGGAAGGGGTCGCCGAGATCGTGCCGGGGCCGGAGAGCGTGCTGGTCGTCGCTCCCGGCGCCGACCCCGCCGCGCTGCGGGGTCTGCTGGAGGGCCTGCTGTCGGCCGCCACCGCCGCCGCGTCCGGCCCGTCCGCCGAGGGGGCGGTGGTCGTCGTGCCCGTGACGTACGACGGCGCCGACCTGGCCGCCGTCGCGCGGGAGACCGGGCTCGGCGTGGACGAGGTGGTCGCCAGGCACAGCGGGCGGGAACTCGTCGTCGGCTGGCTCGGGTTCGCGCCCGGGTTCGCCTATCTGACCGGGCTCGACCCGCTGCTGCACGTGCCGCGCCTGGCCACGCCGCGCACGTCGGTCCCCGCCGGGTCCGTCGCCGTCGCCGGGCCGTACTCCGCCGTCTACCCCAGCGCCTCGCCCGGAGGGTGGCGGCTGCTCGGGCGCACCTCCCTGCGGATCTGGGACGTCGCGGCCGAGCCGCCGTCGCTGTTTCGGCCGGGCACGCGCGTGCGGTTCGAGCCGACGTGATCGAGGTTCTCGCGCCCGGCCCCTACGCGAGCGTCCAGGATCTGGGGCGGCCCGGTTACGCGCACCTCGGCGTGCCCCGCTCCGGCGCCGCGGACACGGGCTCGCTGCGGCTGGCGAACCGGCTCGTCGGCAACCCCGAGGACGCGGCGGGGATCGAGCTCACGTACGGCGGCGCGCGGCTGCGCTTCCGCACCGGCGCCTGGGTGGCCGTGACCGGGGCGCCGTGCGTCGTGACCGGGGGTTCCGGGATGGGGGCGCCGTTCTGGGTGGCCGCAGGGGGCGAGGTGGCGTTCGGACTGCCCGACCGGGGGCTGCGGACGTACGTGGCCGTGCGCGGCGGGATCGCGGTCGCGCCGGTGCTCGGCAGCCGCTCCACCGATTCGCTGTCCGGGCTCGGGCCGCCGCCGCTGCGGGCGGGCGCGGTCCTGCCCGTCGGGGGTGGCCGGGCGCTTGCGGCGATCTCGGTCGATCTGGCGCCGCTGCCCGGGGTGGCGCCGGGGGTGCTGCGGGTGGTGCCGGGCCCGCGTGACGACTGGTTCGTGTCCGGGGCGCTGCGGGAGTTGTGCGCGGCGCCGTACGAGGTCAGTCAGGACAGCAACCGGGTCGGCGTGCGGCTCGCCGGCCGCGAGCTGGTGCGCGCCCGCGCCGGAGAACTGCCCAGCGAGGGTACGGTCGCCGGGGCGGTGCAGGTGCCGCCGAGCGGGCAGCCGATCGTCTTCCTCGCCGACCATCCGCCGACCGGCGGGTACCCGGTGATCGGCGTGGTGGTCGGCGCCGACCTGGCCGTCGCCGCGCAGCTGCGTCCCGGCGAGCGGGTGCGATTCTCCTGCTGAGCGCCGGAGACCTCGACCCGGCTCACCGGCGCCGGCCCCCGGGCTGAGCGCCGGGAGCCGCGCCGACGTGCACGGGAGGCCGTCAGAGGCGTTCTGAGCGGACCGGGAGTGCGCACAGGCGGGATTCACCCGGCCCGGCGGTTCGGACCGTCACCGTCCCCGTGAGGACCGCCGACGGTCACGCCTGGTGTTGACGTGTCCGGGGGCTCTTCCCGGGCGTGGGGAACGGCAGCGACGCGTCCGGGCGCTCCGTCCTCAGAGGGCGACGGTGCCGTTGACGCAGGTGACGGCCGAGCCGCCCACCCAGACGGTGCCGTCGTGGTCGTCGCGGGAGATCAGGACCCGGCCCTGGCGGCCCAGCACCGTGCCCTGGGCGGCGACGTACGGGGCAGAAGCCCGTCCCGAGCCCAGCAGCCACTGGGCCACGGAGGCGTTCAGGCTGCCCGTGACCGGGTCCTCGCCCTCCGGGGGGAAGAAGGCCCGAACCTCGAACGCGTTCGGTGACCCGTCGGGGTGCGGCCCCACCACGCCGATCTTGTAGTCGCTGGGCGCGGGACGCAGCGCGAGCACCTCCTCGGCGCTGCCGAGCAGTACGGCCACCCAGCCGGGACCGTTGTCGGCCCACTGCGCGTCGACGATCGCCGGCCGCTCGACGCCGAGCGCGGCCGCGATCCGCGTCAGCTCGGCCTCGTCCACGGGACCGCCTCTGAGCAGCGGGGGCGCGGCGAAGGCCAGGCTCGCGCCGTCCTGCTTCACCTTGACCAGGCCGATCCCGCACTCCTGCACCACCACCCCGTCTGAGGCGGGCCGCCCGCCCGCCTCCAGCCAGGCGTGGCAGGTGCCGATCGTGGGGTGTCCGGCGAACGGCAGTTCGGTGGCGGTCGTGAAGATCCGTACGCGGTAGTCGGCTTCAGGGGTGGTCGGCGGCAGCACGAACGTGGTCTCCGAAAGGTTCGTCCAGTTGGCGAACCGCTGCATCTCCTCCGTGCTCAGGCCCTCCGCTCCCAGCACCACGGCCAGCGGATTGCCCAGGTACGGCGTGTCGGTGAACACATCCACCTGCCGAAAGTCCCGCATCATCCATTCCCTCCCCGGCGTCCCTCGGACACCGGCAGTCACGACCCGACGTCGAACCCCGGTCGGCCGGGGCACCCGGCCGCCACTCCCGATTCTCACCCATCCGCCACTTCCGCCCGCCGCGCCCCACCCTCGAAGGAGGCACCGCGAGATCAGGTCAGGGCTCGGTGGTCGCGGGCTGGGCAAGGAGGTGTTCCACACGGGACACGGCCGCCGCGAGAGGCCGGTCGGGGACGGACTCGAAGAGGTCGAGCCGGATGCCGTCCTTGTGGTCCCAGACGCCGACGACCCGGCCCTCGTGGACGACCACCGGGGAGATCCAGCCTGCCTGGCGGCTCACCTTGGGGCGGGCCTCGGCGGGCAGGAGGGCCGTGAGGGCGCGAGGAGCGGCCAGAACGTACTGGTCGAAGCCCGGCAGCAGGTGGACCTCGCGGGACGGACGGGTGGCGGCCAGGTCGTCCAGGTGTTCCTTGAGGGCGAGCAGGGGCTGCCCGTCGACCGTCACCTCGGTCAGTTCGGGCGCCAGGTCGCGGAACCAGGATTTCAGCGGCCTCCTGGGGGCGACGCCGCGAAACAGCCAGGCGTCGAACATGTCCGGTGAGGCCGGGCCGTGCGCGGACAGGTAGGCGCGGGCCAGCCGTACCCCTGCCTCCTCGTGGGGCGGGAGGTCGGCGGGATGGCCGGGCAGCCAGCGGCGCGGCGTGGTGAAGGTGACCTTGCCGTCGCGCGGCGGACCGTAGCAGAGCTCGCCGAGGCGGCTGAGCGGCTTCAGGAGCGCGCCCCAGCCCGAGTTGAGCGCCTCGCGGAGGTGATCGTCGCCGGTGAGGGC
>NZ_BAAAHQ010000001.1:76422-117162 GCF_039525605.1 Nonomuraea longicatena | reverse complement strand
CGACGAGTTCGTCGCGGGTCAGCTGCCGGTCGCCGAGCGCCTTCGGGACGGCGTCGATGATCGACTCGATCTCCGCCGCCGTGACACCGTGGCCGCGATGCCACGAGCCCTTCTCCCAGAAGCGCTGGGTGGACAGCACCGCGCAGTAGTCGGCGAGCTGATCGCTCGGGACCAGGTGGAGGGTGCCGCGCATGATCCAGGTCTTCACGAGGGTACGGCGCCGCCAGAGCGCATCCTCGACGTCGGGGGCCGGGGTGCGCAGGGCCACCGCCAGGCGGGCCGAGGAGGCCACCTGGGACTGCACGCCGCACAGCCGCCGTGCCACGGCCACGGCGTCGGCGGCGTCCGGCTCCGACACGTGCTGCCTGCGCAAACGCCAGGCCAGGATCTGCGGCCATGTCAGCTCAACACTCATCTGCCCTTGTATACACCTGCATGTCGAAATCCTCACCGCCCGCCCCTTTCCCCGAACCGGGGCACCAGCAGGGCGAAGACCGGCAAGCCACAGGAGTGCCTGACGGCACCGCGATGAGTTGGGGGGAAATGTGGCGGTGTGGGGTGGTGGGACTGGACGGAATGAGGGAATGTTAGTTTAGGCTCGCCTTAGTTAGGTTCCCCTCAGTTGTACGGCCGGGCGGGCCGTCGGCATGCCTGCGTGTCCCCTCAGAACCCCTCCGTCCCCTCCCCCGCAATCGAAGGAGCGCCGGTGAAATCCGGGCGTGATGTACTGCTGCGCACCATCCGCACCCAACGGCGGCTCCTGGTCACCGGATCGGTGCTCACCTCCGGGCACCAGGCCGGCGAGGCACTCGTCCCCGTCCTCATCGGCGTCGCCATCGACCAGGGCGTGGCGGGTGCCGACTGGGGCCGGCTCGGCTGGTGGCTGCTGGTGCTCGCGCTCGTCTACGTCGGGCTGTCGCTGAGCTACCGTCACGGCGCCCGCGCGGGCGAGCGGGCCGCCCAGGAAGCCGCCCACGACCTGCGTCTCCAGGTCGTCGGCCGGGTCCTCCACCCGAGGGGCGGAGCCGACGCGGACCGGCTGCCCGGCGAACTGGCGAACATCGCCACCGAGGACGTCCGCCGCGTCGGCGCGGTCCTGGTGGCCGTGATGGCCGGCGCTGCCGCGCTGGCGGGGCTGGTCGTCGCCACGGTGGTGCTGCTGCGGATGTCCGTCCCGCTCGGCCTGATCGTCCTGGCCGGGGTGCCCGCGCTGCTGTGGCTCGGTCACGCGCTGAGCAAACCGCTGGAGCGCCGCAGCGAGGTCGAGCAGGAGCGGGCCGCCCACGCCTCGGGCATGGCGGCCGACCTGGTGGCGGGCCTGCGGGTGCTGAAGGGCATCGGCGCGGGGGCGGCGGCGGTGGCGCGCTACCGCCGTACCAGCCGGGACTCTCTGGAGGCGACGCTGCGGTCGGCGCGCGCCGAGGCGGTGCAGAACGGCGTGGTGCTGGCGCTGACGGGTGTGTTCGTCGCCCTGCTCGTCCTGGTCGGCGGCCGGTTCGCGGCGGACGGCACGATCACTCTGGGCCAGCTCGTGTCGCTGGTCGGGCTGGCGTTGTTCCTCCAGGGCCCGCTGCAGCTGTTCGCGTGGGTGAACGCCGAACTGGCCCAGGGGCGGGCGTCCGCCGCCCGCGTGGGCGTACTGCTGTCGGCGCCGCACGCGGTGCCCGGAGGCTCGCGCGCGCTGCCCGAGCGGGTCGAAGGTGCGCTACGGCTGCGCGCCGTCACCCACGGCGGACTGCGCGGGCTCGACCTCGACGTCGCGCCCGGCGAGTTCGTCGGCGTGGCCTCGGCGGACCCGGCCCAGGCCGAGGCGCTGCTGCGTTGCCTGGCCCGGCACGCGGACCCGGAGGAGGGCACGGTCGAACTCGACGGCCTGCCCCTTCGCGACCTCGACCCGGCCGGGCTGCGCGCGGCCGTACTGGTGGCCGAGCACGACGCGATCCTCTTCGAGGGGACCCTCCTCTCGAACGTCACCCCACCGGCTCCCCTGCGCGCCGGCCCGACGGTCGGCCCGACGGTCGGTGCGGCCATGGCGGCCGCCTCGGCCGACGAGGTCGCCGGCTCGCTCCCCCTGGGCGCCGACACGCCCGTGGGTGAGCGCGGCAACACGTTGTCCGGCGGGCAGCGGCAGCGGGTCGCGCTGGCGCGGGCGCTCGCGGCCGAGCGGCCGGTGCTGGTGCTGCACGATCCGACCACCGCCGTGGACGCCGTCACCGAGCAGCGCATCGCCGCCGGAATCAGGCGGCTGCGGCAGGGCCGTACCACGATCGTCGTGACCACCAGCCCGGCGCTGCTGGCCGTCGCCGACCGGGTGGTGCTCCTGGAACACGGCCGCGCGAGCGCCGCCGCGTCCCACGCCGACCTCCTGGAGCACAACCCGTCCTACCGCGCGGCGGTGCTGGCATGAGCGGGCGTGAGTTGCTGCCCACCGCCACCCCCGCGCGGACCAGGCGCGCCGTCTTGGAGGTCGTGCGCCCGCACCGCAGACTGGCGGCGGCGGGGTTCGCCCTGCTGGTGGCGGCCACCTCGGTGGGGCTGTTCACGCAGCCGCTGCTCGGCTGGGTCGTGGACCTGGTCGCGGGCCGCCGTCCGCCCGCCGAGCTCGCCGTACCGGTCGCCCTGCTGGCCCTGGTGGCCGTGACGCAGGGCGGGCTGACGGCCTGGGGGCTGGCACGGGTCGCGCGCCTCGGCGAGACCGCCCTCGCCGACCTGCGGGAACGTTTCGTCGAGCGGGTCCTCGCCCTGCCTCTGGAGCGGGTGGAGAAGGCCGGGTCCGGCGACCTGACCGCGCGGGTGACCGGGGACGTGACCCAGGTGGCGCAGGCGGTCCGCTCGGCGCTGCCCGCGCTGGCGCGCTCGCTGCTGACGATCGCGCTGACGCTGGTGGCGCTGGCGCTGCTGGACTGGCGTTTCCTGGTGGCGGCGCTGGTGGCCGTGCCGGTGCAGGTGCACACGGCCCGCTGGTACGTCCGCAACGCCGTACCCCTCTATGCGAAGCAGCGGGTGGCGACCGGCGACCAGCAGCAGCGGCTGCTCGACACGATCGGCGGGGCACGCACCGTGCGCGGCCTGCGCGCGGAGGACGAGCACACCGACCGGGTGACCGAGCGGTCGCGGGCGGCTGTCGAGCTGACCATGCGCGGAGTGCGGCTGGCACTGCGGTTCTACAGCCGCCTGCACCTGGCGGAGTACCTGGGACTCGCGGGCGTGCTCGCGGCAGGAGTGCTGCTGGTGCGCGACGGCTCGGCCAGCATCGGCACGGCGACGGCCGCCGCCCTGTACTTCCACAGTCTGTTCGGCCCGGTGAACACCGCGCTCGCGCTGCTGGACGACGCCCAGTCGGCGACGGCGAGCCTGTCACGCCTGGTGGGCGTGGCCGATCTGACGCCGCCGCAGGAGCGCGGGACGGGCGGCGCGGCCGAAGGGGTGCGCGTGCGCGGTCTGCACCACGCCTACGAGCCGGGCCGTCCGGTGCTGCACGACGTGGACCTGGACATCGAGCCGGGCGAGCGGGTGGCGCTGGTGGGCGCGAGCGGCGCGGGCAAGACCACACTGGCCAAGCTCGTCGCGGGCGTGCACCGGCCGACGGCGGGCGTGGTCGTGGCGGCCGACGGGGTCGCGATGGTGACGCAGGAGGTCCACGTCTTCGCCGGAGCGCTGGCCGATGACCTGCGCCTGGCCCGCCCCGAGGCCGAGGACGGCGAACTGCACGCGGCGCTGGCCACGGTGGACGCCCTGGACTGGGTGCGGGCACTGCCGGACGGCCTCGCCACGGTCGTCGGGGAGGGCGGCCACCGGCTGACGGGCGCCCAGCGGCAGCAGCTCGCGCTGGCCCGGCTGGTGCTGGCCGACCCGGCGGTGGCCGTACTCGACGAGGCGACGGCGGAGGCGGGCAGCTCCGGCGCCCGCGCGCTGGAGCGGGCGATCGAGCGGGCCCTCGACGGCAGGACCGCGCTGATCGTGGCGCACCGGCTCACCCAGGCGGCGAGCGCCGACCGCGTCGTCGTCATGGACGGCGGCCGCGTGGTCGAGCACGGCCCCCACGACCGGCTGCGGACGGCGGGTGGCGGTTACGCCGCCCACTGGGCCGCCTGGAACGACAAGAACGCCACCGAGACAGGCAAGGACAGCTGATGTTCCGTATCACCGCGGCGGCGGCCGCCCTCCTCCTGACGCTGACCGCGTGCGGCGGCGGAGCAGCCCCACAGCCCCAAGGCCAGGCCGCCGCTCCGGTGAACGCCGCCTTCCCTGTGACGATCAGCCACAAGTTCGGTCAGACCACGGTGAAGTCCGAGCCGCAGCGCATCCTCACCGTGGGCCTCACCGACCAGGACGCGGTCCTCGCGCTCGGCAAGGTGCCGGTCGCCACCACCGAGTGGTTCGGCGGCTTCCCCGGCGCGGTCGGCCCCTGGGCCAAGGACCGGCTCGGCTCGGCCGCCCTGCCGGTCGTGCTGAAGGACGCGGGCACGGGCCCGCCGGTCGAGAAGATCGCGGCGCTGCGGCCCGACCTGATCGTCGCCCTGTACGCGGGGCTGACGAAGGAGCAGTACGCCACGCTGTCGAAGTTCGCCCCGGTGCTCGCCCAGCCCGCCGGCTTCCGCGACTTCGGCATCCCGTGGCAGGAGCAGACGAAGCTCGTCGGCACGGCCCTCGGCAAGGCGGCCGAGGCCGACCGGCTCGTCACGGACGTGGCCGCGAAATTCGCACAGGCGCAGCGCGCCCACCCGGCCATCGTCGGCAAGAGCGCCGTCGTGGCTACGCCGTACGAGGGCTTCTTCGTGTACGGCTCGCAGGACCCGCGCTCGCGCACGCTGGCCTCGCTCGGCCTGAAGCTGCCCGCCGACCTCGACACGGTCATCGGCGACAAGTTCGGCGCGAGCATCAGCAAGGAGCGCGGCGACCTGCTCGACCAGGACGCGATCGTGTGGACCGTCCCCGACCCGGTCAAGGATCCCGCCAAGGTCCGCGCCGACGCCCTGTACAAGGACCTGAAGGTCGCAAAGGAGGCGAGGGACGTCTACCTGGGCGAGAACGACGAGTTCGGCGCCGCCTTCTCCCAGGTCACGGTGTTGAGCCTGCCGTACGTGATCGAGCGGCTGGCCCCGCGCCTGGCCGCCGCCGTGGACGGCGACCCGGCCACCGAGGTCGAGCAGAGCGCCTCGTGAGCCGCTGGCTGCCGCCCGCCGCCCTCGCCGTGCTGCTGCTGGCGCTGTGCGCGCTGTCGCTGGCGCTCGGCGCCCGGGCCGTGCCGCTCGGCCAGGTGCTCGACGCCCTGGGCGGCGCCGCGCCCGACGCCGGCGTCGGCAACGTGATCTGGTCGGTCCGGATCCCCCGTACGGCGGTGGCGGTACTCGCGGGCGCCGCGCTCGGCGTGGCGGGGGCGCTGATGCAGGCGCTGACCCGCAACCCGCTCGCCGACCCCGGCCTGCTCGGCGTGAGCGCGGGCGCCGCGTTCGGCATCGTGGTGGCGGTGGGCGTCCTCGGCGTCAGCGCCGTCCACGGCTACGTCTGGTTCGCCTTCGCGGGCGGCCTGGCCGCCAGCGTCGTGGTGTACACGCTGGGCAGGCTCGGCCGCTCGGGGCTCACGCCGGTGAAGCTGGCGCTGGCCGGGGTGGCGGTGACCGCGCTGCTGTCGTCCCTCACCAGCGCGGTGGTGCTGACCAGCCCGGAGACGCTGAACCGCTACCGGTTCTGGTCGGCGGGCTCGCTGGCCGACCAGTCCGGCGACGGGGTGGTGCGGCTGCTGCCGTTCGTCGTCGTGGGCGCGCTGCTCGCGCTCGCGTGCGGGCCCGCGCTGAACAGCCTGGCGCTCGGCGAGGACGTCGCGGCCTCGCTCGGCCGCCGACTCGGCCTGGTCCGGCTGCAGGGGGTGCTGGCGATCACGCTGCTGACCGGCGCGGCCGTCGCGGCGATCGGCCCGGTCGTCTTCCTCGGCCTGGTCGTCCCCCACCTGGCCAGGATGCTGGCCCAGCGGGCGGGCATCGGGCCGGACCAGCGATGGCTGCTGCCGATGTCGGCGCTGCTGGCGCCGTGCGTGCTGCTCGCGGCCGACGTGCTCGGCCGGGTGCTGGTGCGCCCTGCGGAGATCCAGGCGGGTGTGCTGATGGCCTTCGTCGGCGGCCCCTTCTTCGTGATGATGGTCCGCCGCCGCAGGTTGGCCGAGCTATGAGCCTGACCGCCACCAGGCACTTCCGCCTGGCCGCGCCGCCCGTCTCCGGGACGCTGCGGCTGCGCCTGGTCGCCACCGGCGCCGGTGCGGGCGCGCTGGCGTTCCTGCTGGGCTGCCTCGGCCTCGCGGCCGGAGAGTTCCCGATCGGGCTCGGCGAGGTCGCGGCGGCGCTGGTCGGCGCGGGCGACCCGGGCACGGTCGTGGTGGTCCAGGAGCTGCGGCTGCCGCGCGTGGCCACCGGGCTGCTCGTGGGCGTCGCCTTCGGCCTGTCCGGCGCGCTGTTCCAGACGATGACGCGCAACCCGCTGGCCAGCCCCGACATGATCGGCCTCACCCAGGGCGCCGGCACGGCGGTGGTGGCCGCCATCGTGCTCGGCTGGGACGGCGGGCTCGGCACCCAGTTGGTCGGGCTGCTCGGCGCGCTGGTGACGGCGCTGCTCGTGTACGTCCTGGCCTGGCGGCGCGGCACCACCGGCTACCGGATCGTCCTCGTCGGCATCGGCCTGTCGTGGATGTGCACCAGCGCCACCGACTACCTGCTCGCGCACGGCGGTCAGTTCCAGGCGCAGGCGGCGCTCGGCTGGCTGGTCGGCAACCTCAACGGGCGGGGGTGGGCGGGGACCGTACCGCTGATGGGGGCGATGCTCGTGCTCGTGCCCGCCGCGCTGCTGCTCGGCCGGCTGTGCCGCACACTGCAACTCGGCGACGACGTCGCCGCCGGGCTCGGCACCCCCGTCCAGCGCGTACGGCTCGGCCTGCTGCTGACCGGCGTCGGCCTGGTCGCCTTCGGTACGGCTGCGGCCGGTCCGATCGCCTTCGTGGCGCTGGCCGCGCCGCAGATCGCCCAGCGGCTCGCGGGCACCGCCTGGCCGCCGCCGCTGGTGTCGGGGCTGACCGGCGGGCTGGTCGTGCTCGGCGCCGACCTGCCGGCCCGCGTCCTGATCCCCGGCGGAGAGCTGCCGGTCGGGATCGTCACCGGCGTGCTCGGCGCGCCGGTGCTGCTCTGGCTGCTCGTCCGCGTCAACCGCGCCGGTTCAGGAGGCTGACCCATGACCACACCCGACCTGCGCGCCGACGGCCTCAGTCTCGCCTACGACGGCGAGCCGATCGTGCGCGACCTCGACCTGGTCGTGCCGCCCGGCCGCATCACCGCGATCGTCGGTGCGAACGCCTGCGGCAAGTCCACGCTGCTGCGCGCGCTGGCCCGCCTGCTGGGGCCCAGGCACGGCGCGGTCCGCCTGGACGGCAGGGCGCTGCAGTCGATCCCGACCAGGGAACTGGCCCAGCGGCTCGGCATCCTGCCGCAGACGCCGGTCGCGCCGGAGGGCCTGACCGTGCTCGACCTGGTCAACCGGGGCCGCTCGCCGCACCAGACGTGGTGGCGGCAGTGGTCGACGGCCGACGAGCGGGCGGTGCGCGCCGCCCTGGCCGCCACCGGGATCGCGGAGCTGGCCGACCGCCCGGTGGACGAGCTGTCCGGCGGGCAGCGCCAGCGCGCCTGGATCGCGATGGCCGTCGCGCAGGAGACCGCCGTGCTGCTGCTGGACGAGCCGACCACCTACCTCGACCTGGCCCACCAGATCGACGTGCTCGACCTGGTCGTGGACCTCAACAGGAACGAGGGCCGCACGATCGTCATGGTCCTGCACGACCTCAACCAGGCCTGCCGGTACGCCGACCACATGGTGGCGCTGAAGGACGGCCGGATCGCCGCCGAGGGCGCACCGGCCGACGTCGTCACCGCCGAGACCGTGCAGGACGTCTTCGGCCTGCGCTGCCGGGTCGCCCTCGACCCCGTCAGCGAGACCCCGATGGTCATACCGATGGGACGCCACCACAGCGGCGTCCCCGTGAGGAGTTCTTCGTGATCGCACCTTTCCGCACATTCGACGTCCAGGTGAGGGGGCTGGCGCGACTCAGCCCGTCGTTCGCCCGTGTGACGTTCGCCGGCGAGGACCTGCGCCATTTCGCGGACAACGGCTTCGACCAGCGCATCAAGGTGGTCCTGCCGATCCCGGCGCACGGCGTGTCCGGATTCCCGCGCGGCGCCGACTGGTTCGCGGCCTGGCGCGGCCAGCCGGAGGAGGTGCGCAACCCGCTGCGCACCTACACCGTGCGGGCGGTGCGGGCCGAACGCGGCGAGGTGGACGTGGACTTCGTCCTCCACGGCGACGGCGGCCCGGCCGCCCAGTGGATCAACCGGGTCGAACCGGGCGGCGAGGCGGTGCTGTTCGGCCCCGACTCCCGCTTCGACGGGGTCCACGGCGGCCTGGAGTTCCGGCCGCCCGCCGACTGCGGGACCGTGCTGCTGGCCGGTGACGAGACCGCGACCCCCGCGATCCTCACCATCCTGTCGCAGTTGCCCGACGGGTTCGCCGGGGAGGCGCTGCTGGAGGTGCCGCACGCGGGCGACGTGCTGCCCGTGAAGGCGCCCGCCGGGGTGAAGGTGAGCTGGCTGGCCCGCGAGGGCGCCGCATGGGGCGGCCTGCTGGTGCCCGCCGTCCAGGACGCCGCCGAGCGGGTGCTGCCCCGCCGGACGACGGGCGGCGACCTGGAGGACGTGGACGTCGACACGACCGAGTTGTGGGAGGTGCCGGAGGAGACGCTGCCGTCCGGCTCCGTCTACGCCTGGCTGGCCGGTGAGGCCGCGGTGATCAGGACGTTGCGGCGGCACCTGGTGGCCGAGCGCGGCATGGACCGCCGCGCCGTGGCCTTCATGGGCTACTGGCGGCTCGGCCGGGCCGAGCGAGCCGAGTAGGGTCAGCCGGTGAAGCCGATGTCCTCGTAGCGCAGGTCGTAGAAGCCGCGCGCGCCCACGTTGGCCAGCGACCGGGCGACGGCCACGTTCTGCGGGCGCTGGTAGAGCGGCAGCACGTTGACTTCCTTCCAGATGAGGGCGTCGGCGGCGTTGGTGTCGGCGCGGACGGCGGCCGGGTCGAGCGACTGGGCCGCCCGCGACATCGCCTGGTCGATCTCCGGCGAGCCGCTGCGCCCGAAGTTGGCGTTCCACGTCTTGCCGCCGTCGGGCGAGTCGACGTAGACGCCGTAGCTGCTGGACAGCGGGAACGGGGTGCCGATGTAGGAGAACGGCGTCATGTCGAAGTTGCCGGGGATGACGTACTTGGTGAAGAAGTCGTCGCTCGGCACCGCCTGAAGGGTGAGCTGCACCCCGATCTGGGCGAGCATGCTCTGCACCAGTTCGCCCTCCGACTTGCTGAGCTGTACGCCGGTCGGCACCACGAAGCGCAGGCTGAGCGGTTTGCCGTCCTTCTGGCGTACGGCGCCGCTGAGCCGCCACCCGGCGGCGTCGAGAAGCTGCTTGGCCTTCTCCGGGTTGTAGACGCCGAGCACGCCGGCGTTGTCCTGGTAGCCCTCCTGGGTGTTCATGAAGAAGTGGTTGTTGAGCAGCGTGGAGGGCCAGTCGAGACCCTGGAGGTCGGACTGCGCGATGGCCTGCCTGTTGATGCCGAGCTGGATCGCCTGCCGGACGGCGGGGTCCTTCAGCGGGCCGGTGGAGCCGTTGAAGGTGAGGTGCCGGAAGTCGGGGCCGGCCGCCTGCCGTACCTGGGCGTCCTTGGTGGCCTTGGCACGCGCGTAGTCGGGCGCGGACGGACCGATGTCGGTGATGTCGAGTTCGCCGTTGCCGAACGCGCCGATGAGGGAGTCCTGCTCGGAGGCCCGGTAGATGATCTGGTCGAGCTTGGCCCGGTCGCCCCACCACTTGTCGTCGCGGACCAGCGTGATCGTCTTGGCGGTCTGGTCGAAGCCCTTGAACCGGAAGGGGCCCGCCGTCACCGGGATGCGGTTCAGCCAGGCGTTGTTGAACTGCTGCGGGTTTGCGTTGGTCGAGCGGGGCAGCAGCGGGCCGAACAGCGACTTCCACTCGCCGAACGGCCTGCTGAAGGTGACCACGACCTCGTAGTCGTCCTTGCCCTTGGCGACCTTCTCGATGTCCTGGTAACCGGTGGCGGACACGATCCGGTAGGCGTTGTCGCGGCCGTTGAGCGCCTTCCACTGGGCCGCGTAGTCGGCCCAGGTGACCGGCTCACCGTCCGACCATCTGGCCTTGGGGTTGAGCGTGTAGGTGATGACCTGTTTGGGGTCGGTGGAGGTGACCTCGGCCTGCGCGACGTAGTCCGGATTGACCCGGACCTCCGCGTTCTCGTTGGAGATGAAGGCCGACGGCAGCAACGCGTTGCTGACCTGGGCGGCCACCGCGAGGTTGCCGTCGACGTGGTTGCGGTTCCACTGCGAGGGGAATTCGTTGATGCCCCAGCGCAGGGTGCCGCCGTCCTTGACGCGCTCGCGCGGCTGGAGGTTGATGTCGAAGGCTTTGACCGACGTGCCGGTGTCCGGGCCGCTCACGCCGCCGCTGCCGCCTCCGCCCTTGCTCGCGCACCCGGAAAGGGCGAGCGCGCCTGTCAGGGCGGCCGCCATGGCCAGTCGTGCTGCCTTCATGCGCGCACTCCTCGTGGATCTAGACGACTTCGAGCTTGTCTGCGTAGTGGCAGGCCACGCCGTGGTCGCGGCCGAAGGGCCGGACGTCCGGCTCAAGGTCCGCGCACCGGCGCCGCTCCTGCTGCGACAGCCCCCTGAACACGGGGCAGCGGGTGCGGAAGCGGCAGCCGGACGGCGGGTCGGCGGGGCTCGGCAGGTCGCCGTCGAGCAGGATGCGCCGCCGGGTCCGCTCCTGCGCGGGGTCGGGCAGCGGGATCGCCGACAACAGGGCCCGGGTGTAGGGATGCATGGGGGTGTCGTAGACGGCGTCGACGTGGCCGATCTCGGCGATGCGCCCGAGGTACATGACCGCCACCCGGTCGGCGATGTAGCGGACCACGGCGAGGTCGTGGGCGACGAACAGGTAGGACAGTCCGAGCCGCTGCTTGAGCGAGCCCAGCAGGTTGATCACTCCGGCCTGGATGGAGACGTCGAGGGCGGAGACGGGCTCGTCGAGCACGAGCAGCCGGGGTTCGAGGGCGAGCGCGCGGGCGATGCCGATGCGCTGGCGCTGGCCGCCGGAGAAGTCCTGCGGGTAGCGGGCGGCGTGGGAGGGGTCGAGGCCGACGAGCGTGAGGAGTTCGCCCACGCGGCGCGCGGCGCGGCGGCGCCGGTGGGTGCGCAGCGGCTCAAGGAGGATGTCGTGGACGGTCATCCTCGGGTCGAGCGAGGCCAGCGGGTCCTGGAAGACGACCTGGAGGTCGCGCCTGATGGCCATGCGGTCCCCGCCGCCGAGCCCGGCCGTGTCGCGGCCGAGGACGACGATGCGGCCGCTCTGCGGCCGCACCAGCTCCAGGATCTCCATGAGGGTGGTGGTCTTGCCGCAGCCGGACTCGCCGACCAGGCCCAGGGTCTCGCCCTCGCGGACGTCGAAGCTGACGCCCGCGACCGCGTGGACGGTGCCGACCCGGCGTTTGAAGACCGAGCCGCGCATCAGCGGATACTCCTTGACGAGCCGGTCGACCCGCAGCACCACCTCGCGGCCCGTCCTCGGCTCCAGCACGAACGCCGCCGCGGACGCCGCGGGCGGAGGCGCGGCGGTGACCTCGGCCCAGCGGATGCAGGCGGCCTCGTGGCCGGGCGCCACCTCGGTCAGCGCCGGTTCCGCGCCCCTGCACTCGGGCAGCGCCAGCGGACAGCGCGGCTCGAACGGGCAGCCCGGCGGCAGCGCGGACGGCGACGGCGGCGCCCCCTCGATCGGCACCAGCGGCCTGCGTTCGCCCTGGTCGAGGCGTGGGATGGAGTTGAGCAGCCCCACCGTGTACGGCATGCGCGGCCGGTAGTAGATGTCGTCGACCGCGCCGACCTCGACGGGCCGGCCCGCGTACATGACCAGCACGCGGTCGGCGAACCCGGCCACCACCCCCAGATCGTGGGTGATCATGACGATGGCGGCGCCGGTCTCCCGCTGGGCGGTCTTCAGCACCTCCAGCACCTGGGCCTGGATGGTCACGTCGAGCGCGGTGGTCGGCTCGTCGCAGATGATCACGTCGGGGTCGTTGGCGATCGCCATGGCGATGACGGCGCGCTGGCGCATGCCGCCGGAGAACTCGTGGGGGAAGGCCAGCGCGCGCTCGGCCGGGTGGGGGATGCCGACCAGGTCGAGCAGTTCGACGGCCCTGACCATGGCCTGCTCCCTGCTCACCCGCTGGTGTACGCGCACGGCCTCGGCGATCTGGTCGCCGACCCGGTAGACGGGGGTGAGCGCGGACAGCGGGTCCTGGAACACCATGGAGACGGTCTTGCCGCGCAGGGCGGTCAGTTCCTTCTCACGGGCGCCGATCAGCTCCTTGCCGTGCAGCCGGACCGAGCCGGTGACGCGGGCACCGGGCGGCAGCAGGCCCATGACGGCTGCGGAGGTGACCGACTTGCCGGAGCCGGACTCGCCGACGATGCCCAGGACCTCGCCGGGCCGTACGGCGTAGCTGACTCCCCGCACCGCCCGCACGTCGCCGAAGGAGACGCACAGGTCGCGCACTTCGAGCACGGGTTCGGTCATCGGCGCCTGCCCCGGTGGGCGGCGGCGGGGTCGAAGGCGTCGCGCAGCGCGTCGCCGACCAGGTTGACGGCGAGCACGGTGACCACCAGCAGGACGGCGACGAACCAGAACGTCCAGGGCGCGTAGGTGGCGGTGCCCGCGCCGTCGGCGATGAGGGTGCCGAAGGACACGTCGGGCGGCTGGATGCCGAAGCCGAAGTACGACAGCGAGGTCTCGGTGAGGATGGCGGCGCTGACGTTGAGGGTGGCGTCGACGATGAGCAGCGACGACAGATTGGGGAGCACGTGGCGGAAGATGATGCGCGCGGGCGGCACGCCCATGAACCTGGCCGCCTGGATGAACTCGCGCTGCTTCAGCGACACCGTCATCCCCCGGACGATCTTGGAGGTGACCATCCACAGGAACAGCGCCAGCATGACCACGAACAGCGGCCACTGCCCGGTGCCGAACAGCGGCGACATGATGGCGAGGATGAGGAAGGCGGGCAGCACCAGCAGCAGGTCGGTGAACCAGCTCAGCGCGCGGTCGGTCCAGCCGAGGAAGTATCCGGCGAAGGCGCCGATCAGGGCGGCCAGCGCGGTGGACAGCAGCGCGGCCAGCAGTCCGACGATCAGCGACTTCTGCATGCCGCGCAGGGTGACGGCGTAGACGTCGGCGCCGGTCTGCAGGGTGCCGAACCAGTGCTGCGGCGAGGGCGGCTGCAGGAAGGCGGTGAAGTCCTTGTCGGTGTAGGTCCACGGGCTGAACAGCGGCCCGACGAAGGCCAGCAGGAACATCAGCGCCAGTACGGCGAAGCCCACCAGCCCCTGCGGCGTACGGAAGAAGCGGCGGGCGACCGTGCGCAGCCGCGACGGCGGCCGTGCGGGGACGGTCAGTTCCTCGGCGAGTTCCTCCTCCTGCAGGCTCATCCGGCTCGCACCCGGGGGTCGAGGGCGGCGTGCATGAGGTCGGCGGCCAGCGAGGCCAGCAGGATCGCGACGGCGGCGAGGAAGGCGATGGCGGCCACCGTGTTGACGTCGTTGGTGAAGATCGAGTTGATGAGCTGCTCGCCGAGCCCGTGCCAGCCGAAGATCTTCTCGGTGAAGGTGGCGCCGGTCAGCAGCGTGCCGAAGGTGAAGGCGAAGTAGGTGACGACGGGCACGAGCGCGGTGCGCAGCGCGTGCCTGGTCAGCGCGGCCCGCCTGCTCAGCCCCTTGGCCCGCGCGGTGCGGATGAAGTCGGCGTCGAGCACGTCGAGCATCATGTTGCGCTGGTAGCGGCTGAAGGTCGCGATGAGGGCGAGCGACAGCGAGATCGTCGGCAGGATGAGGTGCTGGAGGCGGTCGAGCAGGCTGCCCCAGAACCCGGCCTGCAGGCCCACGGAGTACTCGCCGCTGACGAGGAAGAGCTTGAAGCCGAACACGTTGTCGTTGGCCCAGGTGCCGACGATGATCAGCATGGTGGCCAGCACGACGACGGGGATGGCGAGCACCACGAAGGACAGGGCGGAGCTCAGCCGGTCGAACCAGCCGTACTGCTTGACCGCGGCGTAGGCGCCGACGATCACGCCGACCAGGCTGCCGCAGATCAGGCCCAGCATGACGAGCCGGAAGGTGACGCCGATGCGCCGCTGGATGTCGTCGTTGACGGAGGCGCCCGTGACGCTTCTGCCGAAGTCGCCGTGCAGGACTCCGGCGGCCCAGGTGGCATACCTCTGGATGAGCGGGGTCTTGTCGTTGAGGTTGAGCGCGCTGAGCTGGGCGTCGACGACGGCGGGCGGCGGGGGCGGGGTGCGGTCGGCGTAGTTGGAGCGGGGGTCGAGCGCGACGGCGGCGAGCATATAGGCGAGGCTCGACGCGACGGCGACGAGCACCACGTAGTTGAGCACCCTGCGCACCAGGAAACCCGCCATCGACCCCTCCCCTCCGTAGTCATAGTGCTACACCATGTGACGGTCGGGTCGCAGGCAAGTGCCAAAGTGGCGTCTGGTTAGCGTCCGGAAAGTTCGTCCACGGCGGCGCGGACGTCGGCGCTGGTGATGGTGGTGAGCTCGGCGGAGCTGGCGTCGCCGCCGAGCGCGGCCAGGCGCACGTCGCGCCGGAGCGCGGCCCGCTCGAACAGCGAGCGGGCGAAGCGCCCGTTGCCGAGGCCGTCGATCAGGCGCTCTCCGCACACCCAGCCGAACACCTCGTCGAGGTCGCGCAGCGCGGCCTCGTCGAAGCGGTCGCCCGACTTGTCCGCGAGCAGCGCGGCGATCTCGGACAGTTCGCCGGGAGTGTAGCTGGGGAAGGCGACGCGCTGGTTGAAGCGGCTGCCGAGGCCGGGGTTGGTGGCGAGCAAGGCGTCCATCTCGCGCTCGTACCCGGCGAGCACGACGACCAGCCGGTCGCGGTCGTCCTCGGCCCGCTTGAGCAGGGCCTGCACGGCCTCGGCGCCGAAGGCGTCGCCGCCCGCGTAGCCGGGGTTGACCAGGCTGTATGCCTCGTCGACGAACAGCACGCCGCCGAGCGCCCGGTCGACCAGTTCGTTGGTCTTGATCGCGGTGGCGCCGAGGTGCTGGCCGACGAGGTCGGCGCGGTGGGCCTCGACCACGTCGGGCCGCGACAGCAGCCCGAGCGCGGCGAAGACGCGCCCGAGCACCCGGGCCACGGTGGTCTTGCCGGTGCCGGGCGGGCCGACGAACACGAAGTGGCGCGTCTGCGGCGGCGTGGGCAGGCCGCGCTCCTGCCGCATCCGGGCGACCTGGAGCTGGGCGGCGATGGCGTGGACCTGCCGCTTGACCGGCAGCAGCCCGGCCATGCGGTCGAGGTCGGCCAGTGCCTCCTCAAGGGTCGGCGTGGCGGTGTGGCCGCGGAACCTGGAGGTGAGCTCGTCGAAGGCCTTGGTGACGTCGGCGGTGGCGGTGGTGACCAGGTCCTCGGTGCTCGGGGTGCCGCCCGCGCCGACGACCCGCACGTCGCGGGCCTGTGCGGCGGCCTCGACGAGGCTGCGGACGAAGCGGGCGTTGCCGAGTTCGTCGACCAGCGCGCGCCGGTGGACGTCCTCGAAGCGCCCGAGGAGGGCGGCGGCGGTGTCGGGCGCCATGCGGTCGCCCCTGCGCCGCTGCAGCAGCGCGGTGATGTCGGCGAGTTCGCCCGGCGCGTAGCTGGGGAAGCGCACGCGGGTGGCGAACCTGCTGGCCAGGCCGGGGTTGGAGGCGAGGAAGCCGGTCATCTCCTGCTCGTAGCCGGCCAGGATGATGATCAGCCGTTCGCGGTCGTCCTCGGCCCGCTTGAGCAGGGTCTGCACGGCCTCGGCGCCGAAGCGGTCGGGTTGGCCGTCCGCCGAATTGACCAGGCCGTAGGCCTCGTCGATGAACAGCACGCCGCCGAGCGCCCGGTCGACCAGTTCGTTGGTCTTGATCGCGGTGGCGCCGAGGAACTCGCCGACCAGGTCGGCGCGCTGTGCCTCGACCACCTGCGGGGTCTCCAGCAGCCCGAAGGCGTAGAAGATCTTGGCGAGGGTGCGGGCGACGCTGGTCTTGCCGGTGCCGGGCGGGCCGACGAACACGAAGTGCCTGGTGGGGCGCTCGGCGGCATAGCCCGCCTCGGCGCGCAGCCGGGTGGCCTCGATGGAGGCGGCGATCGAGCGCACCTGCTCCTTGACGGGGGCCAGTCCGATCATGTTCTCCAGTTCGGCCAGCGCCTCCTCGACCGAGATCGGCTGGGGTGCGGCGGCGCGGTCCTGCGGCTGTTCCTGCCTGCCCTCGCGGACCCTGACGCGGACCTGCTCGTCGGCGTTCAGCCGGGCCCGCGCGCGGCGGGCGGCGATGAAGCGCACCACGAGGACGATCGCGGCGCACCCGACGGCGGCCCACAGCGCGATGGACTCCGACACCGGCGACAGCGCCGCGGCGAGCGCGCCGGCGGGGGCGAGGGCCATGAGCGTGGTCAGCCACGGCGGTACCCACCGGATCAGGTGGGCGGCGCCCGCCACCAGGACGCCGAGCACCAGCAGGAGGGTGGGGACGAAGGATCGGGGGAACAGGTGGGAGAAGACGGCGAAGGCCAGCGTGCTCCAGGCGGCCACGACGAGCACGGTCGCGGCGGCGCGCGGGAAGTGGAGGGTGAGGGCGGCGAAGCCGAGCAGCGTCAGGCTGGTGAGGAAGGTCGCGAACAGCTCCCAGCCGAGTGCGGCCCCCATGCCGACGGCGACCACCAGCACGCCGACGTAGAGCGCTTTGCGCACGGCCGGAGGGAGCTGGAAATATCGCAGCCGCACCTGCTCGAACAGATCCCTGGCGGCGGTCCTTCCCGCCGGTCGGGCCCTGCCGGTCTCCCGCATCACGCCTCCCCGGTACGACCCCGGTTATACCGCACCGGACGGGGGATTGGGCGGACCTGACACGCCAGGTAGCCGTGACCGTTACAGGGATACGGTAATGACGTCGGTGCTGCCATGTGACCTCGCCTGCCCACATTTACACCGACATATCCCTGTATGAGGTGGGTGGCGGGGCGAATCACTCGATATTCCTTTGCCGGGTGCCGGTCTTCGCCTAAGCTGCCACGCATGTTCAGGAGGGCCCGACGTCCGACGGTCGCATGACCGCCGTCCGCCCCGCGCCCGCCCTCCGGCGCCCAGGCCCCGAGCCGGTGCGCAACCGCTGGGCCGTGCTCGTCCTGCTGTGCCTGAGCCTGCTGCTCATCACCGTCGACGCGACCGTCCTGCACATCGCGGTCCCCGCGCTGACGGCCGCGCTGGAACCCTCCGCCGTCCAGCTCCTGTGGATCATCGACGTCTACTCCCTCGTCGTGGCGCCCCTCCTGGTGCTGTTCGGGACGCTGGGCGACAGGTACGGGCGCAAACGCCTGGTCCTGACGGGCTTCGTGCTGTTCGGCCTCGCCTCCGCGCTGGCCGCGCTCTCCCCCGACGCGGCCACCCTCATCGCCGCCAGGGCCCTGCTCGGCGTCGGCGGCGCAATGATCATGCCCGCCACACTCTCGATCATCAGGCAGGTCTTCACCGACCGTCGCGAACGCGCCTTCGCCCTCGGCGTGTGGAGCGCCGTCGCGGCGGCGGGCGCCGCCGTCGGGCCCCTGGTCGGCGGGCTGCTCGTCGGCCTGTGGTGGGGTGCGGTCTTCCTGGTCAACGTCCCGATCCTGCTGGTGCTGCTGCCCGCCGCCGCCCGGCTGCTGCCGGAGTCGCGCTCGCGCGGACGCGGGCGCTGGGACCCGCTCAGCGCGGTGCTGTCCGTCCTCGGCATCCTCACCCTGGCCTTCGGCCTCAAGGAGGCGGGCTCGGGCGGGGTGATGCCGCGCGGCGCCGCCGCGCTCGTCTTCTGCCTGGGGATCGCCCTCCTGTTCTGGTTCGTACGGCGCCAGCGCCGCCTGGCCACCCCCCTCCTCGACGTGGACCTGTTTCGCCGGCGCGAGTTCAGCACCGGGGTCGCCGGAGTGCTGCTCGGCGTGTTCTCCCTGGTCGGGCTGCAGCTCATGCTGGCTCAGTACCTCCAGTTGGTACTCGGCGACACCCCCTTCCAGGCGGCGCTGCGCATGCTGCCGCTCGTCGTCTCCGCGATCCTCGGCGGGCTCGTGGCCGCGCACCTGCTGCCCAGGCTCGGCATGCGGGTCACCATGAGCGGCGGCCTCGCCCTGGTCGCCGTGTCGCTCACACCCACACTGGGCTGGGGCGTCGAAGGGCATCCGGTGCTGCTGGCCGTCTGTTTCCTCGGCATCGGCTTCGGCGTGCAGGTCGCGCTGCTGGCCGCCTCCGACGCCATCATGTCCTCCTGCGACGAGCGTCGCGCGGGCGGTGCGGCGGCCGTCGAGGAGACCGCCTACGAACTCGGTGCCGGGCTGGGGGTCGCCGTGCTCGGCACCATCACCACCATCGCCTACGCCCCTGCCGTACCCGCCATCCCCGGGGTGCCCGCCGACGGCATGGACCAGGCCAGGCAGTCGCTCGCGGGAGCCGCGCACGTGGCCGCAGGCGTCGGCGGGGATCCGGGGGCGGCGCTGCTGGGGGCCGCGCGGTGGGCGTTCGTCGACGCCCTGCACATCACGATCGCGGTCAGCGTCGCGCTGCTGGGCGTGACCGCGTTCGCGGTCGCGGTGCTGCTCAGACGGGGGCGAAGTGTGTGAAGTCCGGATCAGGGCAGATTTCTAGCGTGAGTCAGGTCCTGCGGGATTTAGCGGCGCTGGTCGCGCGGGTCGCCGTGGGCAGCCTGTTCTTCGCCAACGGCTGGACGAAACTGCAGCTCGGGCTGATCGCGACCGGTGAGTCGTTCGCCCGGCAGGGCGCTCCCGCCCCCGGCTCGTGGGCGACGGTGACCATGCTGGCCGAGCTCATCGGCGGCGCGTTGCTGGTTGCGGGGCTGGCCGTACCGGTGACCGGGGTGGTGCTGTTCCTTGAGGCACTGGCGGTGTTCCTGGTCGCGCGGCCGATCAACCCGGTCAGCGCCAACGAGCTGGTCGCGCTCGGCGCGGCCGCCGTCCTGCTGGGGATCGTGGGCGCGGGCCGGATCTCCGTCGACCACCTGGTGGTGATCAGGCGCAGAGAGGCTTCGGACCTCGCCGCCGACACCGAGGCCGACCGGGTCATCTCCGCACTCCGGCCCGCCGACCGGAACGAGCCGGGGGCCGCACAGGGCAACCTCGCCTCCACCGGCCGGGGCGAGACGGACGGCACCGCCACATCCGCCGGTCGCCATGAGGCCGACGGCACTCTCGCGTCCGCCGGCCGGGGAGCGGGGAACGCCCTCGCGCCCATTGGCCAGGGCGAGGCGGGCCCGGGGCACGGCACCGACCTGGACGGCCCCGCTCAGGACACTGCCCCGCCTTCACACGAGACCAGGCCCGCTCCCCGTGAGCCTTCGGGCTGAGCCGCCCACCCGAGAAATATCGACATTTCCACACATCGGGTTTGCGTAGGACCGGAACGGCGGCGAAGATCGTCGATGTCCGTAACCCAGCCGAAGGAACGCATGTTGCTCACGCGAACGATCGCCGCCGCCGCCCTCTCCCTCGCCGGCCTGGTCGCCCTGCCCGCCACCGCACACGCCGCCTCGGCCGCCTACACACCCGAGAAGATCTGCGGCCCCGGTTTCAAGCGCGTCGCCGACGGCCACCGGCCCATGAAGCTGCGCGACGGCGCCGTCCTCGGCCACGTCTACCTGATGTACAACAAGCGCACCGGCCGCAACTGCGTCACCGCGGTCAAGACCACGTACGCGGGCGTGCGCACCGACACCGGCGCCTACCTGGAGGTCAAGGGCGGCGGCCGGTCCGAGGACCGCCAGAAGTACAAGCACTACGCCGAGACCGGCCACATCGACGGCAGCTGGAAGTGCGTGAAGTACGCCGGATGGACCCGCGACCCCAAGGGCCGGGTGCAGGCGTCGGGCGGCCGCGACTCATGGGGCAACTGCGCCGGCTAACCCATAGCTGACAATAGGGACATGAGTTGGGTTGAGATCACCGAAGAGCAAGAACTCCACGGCATCCTGGGCGAGGTGCCGCCCAGGGCGGCGAACAAGGATCGCGCGCGGCTCCACGAGCGCGACAAGGAGTGGCTGGCGGCCTCGCCGTTCTGCCTGATCGCGACCTCGGCCGCGGACGGCACCTGCGACGTCTCACCCAAGGGCGACCCGGCCGGTTTCACCCACGTCATCGACGACACCACGATCGCGATCCCCGACCGGCCCGGCAACCGCCGCGCCGACGGCTTCCGCAACATCCTCGCCAACCCGCACGTCGGGCTGATCTACCTGATCCCCGGCCGCAACGAGACGCTGCGCGTCAACGGCCGCGCGAGGCTGCTGCGTGAGGCGCCGTTCTTCGACGAGATGATCGTCAAGGGGCACCGGCCGCGCCTGGCGCTGCTGGTGGAGATCGAGCAGGTCTTCCACCACTGCGCCAAGGCGTTCCTGCGCTCGGCGCTGTGGCGTCCCGACGAGTGGGTGCCGGACGGGCTGCCGTCGCACGCCCGGCTCGTCAAGGAGGTGCAGTCGGTGACCGAGAGCGTCGAGGAGCTTGAGGCGTACTACGGGCCGTCGTACCGCGAGAAGCTGTACCAGAGCTGACTCATGCGGCAGGCACCGGCCCGTCCGGAAATCTGAGGACGTTGCGACCGCTGTAGGCGCGCAGATCGACGACCTTCGGGTCGCGGACGGCGCGTCTGCGGCGCTCGGCCGACCTGATGTCGCGAACCTTGTGCCTGGCGATGTGCGGTGGCACCACCACAAGTCTGTTCATATCTTCTCAGCCCCCCGGCGTGATGTTTCTGTTACATATGTTATCTACAGATACACCAGTAAGTTGGCCGTAAGGAGCGTTTCAGTAGGGAAGTGTCCGACCGGAAGGGGATCGCAGATCCAGGTCGGCACTCTGGAGCGGACGCCGCTTGGCCGGCGTCTTGACCTTCCTTATGCGTCGCATGGGGATCCCCGCCCCCTTTCGAGCCGGTGCCGCCCGGTTGGTCGAGCACTTGCTAGGCACGCTAAACCGGGCGACACGGACATCTCAAGACATTTGCCCCTTTTCCACAATTCTTTACTGTGTGCTCCACGCGCAGGTCAGGTCGAGGCCGTCGCCTTCAGGACCGCGTCGGCGATCGAGCGCGGATCCACCCCGAAATGCGCCCGCGCGGCCTCGCGCGTGTCGGACAGGCCGAACCCGTCGGTGCCGAGCGAGGTCCACGGCCGGTCGATCCACGGCGCGATCTGGTCGGGCACCGCCCGCATCCAGTCGCTGACCGCGATCACCGGGCCGCCGGTCCCCGACAGGGCCTGACGGACGTACGGCACGCCGTCGGTCGCCATCGCCTCGCGGCGCAGTTCGCTCCAGGAGGTGACGGACCAGACGTCCACGCCGACGCCGTACTCCTCCTCCAGCAGGCGCTGGGCCTCCAAGGCCCAGTGGACGGCGGTGCCGCTGGCCAGGATGTGGGCCTCGCCGCCGCCTTCGGCGTAGCGGTACATGCCCTTGACGATGCCTTCCTCGACACCTTCTCCGGCACCGGCCGGCATCGGCGGTTGCGGCAGGGGCTCGTTGTAGACGGTCAGGTAGTAGAAGACGTTCTCGGCGGCCGGGCCGTACATGCGGCGCAGCCCGTCACGGACGATCACCCCGACCTCGTAGGCGAAGGCGGGGTCGTAGGACAGGCAGGCGGGGTTGGTCGAGGCGATGAGCTGGGAGTGCCCGTCGGCGTGCTGCAGCCCCTCGCCGGTCATCGTGGTGCGGCCGGCGGTGGCGCCGATGAGGAAGCCGCGCCCGAGCTGGTCGGCCATGGCCCACATCTGGTCACCGGTACGCTGCCAGCCGAACATCGAGTAGAAGATGTAGAACGGGATCATCGGCTCGCCGTGCGTGGCGTAGCTCGTGGCGGCGGCGGTGAGTGAGGCCATCGAGCCCGCCTCGGTGATGCCCTCGATGAGGATCTGCCCGTCTGCCGCCTCCCGGTAGGCCAGCAGCAGCTCGCGGTCGACCGAGTCGTACCGCTGTCCGAGCGGGTTGTAGATGCGGGCGGTCGGGAACAGCGACTCCATGCCGAACGTCCTGGCCTCGTCGGGCACGATCGGCACCCAGCGACGGCCGGTCTCCGGGTCCTTCATGAGGTCCTTGACCAGGCGGACGAAGGCCATCGTGGTCGCCACCGGCTGCTTGGAGCCCTTGGCGAGGGCCGCGAAGGGGCGCTCCTGCGGGGCGGGCAGCGGGCGTTCGGCGTACGAGCGGCTGGGGATCGGGCCGCCGAGGGCGGCGCGGCGCTCACGGACGTAGCGGACCTCGGGCGAGTCCTCGCCCGGGTGGAGGTACGGCGGGAACTCCCCGTCCATGGCGGGCACCGGGAGGCCGAGGCGCTCCCCCATCACCCGGAACTCCTCCAGCGTGAGCTTCTTCATCTGGTGGTTGGCGTTGCGCGCCTCGACCCCGGCGCCGAGCGTCCAGCCCTTGACGGTCTGCACGAGCACGACGGTGGGCCCGCCCGTGTGGCGCCGGGCCAGGTCGTAGGCGGCGTGGATCTTGCGCGGCTCGTGGCCGGCGCGCGAACCTCCGACGACGCGGCGCAGGTCGTCGTCGGACAGGTCGCTCGGCAGGCCCGCGAACAGGTGCTCGCGGATGTAGGCGCCGTCGGAGACGGCGAAGGTCTGGAACTGGCCGTCCGGCAGCTCGCCCAGGCGGGCCACGAGGGCGTCGTCCTGGAGGAGGGGATCCCACTCCTCGCCCCACAGCGCCTTGACCACGTGCCAACCGGCACCGGTGAAGACGCTCTCCAGCTCCTGGACGATGCGGGTGTTACCGCGCACGGGCCCGTCGAGGCGCTGGAGGTTGCAGTTGATCACGAAGGTGAGGTTGTCGAGACCCTCGCGGGCGGCCAGGGTGAGCGCGGCCGTGGACTCGGGCTCGTCCATCTCGCCGTCGCCGAGGAAGGCCCACACGTGGCTGCGCGAGGTGTCCTTGATGCCGCGATGGTGCAGGTAACGATTGAAGCGCGCCTGGTAGACGGCGTTGAGCGGGCCGAGGCCCATCGACACGGTCGGGAACTGCCAGAAGCCGGGCAGCGCGCGGGGGTGCGGGTAGGACGGCAGGCCGCCGAGGGTCTCGCGGCGGAAGGCGTCGAGGTGCGCCTCGGTCAGCCTGCCCTCCAGGAAGGCGCGGGCGTAGACGCCGGGCGAGGCGTGGCCCTGGAAGTAGACCTGGTCGTCGGTGCCGTGGAAGTGGTGGTTGAAACCCACTTCGTACAACCATGCGGCCGAGGCGTAGGTGGCCAGGTGCCCGCCCAGGCCGAGCTTGCTGCCCCTGCTGACCATGGCGGCGGCGTTCCAGCGGTCGTATGCGGCGATGCGCTGTTCGAGCGCGAGATCGCCCGGATAGGGCGGTTCCTGCGCCGTGGGCACGGTGTTGACATAGCGGGAACCGGTGGCGAGCCTCCGCAGCAGGTAAGCGGCCCGGTCGGGGCCGGAGACCCGACGGACCGCCTCAAGCGACTCCAACCACTCGGCGGTCTCCTGAGGATCCAGATCCTTCTCCATGAATCCATTAAACACCCAATGATCGATCATTGGGTCATGGGAGGCGCTTTAATGGCTGCGTGAAGCCCGTAGTGCGCGCGCCACTGCGCGAGGAGATCCGCAGGATCCTGCTGGAGGGCCTGGTCGGCGGCCGGTGGTCGCCCGGCGAGCGCATCGTCGAACGCCGCCTCGCCACCGAACTCGGCGTCAGCCAGGCCCCGGTCCGCGAGGCGCTGCGCGAGCTGGAGGCGCTGCGCCTGATCGAGACGCTGCCCAACAAGGGGGCCCGCGTGCGCGCCGTCACCGCCGACGACCTGCGCGAGGTGTACCAGGTGCGGGCCGGGCTGGAGGAGACCGCCGCCCGGCTCGGCGACCCGCCGGTCGCGGCGCTGCGCGACCACCTGGCCGCCATGGACCGAGCGGCCTCGGACGGTTGCCTGGCCGCGCAGGTCGAGCACGGCATCGCCTTCCATCGCGAGATCGTCGCCGCCTCCGGCAACGCGGTGCTGCTGTCGGTGTGGGAGTCGCTCGGCGTGGAGGTCTGGACACACCTGTCGATCCGGTTGTTCCGTACCGAGGCACAGGAGAACGCCGCCGACCATCTGCCGCTGATCGAGGCGTTCCAGAAAGGCGACCCGGCCGCGCCAGCCCTGCTGCGCGATCACGTGCTGGGTTACGCCCCTTAGCGAAATGCGTGTCCGCGTCGGCGGCCGGTTCACGCCGAGGGGGCGAACAGGTGGTCCAGATGGGCGTTGAGCAGGCTCGTGGCGTGGGCGGCGGGGTGCTGGTTGGCCAGGACGGACAACTGGAGGCCCGTCACCAGGGCCAGAGCGGTGGCGGCCAGCGTCTCCGGGTCGCCTGCCGCCGCCAGGTGGCCGCTGTCGCGTGCCTGCTGGAAGCGACCGGCCACGGAGCCCCGCAACGCCTCCGCCTGGGCGAGCCCTTCGGGCGCGAGGTGGGGCTGGCTCAGGGTGAGCGTGAAGTGGGCGGTGTAGGCGAGCATGACCTGCCGCCCGTCCTCGTCGTGCGGGATGAGCGCCCCCAGCATGGCCCGCAGGTACGCCGCCGGCGCGACCGGCTCCGTGAGCGCGGCGACGGCGTCCTGCACACGCCGGCCGATCCGCTCCCCCAGGTGCCCGAGCACCCCGCTGAGCAGTTCCTCCTTGGTGTGGAAGTAGTACTGCACCAGCCGCAGCGACACCCCGGCCTCCGCCGCCACCTCCCGCATGCTGGCTTCCTGCAACCCTCGGGTGGCGGCTATCCGGACGACGGCCTCGGCGATCTGGCGCCGCCGTTCGACATGATCAACTCTCTTCGGCACATTTTTATGATACAGATGACTCATCAAAAGTGTGAGGAGAACCGATGACAGATAGCACCAGCGGAATCGCCCGCTTCCGCAGCGCCCAGGCAGAAAGGCGGTACCTCGCGGGCTACGACGAGGTCATCCGTAACTGGCCGGTCCCCTTGGAGGCGATCGACGCGCCGACGACGTTCGGCACCACCCGCCTCTACCGCACCGGCGCGACCGAGGGCACCCCCGTGGTGTTCCTGCCCGGCATGGGCGGCAACAGCCTGGGCTGGATCTACAGCAGCGGCCCGATCGGCGCCAAGCATCCGGTGTACCTCGTCGACCCGGTCGGCGGCGCCGGCCGCAGCGTCCACACCCGCCGTTACACCGGCGTCCACGACCTGACCACCTGGCTCACCGACACCCTCGACGCGATCGACGTCCCGGCCGCCTACCTGGTCGGCTTCTCCTACGGCGGCTGGCAGTCCCTCCTCGCCGCGATCCACACCCCCGACCGGGTGCTCGGCATGACGCTGCTGGATCCGGCCGCCTTCAGGGTTGCCGGCATCCGCCACATGTCCTGGGGGCTGGGCTGCGGGATCGTCGGGTATCTGCCCAAGGCGATCCGGCCTCCGCTGGCCCGGCTGCTGCACACGGACTCGCTCAACCGGTTCGAGGATCTCAAGGCCGCCCTCGCGGGCCTGTACCTGTTCGAGCAGGCGCTGCCGCCCATGGTCCCGCTGACGGACGAGGAACTCGCCCGGGTGGACCGGCCGGTGCAGATGGTGTTCGGGGCCGCCAGCACCATGCACGACTCGCCGGCCGTGGCCAGGCGGCTGGCCCGGGTGCTGCCGGCGGCGGAGGTCGAACTCGTGCCCGGCGTGGGCCACTCCATCGCCCTGGACGTGCCCGACCTGGTCAACCAGCGCATCCTGCGGCACGCGGCGTCCGTGGTCGGGGCGTAAGGGGCGTCGTCACGGCGGGCGAGCGCGGGGGCGAGGGGCGCGGGAGAGGCCGGGAGCCGTTGCGGCGGGGCGCGTGGGGGCGGCTCCGCCGTGACGGAGGGGAGAGAACAGACCGAGTACGGCGGAGCGCGTGCGGCGGCGGCTCCGCCGTGTCGGCGGGAGGGACCTCAGCCCGCGTACCTGCAGCTCAGCGCCTGGGATACGCCCTGGGAGTGGCCGAGGTAGGCCCGCGACGGGAGGAACCAGCGGCAGGCGTCGGGGGCGCTGCCGCTGCCGTTGTAGACGAGGCCGGTGCCGCCGGTGCTCCACCGGTAGCAGCCCAGCCAGCCGTTGTAGAAGCCGACCGTGGAGGAGGGGGAGACCCGGGCCGCGCAGTACTCGCCGAGCGAGAGCGGGCTCATCACGACCTCCACGTCGGCGGTGCGGGCCGCCTGCGCCTGTGCCGGCGCGGACAACGCGGCGGCGCAGGCGAGAGCCGCGAAGATGAGGACGAGGGCACGACGAAGCATGGAACCTCCATGGGGTCCGGACAGCGACTGATGGGGGTGAGCTGCGCTGATCGCAGTATTAGATAGGAAACCTTCCTATGCAAAGACACCCGTGGCTTCCGCTTGTGAGGTCCCCCGTCAACACCGGAAGGGCGGCCCCGGAACACCGGGATCGCCCTTCCGGTGAATCCATACTGGGGCAGTGCACTTACTCGAAAGGTGCGGTATCCCTCAGGATCAGACCCCGTCGGTCCAATACTTCTGGAGTCGGGCGATGGCCTCCTCCTTGCTCATCCCCGCCACGGTCGTCTCGTCAAGACCCACCCTGGAGATCAACATGAACACGAGGTCTGCGGGCAGGGCCTCCGATGGCAACTCGGGGGCTCCGCGATCGGGTCTCACCTCGTTCTGAACGCATGCCCAGAAGGTCGCCTCGTCCACCTGAAGTTGATCGCGGAGAATGTGACTCCAAATACCCGGGCCGTAGGTGCTTCGGTCGACCGGATGAGAGATCCGGGTCCTCAGAATCCTGCCATCGGGAAGATCTAGCTCGTAGGTGACATGGTGCGTCCCCGTCCCACCCCGGGCGTTCCGCACCAGACGCCAGCCCTCGATCCGACAGAACCGGTCGTGATGCTCACGGGCAGGCTGGGGCCAACTCACCGGCCCTTCCCTACCAGCCATTCGCGCAGTTGCTCGTCATCACTGAGGCTGATCAACTGCACAAGCCCCCAGTTCTCGCGGTGGTTCGGCGCGTCGAGCAGGCGGCCCTGCCAATCCTCCGCGTACTCACGGAGGCCCTCGATCATCTCCGCAATGGCTTGATCAAAGGTCGCACCGTCCGCGGCGACAGGAAGCCCCGGAATGAAAACCGACCAGCCGCCAGCTTCAGGAAGCACCTGTGCTCGAGAAGGAGTGACCACCGCGAGGTAGTGCCGGAGTCTTTCAACATCCACGAAGGCGGTCACGGCCGACTCACGACGCACCGTTGCCACGCGTCCTCTCTCGGCCGCATCCAAAAGCGCCTTGAGATGTGCACGAGCTTCTGTATAGCTGTCGAAGTGAACAGCGGTCATGACGAACCTCCTAGCGAAGCGCACCTCCACGGTGCCACGTCGCCTTAGGTACGTCAAGTACGTCACGTACGCCCGACCCAGCTGGGCCGGGAGGTGTAGGAGCGGCAAGGCAACATACCTCGCCGCCCCTCTTGACCAGCAACTATTTCGTTAGGCGCGCAACGCCGGATGTTGCATCCGCTACAACTCGGCCTGCTTCTAGCTGCAGCCGCTGGTCGAGCCGCAGCCCTCGCAGACGTAGCAGCTACCCGCAGGACGCATCTTCGTGCCGCACGTCATGCACAGCGGCGCGTCCGCCGTGAACCGCTGGTGGCTCTCCAGGGTCACCTCGCGCGACGACTGCTCCACCGCCTTCGGCTGGTCCTCGATCGGCGCCGACTGGGCCAGCGCCTCACGGTCCACCTGCAGCGCCGCAGGGTCCTCGCCGCGCAGCTGCGCCGTCCGCTCGGCCGCCGAGAAGATGCCGAGCGCCGCCCGCTCGTCATAGGGCAGGTGGTCGAGGGCCAGGCGGCGGAAGATGTAGTCCATCACCGAGGTGGCCATCCGGATGTCCGGGTCGTCGGTCATGCCCGCCGGCTCGAAGCGCATGTTGACGAACTTGCTCATGTACGTCTCCAGCGGCACCCCGTACTGCAGGCCGATGGAGATCGCCACCGAGAAGGCGTCCATGACGCCCGCGAGCGTCGAACCCTGCTTGGACATCTTCAGGAAGACCTCGCCGAGCCCGTCGTCCGGGTAGGAGGAGGCCGTCATGTACCCCTTGGCGCCACCGACCGTGAAGCGGGTCGTGGTGCTCGGGCGCTGGTTGGGCATCCGGCGCCGGGTCGGCCGGTTGACCTCGATGACCTTGACCTCGGGCTCGGCCGCGACGGTCTCCTCTGCCTTCTCCGCCTTCTTCGCCGACGAGCCCGCCGACAGCGGCTGCCCGACCTTGCAGTTGTCGCGGTAGACCGCCAGCGCCTTCAGGCCGAGCTTCCAGCCTTCGAGGTAAACCTGCTGGATGTCGTCGATCGTGGCCGACTCGGGCAGGTTGACCGTCTTGGAGATCGCGCCCGACAGGAACGGCTGCGTCGCGGCCATCATCCGGACGTGGCCCATCGGGGCGATCGCCCGCTCGCCCATCGCGCAGTCGAAGACCTCGTAGTGCTCCGGCTTGAGGCCGGGCGCGTCGACGACGTGACCGTGCTCGGCGATGTACTCGACGATCGCCTCGTTCTGCTCCTGCTGGTAGCCGAGCTGCTTCAGCGCGCGCGGGATCGTCTGGTTGACGATCTGCATCGAGCCGCCGCCGACCAGCTTCTTGAACTTCACCAGCGCGAGGTCGGGCTCGATGCCGGTCGTGTCGCAGTCCATCATCAGGCCGATGGTGCCGGTCGGGGCGAGCAGCGACGCCTGCGCGTTGCGGTAGCCGTTCTTCTCACCCAGCCGCAGGCACTCCGACCACTGCCTGGACGCCTCGGTGTGGATCTTGTTGTCCATGAGGCCGACCGTGCGGAGGTCGTCGTTGGCGGCCGCGTGCTTGCGCATGACCCGCTTGTGCGGCTCGGCGTTGCGAGCGTACCCGTCGTAGGCGCCGACCACCCCGGCCAGCTCGGCGCTGCGCCGGTAGGAGACACCGGTCATCAGGCTCGTGATGGCCGCCGCCACCGCGCGCCCGCCCGCCGAGTCGTAGGCGTGGCCGGTCGCCATCAGCAGCGCGCCCAGGTTGGCGTAGCCGATGCCGAGCTGACGGTAGGCGCGAGTGGTCTCGCCGATCTTCTCGGTCGGGAAGTCGGCGAACGTGATCGACACGTCCATGGCCGTGATGATCAGCTCGGTGAGCTTGACGAAGTTCTCCACGTCGAAGGAGTTGTCGTCCTTCAGGAACTTCAGCAGGTTGATGCTGGCCAGGTTGCACGAGGAGTTGTCCAGGTGCACGTACTCCGAGCACGGGTTGGAGGCCGTGATGCGGCCGGTCTCCGGGCTCGTGTGCCAGTCGTTGATCGTGTCGTCGTACTGCACGCCCGGGTCGGCGCACTCCCAGGCGGCCTTGGCCATCTTGCGGAACAGGTCCTTGGCGTCGACCTTCTCGATGACCTCACCGGTCAGGCGGGCGCGCAGGCCGAACTGCTCGCCGTTCTCGACCGCGCGCATGAACTCGTCGGAGACGCGCACCGAGTTGTTGGCGTTCTGGTACTGCACGGACACGATGTCCTTGCCGCCGAGGTCCATGTCGAACCCGGCGTCGCGCAGCGCACGGATCTTGTCCTCTTCGCGGGCCTTGGTCTCGATGAACTCCTCGATGTCGGGGTGATCGACGTCGAGGACGACCATCTTGGCCGCGCGGCGGGTGGCGCCGCCCGACTTGATGGTGCCCGCCGAGGCGTCGGCGCCGCGCATGAAGGAGACCGGGCCGCTGGCCGTACCCCCGCTGGAGAGCAGTTCCTTGGAACTACGGATGCGGGAGAGGTTGATCCCCGAGCCCGAGCCGCCCTTGAAGATCACGCCCTCTTCCTTGTACCACTCCAGGATCGACTCCATCTGGTCGTCCACGGAGAGGATGAAACAGGCGCTGACCTGCTGCGGCGACTGGGTGCCCACGTTGAACCAGACCGGCGAGTTGAACGCGAACACCTGGTGGGTGAGCGCGTACTTCAGCTCGTGGTCGAAGATCTCGGCGTCCTCGTCGGAGGCGAAGTAACCGTGCTCGACCGCCGTCTTCGTGTACATGCCGACCACCCGGTCGACCAGTTGCTTCAGGCTCCACTCGCGCTGCGGGGTGCCGACGGCGCCGCGGAAGTACTTGGTGGTCACGATGTTGGCCGCGTTGACCGACCAGGAGCCGGGGAACTCGACGCCCCGCTGCTCGAAGTTGATCGACCCGTCGCGCCAGTTGGTCATGACGACGTCGCGGCGCTCCCACGCGATCTCGTCGTACGGATGCACCCCGGGCTTGGTGAAGATGCGCTTCATCTTCAGGCCCTTGCGGGGCTTCTTGCCTCCGCGCGCCACTGAACCGCCGACCGTCTCCGTCATGACTCCCCCTTCTCCGCCTTCAACTGCTCGATCTCGGCCTCGAAGTCCGCCAGGCTCTCGAAACCGCGGTATACCGATGCGAACCGCAGATACGCCACCTCGTCGAGGTCACGCAACGGGCCCAGGATGGCCAGACCCACCTCGTTGGAGGCGATCTCGGCCGCGCCCTTGGCCCGGATGGCCTCCTCGACCCGCTGCCCGAGCTGGGCCAGTGAGTCCTCGCTCACCGGCCTGCCCTGGCAAGCCCGTCGCACGCCCGCGACGACCTTGTCCCGTGAGAACGGTTCGGTGACGCCACTACGCTTGCTCACCATCAGCAGAACGGTCTCCTGAGTGGTGAACCTGCGCCCGCACTCCGGACAGGTCCGGCGCCGCCGGATGGCCGCGCCGTCGTCCGTGGAACGGCTGTCGATGACCCTCGTGTCGGGGTGGCGGCAGAACGGACAGTGCACGTTTTCGCCTCCTCGAAGGGCCGCGTAAAGCGGTTGTCCCCGTACGCTCGCGCGCGCCCCACGGCAAGCCATGAGGCGGTCACGGAAACACAAGTTGTGGTGAACTACATCGGTGTAACTACTAGATGTTGTGGTCCAACCGTAGAAGCGAGCGACCATGAACGCAAGTCGGCAGGCCCGCCGCAGCCGAAGTCGCTGATCAGCGCGCCGTACGGTCCCGCGACCGGCGTGTCGCACCTGTTACAACAACCCGGGTGGCAGGCATCATCCCAGGTGAGAGCGCATGTTCAGGGTGTTCGGCGGGCCTCGCTCGCGCTCTGTGCGAGACCATTCTCCTGTACGGCGAAGCCCCCCGAACCCCACCCGCCGCCGCCCCCGACCCTCTGTCCAGGGAGACGCCCCTCGGGCGCCCTCCCGACCCGCCGCGACGACGCTCGGTAACCACCCCTCGCGCCTTGGCCCCCGCTCCCCCGGGCACTTCTCCCCCGCCCACCGCCCCCGTGGACGGCGGAACCGCTTCCGTCAGCGACCCTCGGTCTCAGGCCGCGACCGCCTGTGCCACCGCAGGTTTCGCGCCCCGCGCGCCGCCCCCTCGCAGAGGGCGCGAAACCACTCCACCACGCAGGCGGCGCAGCCCGACCAGAGCACCACCCCCCAAGGGCCATCGCACACCGTCACCGTCACCGTCACGCAAGCGGCGCGGCCCGACCAGAGCGCCTCCGCCCTCCAAAGGCCATCGCACACCGTCAACCGTCACGCGGCCTTGCCCTGCCCTGCCCTGCTCTGCCTTGCCTTGCCCGGACCACGCCCACGCCTGCGTCCGATTTCCCGTCCACGTTCGCGTCTACGCTGCGTCCGATTTCCCGTCCACGTTCACGCCCACACCTGCGTCCCCGTCCCCGTCCCCGTCCCCGTCCCCGTCCACAGCAGCGTTCGACTTCCCGGCCGTGCCCGCGTCCCCGTCCCCGTCCGCGCCCACGCAGTATCGCCGACGCCGCCCTGGGACCGGCGGCGACTGCGGTGGCCGTCTCGGCAACCTCGGCGACCCTAAGGCGGCCTCAGCGCAGTGGGACGTAGAGTCTCGTGCCCGGCCGGATGAGAGAACTGCTGAGACCGTTCAACCGCATGATCTGCCGCACCACCGCCTCGGCGTCACCCTGAGCGGGCAGCGCGTCGGCGATCGTCCACAGGGTGTCGCCATGACCGACCACCACCTGCGGCAACCCGGCATGACTCGACACAGCCCGCGCGGACGCCAAGCTGACCGCCCGAGTCCCCACCCACAGCGCGCCCAGGACCAGCAGCGCCACCGCGACCACCAGCACAACCCGCCCTCGCCGCGTCAGCCGCACCGGCCGCCGGACACGCGCCGCCCGCTCCCGTCCGCCCCGCACGGGCTGTCGGCCCCGCCGCCGCCCACCCCCGGCAGGGCGCTTCCCCAACCTCCGCCCGCCCGACGGGCCGCCCCTGGCGGGCGGCGCCGACGCCCGTCCACGCATGACAGGCCGCCCCGCAGACGCCCGTCCACCCGAGGCGGAACCACCGCCTGCCACCTGACCGTCCGACGGGAACCTCACAGACGGGACCTGACCGTCCGACGAGGACCTCACAGACGGGACCCGATCGCCCGACCTGGCACGCCCGCTCGCTGCCCGCCCGTCGCGGGTGGACCGTCCACCTGATGCCCGGCCGTCACGGGCAGATCGTCCACCTGACGTCCGCCCGTCGCGGGCAGACCGTCCGCTCGACACCCACCCGTCCTGAGCGGCGGATTCGATCTCATGGGAACGGTCCAACGCATCGGCCGAATCCCGATGCCCGGCCTCCCCGGCGAGGGCGTCCGCCGCCGTCTCCGCGTCGGCCGGGCGCCGGAACGCGCCATCGACCGACGACCCGGCCGCGCGCACCCTCTCGGCCCCGGACGACGCATCCGCACCCTGCGGCCGGACCCACGACGGATCGCCCTTACCCGGCGAACCTTCGTGCCGACCACGGCCCCCGCTCGCCGTCGGCACCGCCCGCAACCGTCCGTTCTCCGCACCCTCCACTCTCGCGCCCCCTCCGTCCACGGAAGAACGACCGAACGAAGGCTCCGCTCTGGGCGGCGGCACCAGCCTCAGCGTGGGTCCGCCCGGACGGCCGCGCTTCACGACCCGCCACCCGTCAGGGCCGGCACCGTCCGGACGCCCACTCGACCCCGAGCCTCCGGCTCCCCCCGGACCGACATCGCGCGAAGAGCGCCCCCGAGGGCTCCCACCGCCACCCGAACGATCTCCGATACTCCTGCCGCCACCCGAACGATCTCCGGCGCGCCCGTCGCCGCCCGCAGGGTCTCCGGCGCGCCGATCGGGATGCCCGGCGTCACCTCCGGAGCGTTCGGTCTCCGCGGCGCCGTAACGCCCCCTGCCGGCCTGCCTCGTGTCGCTCTGGCTGATGCGACCGCGTTCCATTCGGGCCCCCCGTTCCGAAGGTTGCGCGTCTTCACGTCTTGCCGGGATCGCGATCCCACCCGCACGCGCTCCAGGCCCCGGCGGCCGGTGAGCGGTCGATCGGACGATGTCCGCGAGCAAGGTCAACTGGTCGGTGGCGTCGTGGTCGATGGCGTCGTCGGCGGTCTGTCTGGTCGTGGTCGCTCGCATCGGATGACCTCCCGCACCGTTGCGGCCTCAACCAAAGGCCCGATAAAGATCAGTGAATCGAACACGGTGTCGATCGAACTCCCGTACGATGTTGTACACCACACCGACGACATTTTCGAGGAAGACTCGAACAATTGTTTGAGGTAGCTCTCCAACGGAGATATCGTCGCTGTGTGCGATACGAAGACCACGGATCGGGAGGACCGCCGGTGATGCGGCCGTCCGCGCGAGGAGGAGAGCATGAGCGAGCGGGATGACGGCAGCGGGGTCAGCGACCTCGCGGTGCGCCGACGCGACTCCCTGGGCCTGACCCCCAGGCAGCGCAAGATCCTCGAGGTGATCCGCGACTCGGTGCAGCAGCGTGGCTATCCGCCCTCCATGCGCGAGATCGGCGAGGCGGTGCAGCTGACGAGCACGTCCAGCGTGTCCCACCAGCTCACGGCGTTGCAGCGCAAGGGCTACCTCCGCCGTGACCCGCACCGGCCGCGCGCCCTTGAGGTCCGCCTGCCGGGCGAGCCGGTCCTGTGGGTCGACCCCGACACGGCCGCCTCCTCGACCGAGGAGCCGACGATCAGCCGCCCGACGGCCGCCTACGTCCCGCTGGTCGGCCGCATCGCCGCCGGTGGCCCGATCCTGGCCGAGGAGAGCGTCGAGGACGTCTTCGCCCTCCCCAAGCAGCTGGTCGGCGAAGGCACGCTGTTCCTGCTCCAGGTCACCGGTGACTCGATGATCGAGGCCGCCATCGCCGACGGCGACTGGGTCGTCGTCCGCCAGCAGCCGGTCGCCGAGAGCGGCGACATCGTCGCGGCCATGATCGACGGCGAGGCGACCGTCAAGACGTTCAAGCGCAAGGACGGGCACATCTGGCTGGTCCCGCACAACCCCAACTACGACCCCATCCCGGGCGACGAGGCCAGCGTGCTCGGCAAGGTGGTCGCCGTCCTCCGCCGTCTCTGACCCACCCGCCCTCGCACCCCGGCGCCGCCGGGGTGCGAGGGCGAACATCCCCACGCCCCGGCACTGCGAACCCAGCCGTTACGGCAAGCCGTCCCACCCCCACCCGCCGTACTCCGGCTGACGGCCTCCAGGAAGACGCTCCTCACCGCCCACCCGTCCTGCCGCCACGACTCCGCTCTCACCGGCCTCCGGGAAACCGGCCATCGACGCTCGCGGCTCCTTGAGACACCAGCCGGACAGCAGCTGACCCCTTGAGGCCCACCACCCGGCCGTACGCCCACCACCCGGCCGCAGGACCACCGCTTCGCCGCACACCCACCGCCTCGCCGTATGCCCACCACCCGCCATATGGCCACCGCTTCGCCGTACGCCCACCGCCCCTTCGTGCGGGGTTGCGTCTGCGGCAGTGGTGTACGAGTTTGACCTGGTCACAAGCGTGGCAGCCGTGAAATGAGAGCGGCCGTCGCCGCCTCACACGGCCGCCGCCCCGTCGTGCACCCACCGCCAGCGCGCGATGAGAAGCACAGCCGCCGAGGCCGAGGTCCGCCGTCGCGCGGACGCTCAGCCATGCCGCGAGCAGCTAACCTCGCCTTCGCGACAATTCGCCCATGTCATCCTAAAATGATCCGATGGAACGTGATGGACTGAAGTGGACCGCGGTGGCTCCCGGTGTGCTCCCCGCCTGGGTTGCGGACATGGACCTGCAGACGGCTCCGGAGGTCGTGGCCGCGCTCCGGAAGCGGGCCTCGGGCGACCTCGGCTATCCGGTCTGGCTCGACGACGCGACCGCAGGCCCGCTCGCCGAGGCGTTCGCGGAGCGCATGTCCGCGCGGTTCGGCTGGAGTCCCGAACCTGAGCATGTCCGCAGTTACTCGGACATCAACCAGGGACTCCAGGTACTCCTGCACATCTGGACGCGGCCCGGAGACGGCGTCGCCGTCCACACGCCCGCCTACCACCCGTTCCTCGACACGCTGCGCGAGATGGACCGGCCACCGCGGCCCATCCAGTTCGAGCGCGACGGCGACACCTGGCGTTTCGAGATCCCCGACCTGAGCGGTTGCAAGGTCCTCCTGCTGGTGAACCCGCACAACCCGACCGGCCGGGTGTTCACCCGCGCCGAACTGGAGTCGCTGGCCGAGGCCGCGGAACGTCACGACCTGATGGTCATCGCCGACGAGATCCACGCCGATCTCGTCTACGCGCCGAACCGGCACATCCCGTTCGCGACCGTCCTTCCGGAGCGGACGGTCACGCTGACCTCGGCCACCAAGTCGTTCAATCTGGGCGGGATCCGGTGTTCGGTCGCGCACATCGGGATGGCGCCGGTGCGGGAGGCGCTGGCCGCGCAACCGGAGTTCTTGTTCGGCAGCGCGAACCTGTTCGGGGTCGAGGCGACGGTGGCGGCGTGGCGACACGGGGACACGTGGCTGGCCGAGACGCTGGCGACGCTGGAGCGCAACCGCCGGACGATCGCGGAACGGCTGCCGGACGGGGTGCGGTACACGGTGCCGGAGGCCACGTACCTGGCGTGGCTGGACGTCGGGCGCAAGGGGATGGCGGAGGTCCTTGAGCGAGAGGCGAAGGTGCTGCTGAACGATGGGGCGGCGTTCGGGCCGGGAGGTGAGACGTTCGTCCGGCTCAACTTCGCCACCAGCCCGGAGACGCTGTCGGAGATCCTCTCCCGCCTGTCCCCCCACCTTCCGTGAGGACGCCCGCCTCCTGACCGCCCGCCTCCTGACCGCGCGCCGACGACCCCGGCACGACACGGCGCGGCGCATCTCCGGAAGGACGTCCCGCAGCGGGCGGCGCTCAGGCGGGGTTGGTGGCCTTGAGCTGGCGGAGGACGGTGTTGACGTCCGGAAGCAGGTTCGCGGCCTCCTCGGGGACCGACATGTACACGATCCCGGGCAACGGGGCGCCCGTGTTCAGCGCCGCCGCCACGATGGTCGCCTTGCCCTGGCTTGAGGTCAGCTCGTAGGCGATGACCAGGCCCGTCGAGGTGCCGCGCTTGATGGCCTGCTGCCCGACCTTCTTGACCGTGTTCCCACGGGGGAAGAAGCGCTTGCGGGCGTCCACCACCACGGACTTGATCGCCGGTTCCAGGTCCTCCTGGTCGTAGACGCCGGACATCCGCTCAGGGAGCTGGGAGGTCATCACGTGCGCGTACCCCTCGGCGCCGACCTTGGAGAACTGGCGGGTCTCGTAGCCGTAGGTGTTCTTCACGGCGGGACGCTGGTCGAGCAGCCAGGTGCCGCCGAGGCGCGGGACGCTGATCCCCGAGACCGTGTCCGCCAGTGTGCCCGCGACCGGCGCGGGGGTGCCGGGGTACCGCTTGATCTTGGGGAACGACGGCTTGGTCGCGGGCGGCAGGCTCCCCTGGGCCTTGGACGGCGGCGGCTGCGGCGTCTTCACCGGCTCGGGCTGCTCGGCCGCGAGCGGCCCGGCGAGGAAGGCCCACAGCAGCGCGCCGACCAGTCCGACCGCGACCGTGCCCGCCAGTGCGAAGACCCACACCGGCTTGCCCTGCTCGTCGTCCTCCGGCTCGTACCTGCGCGGCCTGCGCTCCTCCGGCCGGTCGCCGTCGCCGTCGTCGTCGTCCTCACCGAAGACGGTGTTCCACAGTTCCTGCTGGCGTTCGGGCGGCGGGGTGCGCGAGCCGCTGATCTGCCCTGCGGTGACGAACGGCCGGTCGGGGTCGGAGGGGTCGCGGCTGAGGTTGGCGCCGGGGCGGTTCAGCTCGGGCTGCGGGTGGACGAGCGTGCGGTCCATCGGCTCGCCCTGCTGCGGCTGCGGCGGCGGCATGGGCGCGTTCTGCTCGCCCGCGGGCGGCCAGGGCGCCGGCGACGACAGGTTGGACCAGGCGGGCAGCGGGTCGCGCGGGGCTTCCGGCGCCTGCTCCGGGCGGCCGGCGTCGGGCCGGCCGGCCGACTGGGCGAACGGGTCGGCGCCCGGCTGCTGCGTGCCGAAGGGGTCGTGGGAGAGACGGTCGGTGAAGGGGTCGGCGGGGCGGCCGCCCTGCTGGGGCTCGCGGCCCGGAACCTCGGGCCAGCCGCCCGGGGTGGCCTCCGGCCAGCCGCCCGGCGCAGTGGAGCGCCCGTGCCGCCCGCCCGCCTCGTCGCGGGCGTCCGGCCAGGAGGCGGGCACCTCGGGCCAGGACGGCGGCAGGTGGGGTGCTCCGGAATTCTCCGTTGCCATTACTGCCGTACCTCCCGAGGTTATGTCCGGATTAAACGCATCCGGCATGATCTCACGTGGCCAGTAGGGTTCCGCAGGCAAACGCGCGAAGCCGTGCGGATCCGCCGGCGACTGCCACCGGTGATCGTTCGGGCTCTGCGGGAGGCCACTGTGACGAGAGTATTCCAACGGGACATACGAGGTCACAACGGATGGACCTTCGGCAGGTCTTCGGAACGGCCATTGTGCCCCGGAGCCCCGGAAGAGTACCGGCATTCCGCAGAAGAGGTGCGCTAGGCTTGAGCTATGCGTTCCGCGACCCTGCTTCTTAGCGGGCCGCGACGGCCCTGAAGATCACGCCGTCGCGGCTGCCCCTCGTTGCGCACGGGGGGTTTTCTCATGGGTCAGCTACCAGCCGAGAAGGACGACAGCCGTGAGTGACTACGACCCGCAGGCGCTGCAGGCCAAATGGCAGCAGCGGTGGGAGGAGCGAAACCCGTTCCAGGCGAGCGAGGACGCCGCCGACCCCCGCGAGCGGCGCTACATGCTCGACATGTTCGCCTATCCGTCGGGCGACCTGCACATGGGCCACGGTGAGGTGTTCGCGATCGGCGACGTCATCTCGCGCTACTGGTTCCAGAAGGGCTACAACGTCCTGCACCCCGTCGGGTGGGACTCCTTCGGCCTGCCCGCGGAGAACGCCGCGATCCGGCGCAACGCCCACCCCGCCGAGTGGACGTACGCGAACATCGACGTCCAGGCCGAGTCCTTCAAACGCTACGCGATCTCCTTCGACTGGTCGCGCCGCCTGCACACCAGCGACCCCGAGTACTACCGCTGGAACCAGTGGCTGTTCAACCGCTTCTTCGAGCGCGGCCTGGCCTACCGCAAGGGCGGGCTGGTCAACTGGTGCCCGAGCGACCAGACGGTGCTGGCCAACGAGCAGGTGGTCGCGGGCCGCTGCGAGCGCTGCGGCGCCGAGGTCGTCAGGCGTGAGCTGACCCAGTGGTACTTCAAGATCACTGACTACGCGCAGCGGCTGCTGGACGACATGAAGCAGCTCGAAGGCGGCTGGCCGGAGCGCGTGCTGACCATGCAGCGCAACTGGATCGGCCGCTCAGAGGGCGCCGACGTGATCTTCGAGATCGAGGGCCGCGACGAGCCCGTCCACGTCTTCACCACGCGCCCCGACACCCTGTTCGGCGCCACCTTCTTCGTCGTCGCCGTGGACGCCGCGCTGGCCGACGAGATCGTCACCGACGAGCAGCGCCCCGCCTTCGAGGCCTACCGGGCCGAGGTCGCCAAGCTCAGCGACATCGAGCGGCTGTCCACCGACAAGGACAAGACCGGTGTCTTCCTGGGCCGCCACGCGGTGAACCCGGTCAACGGCGAGCGCATCCCGGTGTGGGCGGCCGACTACGTGCTGGCCGACTACGGTCACGGCGCGATCATGGCGGTGCCCGCCCACGACCAGCGCGACCTCGACTTCGCCCGCAAGTTCGAGCTGCCGGTCCGCGTCGTCGTGCACACCGGTCTGGCCGATCCCGGCGACACCGGTGAGGCCACCACGGGAGAGGGCACGCTGGTCAACTCCGGCCCGCTGGACGGCCTGACCAAGACCGAGGGCATCAGCAAGATCATCGAGGTCCTGGAGACCGAGGGCCGGGGCAGGGGCGCGATCAACTTCCGCCTGCGCGACTGGCTGCTGTCGCGCCAGCGGTTCTGGGGCACGCCCATCCCGATCATCCACTGCGCCGACTGCGGCGAGGTGCCGGTCCCCGACGACCAGTTGCCCGTCACGCTGCCCGACCTGCGCGGCGAGGCGCTGGCCCCCAAGGGCATCAGCCCGCTGGCCGGGGCCACCGACTGGGTCGAGGTCGAGTGCCCCAAGTGCGGCGGCGAGGCGCGGCGCGACACCGACACCATGGACACCTTCGTCGACTCCGCGTGGTACTTCCTGCGCTACACCGACCCGCACTACACGGAGGGGCCCTTCGACGTCGAGAAGGTCCGCAGGTGGGGGCCGATCGACATGTACGTGGGCGGGGTCGAGCACGCGGTGCTGCACCTGCTGTACTCCCGCTTCTTCGTCAAGGTCCTGCACGACATGGGCATGGTGGACTTCACCGAGCCGTTCATGCGCCAGCTCGGCCAGGGCCAGGTGATCAACGGCGGCAAGGCCATGTCCAAGTCGCTGGGCAACGGCATCGACCTGGGCGACCAGATCGACCGCTACGGCGTCGACGCGGTGCGGCTGACGATGCTGTTCGCCAGCCCGCCCGAGGACGACATCGACTGGGCGGACGTCTCGCCGCAGGCCTCGCAGAAGTTCCTGGCCCGGGCGTTCCGGGTGATGAACGAGGTGACCAGCGAGCCCGGCGCCGACGTCACGACCGGTGACGTCGAGCTGCGGCGGGTCACCCACAAGACCATCGACGAGGTGACCAGGCACGTCGACAACCACCGCTTCAACGTCGCGATCGCCCGGCTGATGGAGCTGACGTCCGCTGCCCGCAAGGCGATCGACTCGGGGCCCGGCGCGGCCGACCCGGCGGTGCGCGAGGCGGCCGAGGCGCTGGCCGTGATGCTGTCGCTGGTGGCGCCGTACACGAGCGAGGAGGGCTGGGAGCGGCTGGGTCACACCGACCGCTCGGTGGCGCTGGCGGGGTGGCCGAGCGCCGACCCGACACTGCTGGTGGAGGAGACGACGACGTGCGTGGTGCAAGTGGCGGGCAAGGTCCGCGACCGGCTGGAGGTGGCCACGGACATCGGCGAGGACGCGCTGCGTGAGCTGGCGCTGGCCTCCGACAAGGTCCGCGCCCACCTGTCGGGCGAGCCCCGCAAGGTGATCGTGCGTGCTCCCAAGCTGGTCAACATCGTCCCTTGACGGCCCCGGGGGGCTGGCGTCTCGTGTGAGAAGACCCTTTCTCCATGTCACGGCAAGCCCCCACGGCGCCACCCACCGAACTCCGGCTGACGGCCTCCAGGAGAACGCTCCTCCTCCGACCCCGTCCCGCCGTGACGACTCCGTCCTTACCCGGGGCCA
>NZ_BAAAHQ010000001.1:0-76398 GCF_039525605.1 Nonomuraea longicatena | reverse complement strand
GGCGCCGCATTCCGCCGCACACCTTCCCACCGCGCGGCGCCGGAGAACCCCTCGGGTGGTCGAGCGGGCGAACACCTCGGCAGGATGTGAGCGCCTTCGGCAAGGTGTGAGCGCGCCCTCAGGAACCTCTGGTGGATCGGCTCACAGTTCGGCGAGGAGCTGTGTCTTCTTGGCCTGGAACTCGTCCTCGCTGATCAGGCCCTCGTCCCGCAGCGCGCCCAGGTGCCGGATCCGGTCGGCGATGGCGGCGGCGGGCGTGAGCGCCGCGCCGGAGGGGTTCGGCCCGCTGTGCCCCTGCGGGCCGTGCTCGGACGGGCCCTGACGGGGGCCGGGCGGACCCTGATGGGGGCCGGGTCGCTCTGGGCCGGGCCGCCCTGGGCGGGGGTCGGCGGGTGACGCGGCCGGTTCGACCGGCGGGCGACCGGCACCGGAGGCCGCGGGAGCGAAATCCCCGGATTCCGGGGAATGGCGGGTCTCGGCGGCGGACAGCGGTTCGCCGGGCCCGGAGAAGGCGAGCGCAGCGGGTTCTGGGGTGACGGGCACAGCGGGTTCTGGGGAATCGAGCACAGCGGAGTCTGGGGACGTGAGCGCAGCGGGCTCTGGGGCGGTGAGGACAACCGTCGGCCGGGCGGGCGGCTGGATGGTCGTCGGCCGGACCCTGCCGACCGCCGCGACGATCGCGGCCGCCACGGGCAGCGACTCGTGGGTGAGACCCGTTCCCATCCCGAAGGTGATCGAGGCCGGGTCCTGGTCGGGCGCCTCCGAGGTGACCACCCCGCGCAGTTTGAGGCGCATGTACCCGTCGAAGATGTCGGGCGAGCGCCACTCGACCCCCTCGATGGCCGAGACGGCGAACTCCTGGTCCCCCGCGTCGTACTTGCGGGTGCTCGCCCCCGACCAGTACCAGTGGAAGCGCACGACCTGCCCGTCGAAGGACGCCTGCCCGTCCCACCCCTTGAACGAGCGCGGCACCGACGGCCCGGCCACGACCGGCTGGTCGAGCGGCCCGGACACGGTGATGAGGGCGCGGACCTCGTCGCGGTAGTACTCGGCGAGGGTCTCGCGGTCGGCGGGCAGGACGAGCCGGTACGGGTCCTGGCTCTCACGCAACTGGCCGCCCGCGGCGATGATCAGCGGGTCGGCGCCGGGGCGCGGCGTCAGCCTGAGCACGACGGTGCCGCGCTTGCCCGGGGCGAGCACGGCCCCGTCCACAGCCGAGAACGGCACGAGCCGCTCGCCGAGTTCCTGGAGCAGCCTGGCGGTCTTCGAAGTCCGCTCGTAGCGCATGCGGATGCCTTCCGCCGCGAATTGCCAGGATCCTCCGATTCCGGAGAGTACATCGGCCATGAACGACAGCGTATCCGCCACTAATCTTCAAGCGTGGCATACGGCTCATACCTGAGATATCCGCATCTGCACGGTGATCTGGTCGCTTTCGTGGCCGACGACGATATCTGGCTCGCCCCCGTCGGCGGCGGCCGCGCGTCGCGCTTCACCGCCGACCAGACGCCTGTCTCCTCCCCCCGATTCTCCCCCGACGGCTCCCGCCTCGCCTGGACCGGCACCCGCGAGGGCACCCCCGAGGTGTTCACCGCCGAACTCGACGGCGCCGAGGCCGAACGCCTGACCCACTGGGGCAACGACACGACCGAGGTGTGCGGCTGGAGCGCCGACGGCCGGGTGCTCGCCGTCACAGCCGCCGGCGAAGGCAGCCGGAGCAGGACCTGGGCGCACGCCGTCCCCCTCGACGGCGGGCCCGCCGAGCGGCTGCCGTACGGCTGGGTGAGCGAGGTCGCCGTCGCCGGGCGGCGGGTGGCGGGCGTCTCGCCGGTGTGGCTGGAGGCGTCGCAGTGGAAGCGGTACCGTGGCGGCGCCGCCGCCAAGATCTGGGTGGACGACGACGGCGACGGCGAGTTCACCCGGCTGTTCGCCGACAGCGCCGCGCAGCACTGGTCGGTCATGTGGCTCGGCGACCGGCTGGCCTTCCTGTCCGACCGCGACGGCACGGGCAACCTCCACTCGTCGCTGGCCGACGGTTCCGACCTGCGCCGGCACACCTCCCACACGGACTTCTACGCCAGGCACGCCACCGGCGACGGCACCCGGGTCGTCTACAGCCACGGAGGTGAGCTGTGGCTGATGGACGGGCCGGCGGCCGAGCCGTACCGGCTGGACATCACGCTGGGCGGGCCGAGGCCGGCGCGCGCGAGGCGGCCGGCTCCCAGCCGCGTCGAGAGCTTCCACCCCGACGCGGCCGGGCGGGCGAGCGCGGTCGAGATCCGGGGCACCGCGCACTGGGTGACCCACCGCGACGGCCCGGCGGGCGTGCTGCGGGCCGAGCCCGGCATCCGCGCGCGGCTGCCCCGGCCACTGGACGCCGAGGGCCGGGCGATCTGGGTCTCGGACGCCACCGGCGAGGACGGCCTGGAGGTCGGCGTCCCCGGCGGCGAGATCCGCACGCTGGCCGCAGGGGAACTGGGCCGGGTCCTCGACCTGGCCGCCGCCCCCGACGGCAGGCACGCGGCGGTCGCGACGCACGACGGCCGCCTGCTCGTCGTGGACCTCGAATCGGGCTCGCTGCGGGAACTCGACCGGACCGCCCAGGGCGACATCCGGGATCCGGCGTTCTCGCCGGACTCGGCCTGGCTCGCCTGGGTGCACCCGCACCCCGACCCGGTCACGCAGATCAAGGCGGGCCGGGTCGACGGCACGTCCACGATCGAGGTGACGCAACCTCGTTTCGAGGACTTCTGCCCGGTCTTCACCAGGGACGGAAGGTATCTGGCCTTCCTGTCGAACCGGACGTTCGACCCCGTCTACGACACCCAGGTCTTCGACCTGTCGTTCCCCAACAGCTGCCGCCCCTACCTGGTACCGCTGGCGGCGAGCACGCCGAGCCCGTTCGCCCCGAGCCTGCGGGGGCGCGGCTGGGGCGGCGAGGACACGAAGGAGGAGAACTCCTCGGACGACCCGCCGCGCACCGAGATCGACGCCGAGGGGCTGTCCGACCGGATCGTGCCGGTGCCGGTGCCGTCGGCGCGCTACGGGAACCTGCGCAGCGCGAAGGACGCCCTGCTGTGGACGCGGTATCCGCTGTCCGGCCTGCTCGGAGACGGCAACGGGCCGGGCACCGAGACGGTGCTGGAGCGCTACGACCTGAAGAAGCGCGCGAAGGCGGAGCTGGGCAAGGACCACCGCGTCTTCGAGGTCGGCGCCGACGGCTCCCGCCTGGTCCTGTACGGCAAGAACGGCCTGCAGACCCGCGGGGCGGGCGAGGGCGACGAGTTGGTCTCGATCGACCTCGACCGCGTCCGGGTGAGCGTCGATCCGCTCGCCGAGTGGCGTCAGGGCTACCACGAGGCCGGGCGGCTCATGCGCGACCACTACTGGCGGGCCGACATGAACGGCGTCGACTGGCCAGGCGTACTCGACCGGTACGCTCCGCTGGTCGAGCGCATCGGCGCGCACTCCGAGCTGATCGACCTGCTGTGGGAGGTGCAGGGCGAGCTCGGCACCTCCCACGCCTACGCCGTCGGCGGGTCCGACGGCCACGATCCGCGCCGCCGCCAGGGACTGCTGGGCGCCGACCTGGAAAGGGACGCCGACGGGGTGTGGCGGATCGCACGCGTCCTGCCCGGGGAGTCCTCCGACCACGACGCGCGCTCGCCGCTGCTCGCGCCGGGCGTCGCCGTACGGGCGGGTGACGCGATCGTGGCGATCGGCGGCCGGCCGGTCGACCCGGTGCGCGGCCCGCTCGCCTCCCTGGCCGGTACGGCGAGGCACCCGACCGAGCTGACGATCCGCCCCGCGTCGGGCGGCGAGACCCGCCGGGTGGTCGTGACCCCGATCGCCGACGAGACCCGGCTGCGCTACCACGACTGGGTGGAGGGCCGCCGCGCCTTCGTCCGCGAGGCGTCCGGCGGGCGGCTCGGCTACCTGCACGTGCCGGACATGGTGGCCTCCGGCTGGGCGCAGTTCCACCGCGACCTGCGGACGGAGATGGCCTTCGAGGGCCTGGTGGTGGACGTGCGCGAGAACGGCGGCGGGCACACCTCCGAGCTGGTGCTGGAGAAGCTGACGCGCCGGGTGATCGGCTGGACGCACAGCAGGGGGTTCGAGCCGAGACGCTATCCGTACGACTCACCGCGCGGCCCGATCGTGGCGGTCGCCGACGAGTACTCGGCCTCGGACGGCGACATCATCAGCGCGGGCATCAAGGCCAGGGGCGTGGGCCCGCTGGTGGGCACGAGGACGTGGGGCGGGGTGATCGGCATCGACTTCCGCTTCGAACTGGCCGACGGCACGGTGGTCACACAGCCGCGTTACTCGTTCTGGCTGGAGGGGCCGGGCTGGGGGGTGGAGAATCACGGCGTGGACCCGGACGTCGAGGTGGTGATCACCCCGCAGGACCGGGTGGCGGGCCGGGATCCTCAGCTCGCCGAGGCGGTCGGGCTGGCACTGGCCGCCCTCGCGGAGAGTCCGGCGGCGACGGCGCCCGGGTTGCCGCCGGTCTAGAAGGCGCACTCCATGTGCTTGATGCCGTTGATGAAGGCGGAGTGGAGCCGGTCCGGCTGACCGGCCTGGATGTCGGGGACCCGGCGGAGCAGTTCGCCGAGCATCACGGTGATCTCGCGGCGGGCCAGGTGCGCGCCCATGCAGAAGTGCGGCCCCGGCCCGCCGTATCCGACGTGCGGGTTGGGGCTGCGGGCGATGTCGAAGCGGTACGGGTCGGGGAAGACCTCGGGGTCGCGGTTGGCGGCCAGGTAGAAGAGCACGACCTTGTCGCCTTCGCGGTAGCGCGTGCCGTTCATCTCGTGGTCGCGGGTGAGCTTGCGGCGCATGAAGTTGACCGGTGAGCCGAGCCGGACGATCTCCTCGACCGCGCCGGGCAGGCGTCCGTCGAGGTCTTCGGTCAGCAGTGCGCGCTGGTCGGGGTGGACGGTGAGCAGGCGCAGGCCGTGGGAGATGGCGTTGCGGGTGGTCTCGTTGCCCGCGACGACCAGCAGGATGAAGAACGAGGACAGTTCGTCCGAGGTGAGCTGCTCGCCGTCGATGTTGGCGGTGACGAGGGCGGAGACGAGGTCGTTCGCGGGGGCGCTGCGGCGGTGGGCGGCGAGGTCCTGGACGAGGTGCTGGAGTTCGCCTGCGGAGCGGAGGATGCGGTCGATGGGCTTGTCGGCCTCCTCGCCGACGTACTCGGTGTCGAAGCCGCCGAGGATGACGTTGGAGTGCTCGAAGACGAAGCCGTAGTGCTCCTCCGCGATGCCCATCATGTCGCAGATGATCTTCAGCGGCAGGCGGGCGGCGACCTCGGTGACGAAGTCGCAGCCGGAGCCCTTGGCGAGCAGGTCGTCCACGATGGCGGCGGCGGCGGTCTGGACGTCCGCCTCGAACTGTTTGATCATCTTGGGGGTGAAGGCTCGGGAGACGATCCGGCGCAGCCGGGCGTGCCTCGGGTCGTCCATGTTGATCATTGAGCCGAAGTACTCGGCGAACTCCGGCGGGGTGTCCACGATGCTGGTGGCGCCGCCTCTGCCGGATGCGAAGATGTCGGCGTTCCTGCTGGCCTCAAGGATGTCGGCGTGCTTGACGAGGGCGTAGTAGCCCGGACCCTTGGGTGCGTAACCGACGTCCGGCTCGTCGAAGAAGGCCGGGTGTTCGAGCGCCCGCAGCCGGTCGTATGCGGTCTCCCGCTCTTCCGGCGGCCTGGCCCAGAACTGCGGATCCGACAGATCGAAATCGATGGCGGTCATGCGGATCATGATTCCACGGTGACCTCGGGTACGTACACCGTACGTACGGAGTGGTCACCCCGTGACTCCCCACAACAGGGCCGTCCGAAGCGCCGGCCGAGGGCGCGCAACCTCGACCGGCTCGACCCGGGCGAGCCGCTGGATGGGTCACCGGGACGCCGCGCCCCTGGCGTCCCGGGCCGTCGCTGGTGAACGCCCTGGTGCTCACTCCAGCCAGTCGAGTACCAGGGCGTTGACCTCCTCCGGGCGTTCGAGGTGGAGGAAATGGCCCGCGTCGGCGACGGTCACCATCCTGGAGCCCTCGGGCAGCTTCACGTCCTGGACCAGCGCCGAGGCGAGGCAGCCGTCCTTTTCGCCGTGCAGGTACAGCACCGGACCGACGGGGCCCTCGAAGACCGCGGCCTGCTCCGCGACGTAGCGGCCGGTGGGCTCGGCGGTGCCGAACATCGCCCGGTAGTAGCCGATCGCGGCGGCCCGGTTGGCTGGGCCGGCGAGACTGGCGGCGACGAAGGCGAGGTCGTCCTCGGCGTCGTAGCCGGGCGACCAGTCGCGCCACAGGCCCGCGATGAACTCCGGCTGGGCCACGGCGGCGGCGCCCAGGCCGGTCTGGAACAGGAAGGCGTAGAAGGAGCGCTTGAGTTGCTCGTAGTCGAGTCGGCCGAGCACCCCGGCGTTCGGCGGCGGCACCGCCAGCGCCACCGAGCGGCGGAAGCGGCCGGTGGTGGCGTACACGGGGACGGTGCCCCAGTCGTGGCCGATGACGACCGCCTGCTCGTCGCCGCCGAGCGCCTCGTGCAGCGCGGCGGCGTCGGCGACGAGCGCGCCGGGCTCCACCACGTCGGTGGCCTCGGTGGGAGCGTACCCGCGCATGAACGGCGCGACGGCGCGGTAGCCGCGCGCGGCCAGCGCGGGCATGAGGTGGCGCCAGGTGTGGGCGGTGTCAGGGAAGCCGTGCAGGCACATCGCAAGCGGGCCGTCGCCCACTGCGAGGTATGCGAACTCCAGCCCGTTGGCGTGGACAGTCCTGATCTCCATGCGCGGAAACCTAACGCTCCGGGCCGCGCCCGCACCACTGCCCCAGTGGGTGTATCGGAGGTGCCGCTAGTAGGTGTATCGGAGGTGTTTCACCCCGTTGATGAAGTTGGACAGCAGGAAGTCGGGTTCGCCCACTGACCTGACGCCGGGCAGGCGGGTGAACAGTTCGCGGAACATCACGCTCATCTCGCGCCGGGCCAGGTGGGCGCCGAGGCAGTAGTGCGGGCCGGGTCCGCCGAAGCCGACGTGCGGGTTGGGGTCGCGGCCGATGTCGAAGACGTCGGGGTCGGCGAAGACGGCCTCGTCGCGGTTGGCGGAGTTGTAGAAGAGCAGGACCTTGTCGCCCTTGCGGTACGGGACGCCGTTCATCTCGTGGTCGCGGGTGAGGGTGCGGCGGAACTGGATGACCGGCGTGGCGTAGCGGACGATCTCGTCGCAGGCGGTGGCGACGCGGCCGTCGAAGTCGGCCATCAGGTGCTCGCGCTGCTCGGGGTGGTCGGTGAAGAGCTTGAGCCCGTAGGCGATGGCGTTGCGGGTGGTCTCGCTGCCCGCGACGACGAGCAGGATGAAGAAGGAGCCGAGTTCCTGTGGGGTGAGCCGTTCGTCGCCGTTGACGAGCAGGCTGACCAGGTCGCCGGTGGGCTCCTTGCGGCGCCGGTCGCCGAGCCGGGCGGCCAGGCGGTTGAGCGAGTGGCCCGCGCGGAGCAGCCTGACCAGGCCCTGGGCGACGTTGAGGCGTTTGAGGTCGGGCTGGATGCCGGTGTACTCGGCGTCGGTGTTGCCGAGGATCACGTTGGTCCGCCGCAACACCATGTCATGAAATTTCGGTGGAATCCCCATCATGTCGCAGATGACGCGAACCGGGAGTCTCGCGGCGATCTGCTGGACGAAGTCGCCCGGACCCTCGGCGATCGACTGAGAGACGATCTCCTCGGCGGCCGTGGCGAGATCCGCCTCCATCTTCGACAGGATGCGCGGGGTGAAGGCCCGCGAGACGATACGGCGCAGCCTGGCGTGCCTGGGATCGTCCATGTTGATCATGGAGCCGAAGTACACGGCCAGCCAGCGGGGCATGTCGGGGATGCTGTTGGAGCAGGGCTCGCTGCTGAAGACGGCCGCGTTCCTGCTGGCCTCCGTGACGTCCGCGTGCCGTACGAGGGCGTAGTAGCCCGGCCCTCCCCCGACGAACGGCACATGCTGCTCCCGCACGAACAGCGGCCGGTCGCGCCCGCGCAGGTGGCGGAAGGCGTCCATACGCCGCTCCTGAGGCAGGCCCCAGAAGGGGATCTGCGACAGGTCGAAGTCCGTCATGTCACCTCAATCGTTGTGGAAGCCATCGCCTAGGTCAGGAGGAGGTCGGCGCCCTTCTCCCCGATCATGACGGCGGGCGCGTGCGTGTGGCCACGGTTGAGCGTCGGCATGATCGAGGCGTCCACGACCCGCAGCCCCTCCACCCCCCGCACCCGCAGCTCCGGATCGACGACGGAGGCCGCGTCCGTGCCCATGCGGCAGGTGCCGACCGGGTGGTAGAGGGTCTCGGCGCGCTCGCGCACCCACCGGGCCAGTTCCTCGTCGGTCTCCGGCCCCCAGTACGGCGCCATCGGCGGGCCCGCGTACGGCCGCATCGCGGCGGTGCCGAAGACCTGCTTGGCCGTCTTCAGCCCCGCGACCATCCGCCTGACGTCCACCTCGCGGGTCAGGTAGCCGGGGTCGATCGCCACCTCCCGCCCGGACGGCCCGGACAGCCCCACCCGGCCCCTGCTCTCCGGCTGCAGCAGGACGACGCCGAGCGTGAGACCGTGCTCGGCCGGGGCCGCCAGCCCGTGGTCGATGAACGGCCCCGGCGCGAAGACCAGCTCGATGTCCGGCTCCGGCTCCTCCTGCGAGGTCTTGACGAAGGCGACCGCCTCGCCGACGTTCGTGGTCAGCATGCCGGAGCGCAGCACCAGGTAGCGGGCCAGTTGCACCAGCGACTCGGCCTTGAGCAGCGTCACCGGCTGCAGGCTCCGCACGTACATCCCCGACGACAGATGGTCCTGGAGGTTGCGGCCGACCTCGGGCAGGTCGTGCACGACCTCGACGCCCGCGTCGCGCAGCTCGCCGGCCGCGCCCACGCCGGAGCGCATCAGCAGGTGCGGGGAGCCGATCGTGCCCGCCGCCAGGATGACCTCCCGCCGGGCCGTCACCCGTGCGCCGCCCCGGCGTTCGACGCCCGTGGCCCGCCTGCCGTCGAAGACCACCCGCTCCACGGTCGTGTCGGTGAGCACGGTGAGGTTGGGCCGCTCCAGCGCGGGCCGCAGGTAGGCGTCGGCCGAGCTCCACCGGCGGCCCCTGTCCTGCGTGACCGGGGTCGGGCAGAAGCCCTCGTTGGAGGGGCCGTTGAGCTCGGCCAGGCGGCGCAGGCCGAGTTCCGCGCAGGCCCGCAGGAAGGCCGTCGTGGTCACGTTGGGGCTGCGCAGCTCGGAGATGTACAGGGGGCCCGTGGTGCCGTACACGCCGCCGGCGTTGCTGCCGACGCGGCGCTCGGCCTTGTGGAAGTACGGCAGGACCTCGTCGTACGACCAGCCGGGTACCCCCCACTGGTCGTAGTCGAGGCGGCAGCCGCGCACCCACATCTGGGCGTTGATCGAGGAGGAGCCGCCGAGGACCCGCCCACGCGGCCAGTAGAGCTCGCGCCCGATCAGCTCGACCTGCTTGACGGTGGTGTAGTTCCAGTCGTAGTCGGTCTTGAACAGCGTCCTGAATCCCGCGGGCATCCGGATTTCGAGCTTGTCGTCGTTGCCGCCCGCCTCCAGGAGGGCGACCGACACACCGGGATCGGCGGAGAGTCTGTTGGCCAGCACGCAGCCGGCCGATCCGGCGCCGACGATCACGTAGTCGTACTCCATGGGGCCCTCCCCGACGGTAAGCAACCTGGTACTTGCTTACTCCAGCGCGTAGTACCCGTCCATACGCACTTGTGACCTCAGCTACCTACCGGCCGGTATGAACGTACTGCTTAGATAGCGAAAAGGTCCGATATGAGGAAGGACGTCGCTTTCCATGCTCAACCTGTCGATCCTGCTAGAGGACAGCGCCCGCAACAGGCCCGACGACACGGCCATCGTCTTCGGCGACATGCGCCTGCCCTACTCCATGGTCGACACGGTCGCCAACCAGGTGGCCAACCTCCTCGTCTCACGCGGCATCCGCAAGGGCGACAAGGTCGCGCTGGCGTGCCCGAACGTGCCGTACTTCCCGTTCGTGTACTTCGGCATCCTCAAGGCCGGGGCCACCGTGGTCCCGCTCAACGTGCTGCTGAAGTCCCGCGAGATCGCCTACCACCTGGACGACAGCGACGCCAAGGCGCTCATCTGCTTCGAGGGCACCCCGGAACTCCCGCTCGGCGAGCGCGGCAAGGAGGGGTTCGAGGCCGCACAGGGCTGCGAGCACTTCATCGTGCTGCCCGCCACGGCCCTCGCCGTCGAGTCCGAGTACGGCGAGTCCATCTGGGCGGCCCTCGACGGCATGTCCGGCCAGTTCGAGACCGTGCAGACCGCGCCGGACGACACCGCCGTCATCCTCTACACCTCCGGCACCACCGGCCAGCCCAAGGGCGCCGAACTCAGCCACCAGAACATGCTGGTCAACGCCCTGACCTGCGACAAGATGTTCCCCCGCACCGAGGGCGGCGACGTCTACCTCGCGGTGCTGCCGCTGTTCCACTCCTTCGGCCAGACCGTCGTGCAGAACACCGGGTTCCTGCGCGGCTCGCCCGTCGTGCTGATGCCGCGCTTCGAGCCGGGCGAGGCGCTGGAGATCATGGCCAAGGAGGGCGTGACCTTCCTCGCCGCCGTGCCGACGATGTACTGGGGGCTGCTCACGAAGATCCACGCGGAGGGGGTCACCGCGCCCACGTCGCTGCGGATCGCCGTCTCCGGCGGGTCCGGCGCGCCGATCGAGACGCTGAACGACTTCGAGAAGACCTTCGGCTTCGGGATCCTCGAAGGGTACGGCCTGTCCGAGACGTCCCCCGTGGCGAGCTTCAACCAGATCGGCAGGGTCACCAAGCCCGGCACGATCGGCACCCCGATCTGGGGGGTGGAGATGAAGCTCATCGACACCGACTGGAACACCGTCGAGGGCGAGGGCCCCGGCGAGATCGCGATCCGCGGCCACAACATCATGAAGGGCTACTACAACCGCCCCGAGGCCACCGCCGAGGTCGTCAAGGACGGGTGGTTCCGCTCCGGCGACATCGGCACCCGCGACGCGGACGGCTACTACTCGATCTTCGACCGGGCCAAGGACATGATCATCCGGGGTGGCTTCAACGTCTACCCGCGCGAGGTCGAAGAGGTCCTGATGAGCCACCCGGCGGTCTCGCTGGTCGCGGTCGTCGGCATCGCCCACGACTCGCACGGCGAGGAGGTCAAGGCGTACGTCATCCCCGCCAAGGACGCCTCCGTCACCGAGGACGAGCTGATCGCCTGGGCCAAGGAGAACATGGCCGCCTACAAGTACCCCCGGGTGGTGGAGTTCCGCGAGAGCCTGCCGATGACGATCTCCGGCAAGATCCTCAAGCGCGAGCTCAGGTAACCGGGCCCGTACGGCTCGCGCCCTCCCCCCTGGGGCGCGAGCCGTACTGTTTCCACTTACGAAATCACAGCGCTGTTTCTCATAGGGCGGCGAGCTGGCTGCGCAGGGTGCCGAGGCCGACCGGGCCCAGTTCCAGCGCCGCCGTGTGCCAGCGCTTCAGGTCGAAGCCCGGCCGGGCCCGCGCCTCGTCCCTCGCCTGCAGCCAGGCGCGCTCGCCGAGCTTGTAGCTGATCGCCTGCGCGGGCCAGCCGAAGTAGCGCAGGATCTCCGGCCGTACCGTGTGCGCGTCGGCCCGGCCGCGCTCGCGCAGCACCTCGCACGCCTTCTCGAAGGTCCACGCGGAACCGTCGGGCAGCGGCAGCTCCAGGTGGACGCCGATGTCGATGACCACGCGGGCGGCCCGCAGCGCCGAGCCCGTCAGCATGCCGAGGCGCGAGCCGCGCGGCTCGAACCAGCCCAGTTCGTCCGCGAGCCGCTCGGCGTACAGGGCCCAGCCCTCGCCGTGCCCGCTCACCCAGGACGTCCTGCCGTGGCGCGAGAGCCGCTCGCCCGCCGCCGCCACCGCGCCGAGCTGCAGATGGTGGCCGGGCACGCCCTCGTGGAAGACCGTCGTGAGATCGCTCCACGTGGCGAAGCGCTCGCGGCCGCCGAGCGGCCACCAGGTGCGGCCCTTGCGGCTCAGGTCCTCGCTGGGCTGCGTGTAGTAGGGGGCGCCGGACGTGGAGCCGGGCAGGAGCACCACGTCCACCGTGCGCAGTGCCTCCGGGATGTCGAATCGCGTGCCCTGCACCGCGTCGATCGCCCGCTGGTGCTGCTCCTCCAGCCAGGCGAGGTAGGCGTCGGGGCCGCTCACGTACTCGCTGTCGTCGAGGTGGGCGATCACCTCCGACACGCTCGCGCCCGGCAGGATGCGGGCGGCCTCCGCCGCCATCTCGGCCTCGACGCGCTCCAGCTCGGCCCAGCCCCAGGCGTACGCCTCACGGGGATCCACGTCGTCGCCGAGCGAGTTCCTGATCGCGACCGCGTACCTCTCCGGGCCGACCGCGTCCCGCTCGGCCGCCCTGGGGGCGTAGGTGCCACGTAGGTAGGCGGCGGTCTCCGCGTAGGCCGCGTGGGCACGGGCCGCCGCGTCGGCGAGGTCCTTCGCGAGGGGGCCGTCGCCGTACTCCGCGATCAGGTCGGCGTGCGTCGGGGCGCTGCCCGCAGCGTTCCCCGCGTACCGGTCGGCCTGCTCGGCCGCGCCCTCCGCCTGCCTGCGGGCGGCGGGCAGACCGCGCTCCAGGCCGGTCTGGAGGGTCGTACGCCAGCCGGCCAGCATCCCGGGGATCGCGCGCAGGTGGGCGGCGACCCGGTGCCACTGCTCGTCGTCGCCGCGCGGCAGCAGGTCGACGTGGTCCCTGACGCCCGAGACCAGGCCGAAGGGGGTGCTCAGCTCGCGGTAGTGCTCGCCGAGGTCGTGGGCGGCGGCCTCGGCTTCCAGGCGTTCCCGCAGGTGGGCGGCGGCGCGGGCGTCCTCGGGGCCGGTGGGCTCCAGGGCGGACAGCTCGGCCAGGGTCTGGGTGACCAGGTCGCGACGGGCGTCGTGGCCGTCGGGACTGTAGTCGGTCGCCTGCCCGAAGTCGCCGGACAGGCCCATGTAGACGGCGTCGACGGGATTGAGCTCGGCGGCCCTGACCACGTACTGATCACAGAGTCGGAAGATTGGGGTCACCGAGGCACAATACCCCCTCTTTCTCTGCCGTCTCAGGGGCCGCGTTCAACAGTTCGGCGGCGAATCCCGTCCTGGTAGGTGACGGCGGCGACAGTCGGGCGGGACGCGGCGTTCGGGGAGTTCACGGACCCCCTGCTCAGATACGGCGCCTGGCGCGGCCGCAGGCGGGAGCGGCCGGCCCGGGACCCGCCCGAGACCTCCGACGAGGACCGCCGCCCGGTCAGCCACGAGGTCGGTGACGAGTACGTGGTCGTGGACCTGTCGCGGATCCGATAACCGATGGCGGCCCCCTGCCGTCCTGAGGACAATGCCGGGAATGATGAGATTCAGCGCCCCGGACGGCACGGAACTCGCCTACTACCCGCCCTCAGGCGGCGGGGAACCCGTGGTGTGCCTGCCCGGCGGGCCCATGCAGGCGTCCGGGTATCTGGGCGACCTCGCGGGACTGCCCGGGATGCTGCGGCTCGACCTGCGGGGGACCGGCGGCTCGGCCGTACCGGAGGATCCGGCCTCCTACGGCTGCGCGCGGCAGGTGGCCGACGTCGAGGCGCTCAGGCTCCACCTCGGGCTCGCGGACCTGACCCTCCTCGGCCACTCGGCGGGGGCCAACCTCGCCGTCATGTACGCGGCCAGGCACCCCGGCCGGGTGCGGCGGCTCGTCCTGGTCGCGCCGAGCCTGTTCGCGCTCGGCGTGCCCGTCACGGCCGAGATGCGGCTGGCCACCGGACGCAAGCGGGCCGAGGAACCCTGGTACGGCCCCGCCATGGCGGCGCTGGAGGCGGCCACGTCGGGCCGGGGCACCCCGGCGGACTTCGAGGCGCTCGCCCCCTTCGCCCACCGGTACTGGGACGAGGCCGCCCGCGCCTGGGAGGCGGCCTGGGGGCGCAACGAGGAGGCGGCCCGGTTGTTCGGGAACGGCTTCGAGCCGGAGCGCACCCGGGAGCAGGTGGCGAAGCTGGCGGCCCCGGTGCTCGTGGTGGCCGGGGGTCTGGACCTGAACTCGCCCGTGCAGGCGGTCACCGAACTGACCGGCCTGTTCCCGCACGCCGAGCTGAAGGTGCTGGCCGAGGCCGCCCACTTCCCCTGGCGCGACGACCCGGAGGGATTCGCCGCCGCTCTGGGACGAAGGTGATCGACGACACAGGAATCCCGGCGAATCGGGCCCTGCGACGTCTTCGCCGGCGCCGCGCCGCAGGGCCCCTACGACCTGGATCTTCACCGGGGGCGCCGAGGTCGAGATCCGGCCGATGCGGGAGCAGCCGCAGGACGGTCCCCTGTTCGGCGTTCCCTTCCTGCTGACCGCGCTGTTTCGGGCGTAGCATCGGGCGATGGCCTATCTCGCCCAGAACCTCCGCACGGCGATCCGCCACCTGTCGCGGCACGACCACGGCGAACTCGCCGCCCTCGACCACAAGCACCGCGACCTGCACGCCCGCTGGATGCCCGGCCCGCCGATCACCACCCGCGAGTCGTTCGAGGAGTACCTGTCCAGATTCGACCGGCCGGAGAACGAAGGTTTCCTGGTGTGCGCCGTCGACGGGGGCGCGATCGTCGGCCGGATCAACGTCAACAACATCGTCAGGGGCTCGCACCAGTCGGCGATGGTCGGCTACGCGTCCTACTCCCCCGGCCAGGGACACCTGAGCGCGGGGTTGCGGCTGCTGGTGGCCCACGCCTTCGGCACGATGGGGCTGCACCGGCTGGAGGCCAACATCCAGCCGCACAACCTGGCCTCGCTCCGCCTGGCCCGCAGCGCGGGGTTCGCGAAGGAGGGCCTGTCGCCGCGATTCCAGTGGATCGACGGCGCCTGGCGCGACCACGAGCGCTGGGCCGTCACCTCGGAGACCGCTCTCCCAGGACGGTGACCCGTCCGGGGAGAGCGGCGCGGCTCACGGCCAGTCGAGGGAGGGCCGCAGGGGCACACCGGCGTGGCCGTCACGGTCCAATTTGACGCCGAGCACCTGGTGCAGTTGCACCTTGTTGCGCTCGAAGCCGACGATGCAGCCCGCCATGTACAGGGCCCACACGCGGGCCGTGCCCATGCCGACCTCCTGGACGGCGTCCTCCCAGTTGGCGTCGAGGTTGTCGCACCAGGCGCGCAGCGTTTTGGCGTAGTGCTCGCGCAGGTTCTCCTCGTGGCGGATCTCGAAGCCGAGGTCCTCCATCTGCCTGACCAGCCAGCCGACCGACTCGAGTTCGCCGTCGGGGAAGACGTAGCGGTTGATGAAACCGCCCTTGTTGAAGGTCTTCTCCTTGCCGGTCGGGCGGGTGATGCAGTGGTTGAGGATGCGCCCGCCCGGCCGCAGCTTGCCGTACAGGAAGGAGAAGTACGACGGGACGTTCGCGGCGCCGATGTGCTCGGTGAGCCCGATGGAGCTGACCGCGTCGAAGCCCGACTCCTGCACGTCGCGGTAGTCCATGAAGCGGACCTCCGCGAGATCCTCCAGCCCGGCCGCCTTGATGGCGGCCTGCGCCCACTCGGCCTGCTGCCTGGACAGCGTCACGCCGAGGGCCTTCACGCCGTACTCGCGGGCGGCGTGCATGACCATGCCGCCCCAGCCGCAGCCCACGTCGAGCAGCCGCATGCCCGGCTTGAGGCCGAGCTTGCGGGCCACCAGGTCGAACTTGGCGAACTGCGCCGTCTCCAGCGAGGAGTCCGCGTCCGGGTAGACGGCGCAGGTGTAGGCCATGGACGGGCCCAGCACCCAGGAGTAGAAGCGGTTGGAGACGTCGTAGTGGTGGTGGATCGCCTCCGCGTCGCGCTGCTTGGCGTGGCGGGAGCCGAGCCGTGCCAGCGCGCTCTGCCGTACCTCCTGGGGTGGCGGAGGCACGCGCATCATCAGCGGTTTCACGCCGAGGGCGCGCACGGCGCCGAACTTCTCGGCCGCCGAGAGGTCGTTGGTGGTGATGTTCCACATGCGGTCGAGCAGAGTGTACATGTCGCCGTGCACATCGATGTGGCCGGAGATGTACGCGCGTGCCAGACCCAGCTCACCGGGTGCCTGCGCCAGGTAGGCGACCGCGATGGGCGACTTGACCTCTATCGTGATGTCGGCCCCGTCGGGCCCGGCCTTGCTGCCGTCGTAGGCCTGGAAGGCGATGTTGGTTTCCGAGCCGACGATTTTCTCAAAGACTGATGCGAGCGCCATCACTCACCTTCCCCGCACACACTTGTCGTACAGGTCAAGCAGGCGTCCTTCCGGATCGTATTCCCGCTTGACCGGCCAGTAGGCATCGCCGTTGTACAGCTGCCAGAACCGCTCACGGGCGTAGAACGAGGTGGAGTAGAGCGACTTGTGCCCGTCGAGCTCGTGCACCGTGTTCTCGATCAGCCGGTTGTAGTAGCCGTCGAACTGTCCCCGGGGCAGTGGCACCAGGCCCCAGAACCCGAAGTTGACGTAGAGCCTGCCGGGCTCCAGCGGATACAGCGGCCACCGGCCGCCGGACTTCAGCGGGCACATCCAGACGGGCGTCATGCCCACCTTGTCCTGGAAGAAGCGCAGGAAGTCGGCGCCCCGTTCGATCGGGGTCTCGACGTCCTGGATCACCGCCTCCTGCACCGGCTGGTTGCGCCACCGATCGACGCGGGCGGTGAACCCGTACTTGCGGTCGAGCGCCACGAGCCTGCGGTAGAAGTCGGAGCGCATGTAGCGGCGCGGCATGAGCGAGCGCACCACCGGCTTCTGCACGCCGAAGGCGCGCGAGCACCAGAACCAGTCGGTGTCCCACCGCCACAAGTAGTCGCGGACGGTCAGCCAGTCGCGCTTGCGCTTCCGGATCGACTGGTAGTAGATCCGCATACCCGTGTAGTCGGAGACGTACGGGGCACGGTCGGCGAAACGCCCGATCGTCACGTACATCTCGTCGGGGCTGAAGTACACCCCGTCCACGAAGTCGACCTGCTCGCCCTCGTGCAGCATGCTCTCGCAGATCTCGGCCATGGCGGCCATGCACTTGTCGGCGTCCGTGTACCGCAGGTGCGTCAGCTGCACGTACGGCTGGACCGGCTTGAGCCTGATCTTGATGCGGAGCGCGTACCCGAGTGTGCCGTACGAGTTGGGAAAGGCCCGGAACAGGTCGCGATGCTCGTTGTCGTCGCGCGCGGTCACGATGCGCCCGTCGCCGGTGAGGATCTCGAGTTCCTCCACCGACTCGTGCGGCAGGCCGTCCCTGAAACTGGTCGACTCGATACCGAGACCGGTCACCGCTCCCCCGAGCGTGATGGTCTTCAGCTGGGGCACGACGTACGGCATGAGCCCGTGTGGCAGAGTGGCGTCCACCAGATGCTCGTACGTCGTCATGCCCTGGACCTCTGCGGTCATCGTGTCGGGATCGACGCTGATGACCTCGTCGAGGTCTCGTGCCGAGAGCTTGGCCGTCTTTCCCTGATCACGGAACCGGAACAGGTTCGAGGTGGCCTTGGCCAGTCGAGGCGCCGAGCCCCCTGGAATCTCGGCGTAAGACTGCCGGATCTGCTCTACGGCCCGCTGGTGTGTCGACATCGATGTCGGCACGGTTCACCCCCTGGAGCTATGTAGAGATCGTCCGTAAGACCGTATCTCTCAGGAAACCCATGGAACAGACCGGGGTCGTTAAAGACACGAAAACTGTTCATAGTGGCAGGTGAAACCGTTACGTGGAGGGCGAACCGCCAAAGTGCCTGGTGATCATGCCTGGAAGGCCGTTGACCACGTCCTTCACGGGCGCTCCGGAGACGGCTGCGGCGAGGTTGGCGAGCACCGCCTCGATCAGGCGGCCGGTGGCCTGGGCGGTGACCCCGGCGACGTGCGGCGACAGCACCAGGTCGCCGGAAACCGCCCGCAGGGGGTGCCCCTCGGGCAGGGGTTCGGTGTCGAAGACGTCGAGGGCGGCGCCGCCGAGATGACCGCCGAGGGCGGCGGTCAGCGTGTCCTCGCGGACGACGCCGCCGCGCGCGGCGTTGACGAGGAGCGCGCCCCTCTTCATGGCGAGCGGGTCGATCAGCCCTCTGGTCCGCTCGGACAGCGCGATGACCACGACGAGGACGTCGGCGGTCGCGACGAGTTCGTCGAGCGGGGTGAAGGCTGGGTCCTCGCGCGGGGTGCGGGTCCAGTAGGCGACCTCGCAGCGGAAGGCCCGGAACAGCCGCGCGCACTCGGCGCCGATGGGGCCGTACCCGACGATGCCGACCCGCGATCCGGCCAGTTCGCGCGGCCCGAGCTCCTGCTGGGGCCACCGGCCCGCCCGGACGGCGGCGTCGGCGGCCAGGAGCCGGCGGCCGAGGGCGAGGGCGGCGGCCACGCACCATTCGGCGACGGCGGTGGCGCTCACTCCCGCCGTGTTGGCCAGGGGCACGCCCGCGCGGGCGAGGGCGTCGAGGTCGTGACCGTCGACGCCGACGGCGGGCTGCTGCACGAAGGCCAGCCTGGGGGCGGCGGCGACGGCCGCCGCGTCCATGGCGAGGGTGCCCGACCAGTCGCCGAGGACGATCTCGGCGTCCGCGAGGGCCGCGAGCAGCGCCTCGCGGTCGCGACGGGCGGGCACACGCACCAGGACCCGCTCGCCCAGGGGCGCCAGCAGCGCGCGCAGCAGGTCCTCCGGCAGCGGCGGCAGGGCGAGCAGGTTCCAGGGCGTCATCCGCCCACTGTAAAGCTCCCGATCACCGTCCGCATGAGCTGCCGGTGGCGTTGCCACTGGCTCTCCGAGACCGTCCACGACAGCACGTAGGTGGTCTCGCCGACCGCGAACGCCCGTTTGACCCCTCGGTAGGTCTGACCGGCGCGGGCCCAGCGGGCGGGTCCGCCGTCCGCGGCCGTCCAGGTGAACTCCCACTCCACGCCGCGCTGTCCCCGGTGGCTGACCGCGCCCCGGCGCACGGTGGCGACCTCCTGTCCGCCCTCCTTGAGCAGTTCCTCGAAGTCGCGCAGGGTCTGGCGAGGATCCCCCGTGGCGTACCTCTCCTCCACGGACAGGTGCCCGGCGCGGTCGGGGCGGGTCCACTCGGTCGAGTTCGCGCCACGGGCTCCTCGCCAGCCCATGGGGCGGGCGATCGACCAGCCGTCGGGTGAGGTCCACGGCCGCACGGGCATACTCGTGCGGGGCAGTGTGGAGGTGGGAGTGGGGGTGGCCGTGGCCTTCGCGGTGGGCGTCGGGGACCCGGCCGGGCGCGCGCTCGCGCTGACGGGCAGGGGACTGCTCGCCGCGCGCTGGGCGACCGTGGTCCGCGCGGGCTCCGAGCTGAGTCCCATGTACGCCGCGACCCCGCCCGCGAGCGTCACGGTGAACGCGGCGACGGCGGCGATGGCCTTGACCCTGCCCCCGCCCCTACCCTCTTGGCGCTCCTCGGCGCCCGCGGGGCGCTTGCCCGCGAGGATCTCGCCGAGCAGCCGGTCGGCCTCCTCCGCGCCGAGCCGGTCCTGCGGCTCCTTGCGCAGCAGGCCCTTCAGTACCGGGTGCAGCGCGGGCGGGATCCTGCGGTAGTCCGGCTCCTCGTTGAGCAGCGCGGTGAGCGTCGCCATCGCCTCGCCGCGTTCGAACGGCGAGCGGCCGGTCATCGCGGCGTACAGGGTGGCGCCGAGCGACCACAGGTCGGAGGCGGGGCCCGCCTCGTCGGCGCGCACCCGTTCCGGGGCGAGGAAGCCGGGCGAGCCCGTGACCAGCCCGGTGGCGGTCAGCGCGGGGTCACCGTCGGCGACCGCGATGCCGAAGTCGGTGAGGACCACGCGGCCGTCGTCGGCCAGCAGGATGTTGGCCGGTTTGACGTCGCGGTGCAGGATCCCCTCCGCGTGGGCGGCGCGCAGGGCGGAGAGCACCTGCCTGCCCACGTCCGCCGCCTGCCTGACGGGCAGGGCGCCGGTGGTGACGACGACGTCCTCCAGAGAGGGCGCGCGCACCAGTTCCATGATGATCCATGGGCGGCCGTCCTCCTCGACGACGTCGTAGACGGCCACGACGCCCGGGTGGTTGAGCCGTGCCGCCGTGCGTGCTTCGCGCGTCGTGCGCAGGAGCAGGCGTTCCTGGTCCGCCTTAGGCACCCCCGGGGGAAGCAGCACTTCCTTGATCGCGATCGGCCGGTTGAGGAGCGTGTCCTGCCCCTCCCACACCACGCCCATGCCGCCGCGTCCAAGCTCGCGCAGTAACCGGTACCGCCGAGCGACGAGCTGTTCCGAAACCATGTCGAACCTCCACAACAGTGGGCAAGTTTTCCATACCTGGGGTTCCGGCACCCGGTGATCGCTGCGGAGGATGGTTGCCAGAGCGTACCGAATGTTGTTCTATTGGTGGGATGTCCACGCGTGAGGGTCCGCTGAGCGGAGTCAAGGTGCTCGAACTCGCCGGGCTCGCCCCCGGCCCGTTCGCCGGGATGATGCTCGCCGACCACGGCGCCGAGGTGCTGCGCGTGGACCGCGCGCGAGCCGCCGCCGTCTCCACGGCAGGCGGCGGCCCAGGGGCGAGCACAGTCATGGACAGAGGCAAGCACACGATCGGCCTCGACCTGAAATCGCCCGGGGGCGCGCGCGCGTTCAAGGAACTCGCCAAGCACGCCGACGTCGTCATCGAGGTGTTCCGGCCGGGGGTGGCCGAACGGCTCGGCATCGGCCCCGACGACCTCCACGCGGTCAACCCCCGCCTCGTCTACGGGCGTATGACCGGCTGGGGGCAGGACGGGCCGCTTTCCGCCACGGCCGGGCACGACATCGACTACATCGCGATCTCCGGGGTGCTGTCGATGCTGGGCCGCGCGGGCGAGCGGCCCACGCCGCCCGTCAACATCCTCGGCGACTTCGCCGGAGGCGGGCTGATGCTCGCCTACGGCGTCCTGCTGGCCCTGCTGGAGCGCGAGCGCACCGGGAAGGGGCGGGTGATCGACGCCGCCATGGTGGACGGCGCCTCGATCCTGTTCGCCATGTTCGCGCAGGCGGCGCGCGGCGGCCTGTGGGGTCCTCGCGGCACGAACCTGCTCGACACCGGCGCCCCGATGTACGACACGTACGAGACCGCCGACGGGCAGTACATGGCGGTGGGCGCGCTGGAGCCGCAGTTCTGGGCGGAACTGGTCGCCCGCATGGGACTCACCGACCTGCCCGACCGCGACGACCGCGCCCAGTGGCCCGCCCTGCGGGCCCGGCTGGAGGCGGCCTTCCGGTCGCGGACCAGGGCCGAGTGGGAGTCGGTGTTCGAGGGCTCCGACGCCTGCGTCTCGCCCGTGCTGTCGATGACGGAGGCGCTGGAGCACCCGCACAACGTGGCGCGCGAGTCCTACGTGGGCGAGGGGCGCCAGCCCAGGCCCGCGCCCCGGCTCCTGGGGGTGGACCTTCCCGACCTCTCGCCGCCCGCCCCGCTCCTCGACCTGGCCCCGTGGGGGCTGCCCGAGGCCGAGGCCCGCAAGCTGCGCGACGCGGGCGTGCTCAGCCCGTGAACCGGTAGTCCTTCACGACGACGCCGTCGTGCGGGCGCATGGTGCCGGAACCCAGCCGGGCCAGGGCGCGGTTCACCGCGAGCGGCAGCACATTGACCAGGCGGAGGGTGGTGGTCAGTGCCAGAACGTCGGACCGGGTCCTCGGGATCACGCGTCTGACGCCCTTCAGCGCCATGGCGCGGCTTCGCTGGACGTACGCGAAGATCTCCTTTTCGTAGGCGGGATAGGCGCGCTCGTGGTCGCCGCCGTTGGCGGCGAGCTCGCCCGCCAGCACGTACGCTCCCACGACCGCCAGGCTGGTGCTGCCGCCGACGGCGGGCCCCGGGCAGTAGGCGGCGTCGCCGACGAGCGTGACCCTGCCGCGCGACCAGGTGTCCATGCGCAGCTGCGAGATCTCGTCGAAGTAGAAGACCTCCGCCCGCGCGGCCGCATCGACCAGCTTCGGCACATTCCCGCCCATCCCGGCGAACGCCTCGCGCAGCAGCTCCCGCTGGCGGTCCACGTCGCGGTAGTGGTAGTCGAGCGGCTCGTCGGTCGAGAACAGGAACAACGCGCGGGCGTCGGGCAGCGTGCGCGAGGAGTAGATCCCCGCCATCCGGCCCGGCCTGATCGTGGTGTCCATCTCGCCGTCGAGGCCCAGGTGGTCGGGCACGGAGGCGACGGCCAGATAGGCGCCGATCCACTCCTCCCGCACCTGGCCGAAGGTCAGGCGCCGGGTGTTGGAGTGCAGGCCGTCCGCGCCGACCACCAGGTCGAAACGACGGGCGGAGCCGCTGTCGAAGCGCACCTCGCCGTCGCCCGTGATCTCCGCGATGGAATCGCCGAAGACGTACTCGACGTCGTGGCGGGTGTGCTCGTAGAGGATCTCGCTGAGGTCGTCCCGCATGATCTCGACGTGCCTGTCCGAGACCGCGGCGAAGACCCGGCTCATTTCCACCCTGACCGGGCGGCGGCCTTCGCGACGGTAGACGAGGGAACTGGTCCCGGTCTCGGCCGCCTTCACCCGCTCGGCCAGGCCCATCCGGTCCATGATCTCCATCGCCGGGCTGAACAGGTCCACCCCGTGGCCCCCGGTCTTGCGCAGGCTGGGCGCCCGCTCGACCACGGTGACGTCGAACCCGTACCTGTTCAGCCAGTACGCCAGCAGCGGGCCGGAGACGCTGGCCCCTGAGATGAGTACACGCATGTTTTTACCTAACGGTAGGTAAGTTCGCTTACTTAACGGAAGGTAAGCCATAATCGAGAGCATGGCAAGAGCCGGTGACACCAAGACCCGCATCCAGGAGACGGCGCTCAGGCTGTTCCTGACCAAGGGGATCCAGAGAACGAGCCTGCAGGACATCGCCGACCAGCTCGGCATCACCAAGCCTGCGCTCTACTACCACTTCGCCTCGCGCGAGGTCCTCGTGCGCAGCATCGTGCAACCACTGATCGACGACGCCGAGGACCGGATCGCCGCGATGGAGTCAGCCGGGAACCGGGGCGCGCGCGAGATCCTGGCGGACTACTTCGACTTCCACCACCGGCACCGCCACGCCTACCTGCTCCTGGTGAAGGAACTGGCCGCGCTCGCCGAGTTCGGTACCGTCGACAGGGTCTTCGCCTGGCGCCAGCGGGTCGCCGCCCTCCTTCTCGGCGCCGAACCGCCGCCGGAGCAGGTCATCCGCTCGACGGTCGCACTCGGCGGGCTCGCCGACTGCGCGCTCGTCCACGGCGACGTCCCCGCCGCCGACCTGCGCCGCGTCGGAGTCGACGCGGCCATGGACGCCCTCGGCTACACCGCCACGTAGAGGTCGGCGCCGTCGCCGTGGTGAACCTCCAGGTCGGTCGTGAACGCGCGCTGCGGCGTGCCGCCGGACTCGGTGTGCTTCCACACCCGCTGCCACGCCTCAAGGAGCGCCTGCGGCATCTGACCGCGCGCCTCGACGCGCAGCGAGCGGGCCGCCGGGACCCGGACCGCCACCATGCCCTCCGGCAGTCTTGGCACGGTCCTTACCGCGATGCCGATGATCTGCGTGTAGGCCCCGTGGTGGTCGCTCTCGTAGTCGGTCAGCACCGCGTACAGGTTCTCGTCGGCCCGGCCCGGCACGTGCGCGAACGCCCCCGGGGCCCCCGCCCGCTGCCACAGCGTCCCCAGGCGGGCGCGCGACGGGTCCGTCTCGTCGGCGTTCGTGGTCCGTACGGCATAGCCGACCACCAGCAGCTCACCGCGCTCGGCGAGGTCCAATGCTCCTCCTACCCCCATAAGCATCCAGGCAGATCATATGGCCGGTCTTGACCGGCAACCGCATAGGATGAACGAACGTGAAGTTCCTCAACGGCCTTACGCCGGTCCACGACCTGACCTACAGCGACGTGTTCATGGTCCCGTCGCGCTCCGCGGTCGGATCCCGGCTCGCCGTCGATCTCTCGACCGGCGACGGCACCGGCACCACCATCCCCCTCGTCGTCGCCAACATGACGGCGGTCGCGGGCCGCCGCATGGCAGAGACCGTGGCCAGGCGCGGCGGCATCGCCGCGATCCCGCAGGACATCCCCATCGACGTCGTCGCCGACGTCGTCGAGTGGGTGAAGAAGCGCGACCTCGTCCACGACACCCCGCTCACGCTCACGCCGCACGACACCGTCGGCGAGGCCCTCACGCTGCTGCCCAAGCGCGCGCACGGCGCCGTCATCGTCGTCGACTGGGAGAACCGGCCCATCGGCGTCGTCACCGAGGCCGACTGCCAGGGCGTCGACATGTACACCCAGCTCGACCAGGTCATGTCGGCCGAACTGCTCACCCTGCCCGCCGGGCTCGACCCGCGCGCCGCCTTCGACCGCCTCCACGAGGGCCGCCACCGGCTGGCCCCCATCGTGGACGGCGACGGCCGCCTCGTCGGCATCCTCACCCGCACCGGCGCACTGCGCGCCACCCTCTACCAGCCCGCGCTCGACGGCTCAGGACGGCTCAGGATCGCCGCCGCCGTCGGCGTCAACGGCGACGTCGCCGCGAAGGCCAAGGAACTCCTCGAAGCCGGGGCGGACGTCCTCGTCGTCGACACCGCCCACGGGCACCAGGACAAGATGATCTCCGCGCTGCGGGCCGTACGGGCGCTCGACCCCGGCGTGCCCGTCGCGGCGGGCAACGTCGTGACCGCCGAGGGCGTGCGCGACCTCGTCGCTGCCGGAGCCGACATCGTCAAGGTCGGCGTCGGGCCCGGCGCCATGTGCACCACCCGCATGATGACCGGCGTCGGACGCCCCCAGTTCTCCGCCGTCCTCGAATGCTCCCTCGAAGCCCGCTCGCTCGGCAGGCACGTCTGGGCGGACGGCGGCGTCCGCCACCCGCGCGACGTGGCCCTCGCCCTGGCCGCCGGGGCGTCCAACGTGATGATCGGCTCCTGGTTCGCCGGGACGTACGAGTCTCCCGGCGACACCCGCACCGCCGCCGACGGACGCAAGTACAAGGAGAACTTCGGCATGGCCTCCGCGCGGGCCGTACGGTTGCGCACCGCCGAGGACAGCCCCTTCGACCGGGCCCGCAAGGCGCTGTTCGAGGAGGGGATCTCCACCTCCCGCATGTACCTCGACCCGCAGCGGCCCAGTGTCGAGGACCAGATCGACGCCATCGTCGCCGGGCTCAGGTCGGCCTGCACCTACGCCGGGGCCACCACGCTCGATGAGTTCTACGAGCGGGCGGTCGTCGGCGTGCAGTCGTCGTCCGGCTACACCGAGGGCATGCCGCTCCATCAAAGCTGGTGACCGCCGATATCCTCGACAGGTTCAACCACTGTCAACCATCAGGAGCGCATTCGTGGCACTCGAGAAGCCGGAGATCGACTTCCCTGGGGGCAACCCGCCCGCCGAGCTTGAGATCGTCGACCTCGTCGTGGGCACCGGCGACGAGGCCAAGCCCGGACACGAGGTCACCGTCCACTACGTCGGCGTCTCCTTCTCCACGGGCGAGGAGTTCGACGCGTCGTGGAATCGGGGCGACACCTTCTCCTTCCCGCTGGGCGGGGGACGCGTGATCGCGGGCTGGGACCAGGGCGTGGCCGGGATGAAGGTCGGCGGACGCCGCAAGCTCGTCATCCCGCCGCACCTCGGCTACGGCAACCGGGGTGCCGGGCCGCGCATCAAGCCCGGCGAGACCCTCATCTTCGTCGTCGACCTGATCGGGGTCCGCTGACGTCGGGACGGGCTCAGGAGCTCCGCCTCCGAGAGCCCGTCCACCCTGCTCATGACCGGCGTTCGCTCGTACGGCGTCGGCGCACGGGCCTCGTGGGCACGCACCACTGAACCCGGCTCCCGCGCGCGCTCGGCGTCCCCCCTGCCGCGATCCGAAGGGCTTCGCGTCCGTGCGTCATAGCCGCGTGCAGACCCACGGTCCTCATGAACGGCACTGCGGGGCATCGCGTCCATACGACGTAGGTGCCCGCTGACCCGGCCGACCAGGCCCGTGCACGCTGTACTGCCGTACCCCTCAGGCGACGCCGGACCGGCTCGACGAGATTTCCACTTCCTCTCAACCCGCTCGGATCGGCGATCGGCCCCAGGTTGGCTAGCATGCCGGTCATGCGAGTTGTGCGGGACTTCTTCGGCGGCGCGGGTTTCTTCTTCCAGGGACTGGGGTGGGCCGCGCGCAACGGACGCTGGTGGGCGTTCGGTCTCATACCCGCGCTGATCGCCTTCGTCGTCTACGCGGCCGCGCTGGTCTTCCTCGGCACCAACGCCATGGACCTCGCCGAGTGGATGACCCCGTTCGCCGACACCTGGAGCTGGCGCGACGCGTTCCGGGTGATGATCGGCGTCGTCCTGTTCGCGGGCGGCCTGGCCCTCGCCGTGGTCACCTTCGCCGCCGTAACCCTCACGATCGGCGAGCCCTTCTACGAGAAGCTCTCCGCCGCCGCCGACCCCCTCGACGACGAGGACGAGCAGCCCTGGTGGCGGACCCTCCCCCGGTCGATCAAGGACAGCCTGGTCACGCTCGGCTGGGTCGTCCTGTTCAGCCTGCCGCTGTTCTTCCTCGGCTTCATCCCGGTGTTCGGCCAGACGGTGGTCCCGGTGCTCGGCGCGGCGGTGTCCGGGTTCTTCCTCGCGGTGGAGCTGACCACGCTGTCGCTGGAACGCCGGGGACTTCGGCGTAAGGAGCGCTTCGCCCTCCTCCGGGCGAACAAGCCGGCCACGCTGGGCTTCGGTGTCGTGGCATTCCTGCTGTTCCTGCTGCCGTTCATCGCGGTGATCGCCATGCCCGTCGCGGTGGCGGGGGCCGCGCTGCTGGTCCGCGACCGGCTGGCGCCGGTCGCCGCGTCCGCCGACTGAGACTGTCGTACCGTACGGGCGCGCGGTGTCTTGAGGTCGTACCCTGAACGATCACCCACGGCCGCCGGAGGGAGGCCGCCGGTGTGGCGGTGAACGTGCTCTACCTCGTCATCGCGGCCTTCATCGCGTGGGGCCGGTTCGGGCCTGGAGCCTTCACCTCATGAGTGTGAGCCCTCGGCCCCTCGACCCCTCGACCCCTCGACCCCTCGACCCCAGCATGAGCCCCTGGCGTCCTGCCGTGAGCCCCCAACCTCCCACCATGAGCCGCCAACCCCCCGGCGTCCTGCCGTGAGTCTCCGACCTGCACCCTCAACCTACGTGGCCGGCCCACCACCGAATCCTCGCCCGGACGTCCGGCCAGTCGTCCACAACCCACGAGACACCCACAGGACATCGTCCACAGACCCCGCCCTCCCTCCTCCGCACCCCGCCCATCCAGGGCACCCTCATGCCCATGAGCGTCAACACCTCCGCCGCCCGACTCACCCTCGCCTCCCCCGCCGACGTCCTGGCCGCAGTGCCCTACCTCGTCGGCTTCCACCCGTCGGCCAGCCTCATCGTGCTCGGCATCGTGCAGAACCAGGTGCAACTGGCCGCCCGCTGGAATCTCCCCCTCCCGTCCCAGGCCCTGCTCCCGCTGGAGCCCGCCCTCACCCGTGAGCGCATCGAAGAGGTCATCCTCATCGGGTACGGCGACGGCCCCCAGGTCACCCCCGCCATCGACCAGGCCGGGCAACTGGCGGCCCGACTCGGCGTCCAGGTCGGCGAAGCGCTGCGCTGCCACGGCGGACGCTACTGGTCCTACGTCTGCGACCTGGCCCAGTGCTGCCCGCCCGAGGGCACACCGTACGATCCGGCCACCAGCCGTGTGGCCGCCGAGGCCACCGTCCACGGCATGGTCGCGCTCCCCGACCGGGCCGCGCTCGAAGGCACCCTGTCCCCTCTGACGGGCCCGGTCCGCCTGTCCATGCGCAACGCGACCGCGACCGCCGTCGCCGCCGTCCGCTCCCGGTTCGCGAAGGCCGCCGACCCGGACCGCTTCGCCCGCGAGTTCGTCACCCAGGGTCTGGTACGCGTCCGCGCCGCGCTGGCCGTCCATGCCGCAGGGGGCCGCCTCGACGACGCGGAAGCCGCCAGGCTCGGCCTCGACCTGGCGGTGATCAGGGTCCGCGACGAGGCGTGGACCCTGATGGACGACTCCCACGCCGGCCTGTGGAGAGACCTCACCCGCCGCCTCGAGCCCCCGTTCGTCCCTGCCGTGGCCTCACTGCTGGCGATGTCGAGCTGGCGCACCGGAGACAGCGTCCTGGCCGTCATCGCCCTCGAACGCGCCCTGGCCATCGACCCCTCCTACTCGATGGCCAACCTGCTCATGCACGCCCTGCAGAACCTCCTGGCCCCCACCCTCCTCGCTGACCGCCTCCCCACCCCGGCCGACCTCGAACGCACGATGGGCATCCCGCGCGCCTCGTGGCTCCTGCCTCTGTTCCCCCTGCTCGACGACCCGCCCGACATCCCCGCGCCGCGAACCCCCGCCCTTTGACCGCCCAGGGCCCGACCCGGGCACCCCACACCCGGCCCACACACGAACCAGCACCCCTGCGGCGACCTCAGGCGGTTGGGGGCGTTCACGAGTCGGCTCACCCTCCACCTCGCCAAGCCCGAGGGCACTCACGAGCCGACTCACCCTCCGCCTGGCCAAGGTCGCCGACCTGCCACCGGCCTGCCCGCGCCGGGTAAAGGGGTGGGGGCGGCCGGGACGGTCATCGAGGTGACCGGCCGCCGCACGATCCTCACGTGCCTGTCCGAGCCCGGTGAGCCGGCGCAGCGGGCCATCCGTCGTGCAGCGGGCTCGCCGACCTCCGAGACCGGTATGCCAACGCACACCCCCGGAGGTGCCGACGCACGGGGCTACGGGTGCCCACGCACGACACCCGGAGGTGCGAAACGCACGGAGTTGGGGGTGCCAGCACACGGCACCCGCAGGTGCGTACCAACACGGGGCGGAAGGTGCCCACGCACAACACCCGCACATGCCAACGCACGGAGCTGCGGGTGCCAGCGCACGACACCCGCAGGTGCGTGCCAACACGGGGCGGAGCTGCGGGTGCCAATGCAGGGTACTGGGGGTGCCGCCCCAGAGGACCCGGGGCGAGGTACGACACGACGGGCCGTGCCCAGGCGCGGGGTGAGGGCGCGGTGGATCAGGCCGCCGACGGTCGGTGCCCGCCGTCGACCGGCGCCGGCCGGTAGCCGGACGCTCGGCAGGAGCAACCAGCGGCCAGATGCAGGGCAGGAACGACCGGTAGCCGGACGCTCGGTAAGAACGACCAGCGGCCAGATCCCGGGCAGGAGCGGCCAGGGGCCGGATCCCGGGCAGGAGCGGCCAGGGGCCGGATCCCGGGCAGGAGCGGCCAGGGGCCGGATGCTCGGCAGGAGTGACCGGTAGCCAGATGCCGGGCAGGAACTACGGGTGGCCGGATGCTCGGTGGGAGCGATCCTCCTGGGGTGTCCGATGGATTCGACGGTTGACGGTCGAGTGGTTCGATGGAATCAGAGGCTGCCGCCCGGTTCCTGGCGGCGGCGTTCGTTGTAGGCGCGCATGCGCGGCGGATACCCGGTCAGTTGGACGTCGTACACGGGAAGCGCCAGATTCCGTGCGACCTTGTGGATGACCGCGGGCGAACCCACCCGCCGTCGGGTCCACTCGCCGTCGTCGGCCACGGCCACGGCCGTCGTGTCCGTCGCGAACGTCTCGGGCTCGACGTAGAACTCGACCCCGCGCCGGGATTTGGCGAAGTCGATGAGTGCTTCAATATCGGCGTCCGTGGCTTCCCGGTCGAATTTCGCGACCTTCGGGCCACGCAAACGCCGAAGCCCATAGCGGTCTCGCCATCTCATAACTCCTTTTTATATCCGCTCGGCCCCTGTTGCGTCGGACGTCTTCTCAGGGAGACATCGGGGTTTCTCCCGATGCCCATGTTCCGGCGGGAGGAGGCAGCATGGATGCAGACCGTACGAGATGAGGGAGAGGCATGACTGCGATGGCAGGGGCATCCACACCCCCGGGCAGGGCTGGGGAGATGCCCCAGTCCCATGTGCGTGTGAGCAATCAGGACCGTGAGCATGTCGTCGAGCACGTCAAAGCCGCCTACGCGGAGGGGCGTTTCGACAAGATCGAGTTCGACGATCGCCTGGATCGGGCGATGACCGCGCGCACGCACGCCGACCTCATGCCGATCATGACAGAGCTGTACGGTTCCCGCCCGGCCGCCAATCTTCACGGCATGGCCCCGCAGGGCGTTTCCCAGGCCCGGCTCGGCCCGACCGAGAGCGGCGAACGACTGGGCGCCTCCGCCGCCCACTTGCTGCCATTGATCGGCTTGCCGATCATCGGGCCGTTGATCCTGTTGGTCACCGGCGCGAAGACCTCGCCCTACATCCGGCGCCACGCGCTCGAATCCCTGAACTTCCAGTTGACCGTACTCGGCGCGACCGTCCTGCTGCCCATCACCATCGTGGGCCTCGTGCTGGTGCCGATCGTCCTGGTCGGTGCCTTCGTACTCGCGATCGCGGGCGGGCTCGCGGCGCTGACCGAACGCGACTTCCGATACCCGCTGACCGTCCGCCTCCTCAAGTAGCCGCGCAACCGAACCAGGTCACCGCTTCGAGATCTCACATGGAGCCCGACAGTCGTCACGGTGGCGCCTGGCAACCGTCACCGTGGAGCTCCAACCGTCACCGTGGAATCCGGCAGCCGGACGACAAGAAGCGAGGTGGGCGGTCTTCCACCCTCGTCCGGTCACCGCGTGAGCGTTGGCTCCGGCCGGGCGCAGACCGTGGCACCAGCGGTGGTCCGGCTCCGCACCGCCTGTACTCAGCCACGAGGCAGGCCACACCCCGGGGCTGGTCGATCAACAAGCGGGGACGCGTTCTGCGATGAGTAGGAGATGCGTTCTGCGATGCGTGGTCGTGGTGACCACTTGGGCGGTTACGGCGTGCAGGTCCGGTCGTGGCGTTTCGGGTCTGCGCCGAACCGGCCCGCTGTCCGCCTGACGCATGAGGGCCGTATCCCTCGGTGACCGATTGGATCGTTCCACGATTCAGGTGGCGAGGACCTCGTACTTGACGCTCATGACACCACGCCCGGTGTCGCCGATCGCGGCGAAGGCGGCGCGGGACAGGTCGAGGCATCGACCCCCCACGTACGGACCACGGTCGTTGATCCGTACGGTCACCGAGTCGCCGCTGGCGGGGTTCGTGACGCGGACGCGGCTCCCGAGCGGGAGGCTCTTGTGGGCGGCGGTCATCGCCGACGGGTTGAAACGCTCACCGCTGGCGGTCATCTGAGGATCACTGTAGAAGGAGGCGCCGCAGCGACCCGAGGAGAGCACCCGGGGCTTGGTCTTCTTCGGGGCCGAAGCGGCCACGGGCTCGGCGGCCTTGCTCGGCTTGTTCCCCGGAGTGGCGGCGGAACCCTCGGGAGCGGCGGCCTCACCGGTGCTACCGCCAGAACGGGCTTCGTCAGAACCGTTTTCGCCGGTACCGCCTCCTGAATCGGAGCCGGTGGGCTCAGCGCCCGAAACGTCCGAAGCGCTGGGGACGCCCGAAGCCCCGGGAACACCCGAACCCCCCGGAGTACCCGAAGTACTGGGAACGCCCGAAGCGCCGGGAACACCTGGAGTGCCGGGAACACCCGGGGCAGCGCCAGAAGCTTGGGGGCCGTCGGCGGACGAAGGGGCGCCGCCGGAGGAAAGGTCACCGGCGGGGGGGTGCCCCGCCAGCAGGCACCCCGGCGGAGGCCGGGTTCGACGGGTGGCCGGGCGGCAGGTTCATGGCGGTGGCGTTCTGGGAGTCGGTCATAGCCGCCAGCCCCACTGTAGAGGCGGCGGCGATGGCGGCGACTCCGGCCGCGACCGCGATCCACCGGCGTTTGCCCGAGGCTGCGTCACGGGCACGGGGAGACGGGGAGGAGTGCTGACCCAAGGGAGACCACGGTCCTAGATCGGGGACATGACGCGGGAAAGGCCAGGTAGAAGGGGGTACGCCGATCCCGCCACGGGAGCGCGGGCAGGTCGCCCTCGCACTGCCGCGAACACACGTGACAAAGCCCAAGTAAAGGCAACTTAAACCACAATTTGGTGATATATCCCACTCACGCCACACTCACCCCAAAAGCCACCAAAACCCGACAAGGCACACGAAGTCTCCCCCGAGTCGATGGGGTACCCGAGCCGACGAGAGCCACCCGAGCCCATGAGGCAGCCCAAGCCGATGGGTCGGTCGCCCGAGTCGCTGGGGCACCCGACCCCATGAGGCAGCCCGCGTCGCTGGGTCGGTCATCCGCCCCATGAGGCGCCCCGAGCCGATGGGGCGGTCACCCGAGTCGATGGGTCACCCGAGTCGCTCGCGGATCGACCGCACCTCCCACGAATCCCACTCGGCGGGCCAGCTCGCGACCAACCGCTCGACAACCTCGCGATGCGCCTCCGACCGACTCAGCGCGTAAGCGGCAGTGACCTGGACGTCCGCCTCGGGGCAAGCCGCCACCCGCACCAGCGCGCCCTCACCATCGGGCACCTCCCCCAGCACGCACACCGCGCCGACCCGGATCTCGATCGGGGCGCCACCGTCGCACGCGAGGTCCGCCAACGCCTCGACCAGCGTCGGATCCAGTTCCCCTGCCTCCTCAAGCAGTGAACTCACCGTGTCGACCGCCGCCTGCCGCACACGACCGCCCACCGCCGTACGCAGGATGTGAACAAGCCCCGCCACCTCGGCCGCCCCGGACACCCTCAGGGCGTCCAGCGCGCTGAGATGGTTGGCCCCGGGACCACCGTCCGGACCCAGCGAGGCCGCGGTCGGCGGCTGCGGGAGCACCTCGCGGACCCGGTCGAGGACCAGCGCCCTCCCCTGCGCGTCGAGGCGGCGCAGGTGCCCGCCTGCGTGCGCCCAGTGGTCCATGGCGATCCCCACGGCTGCCGGGTCGTCACTGCCGAGCAGGGTCCGGAACGCGCGCGCCAGCGCCGCGTCCGAGGCGGGCCGCCGGAGTTCGCGGTGGGCCAGGTGCAGGTCGGGGTCGGCGAGCCGGTGTCCGTTCCAGTGGGTGCTGTGCGGGCCCCCGAGCACCATCTCGGCGAGATCTCCGTCCCCGGGACTGGCGGGTGCCCGGTTCCCCCAGCCTTCGGCGATCTCGACGAGCAGGTCCCGATGCCGGTCCAGCCCTCCTGCGCCGACCAGGTGGTAGACCGCGCACCCCTGCGCCGCCCTGTTGTCGCCGCGCACCAGCCGCAGCAGTATCTCGTCGGCCTCCGGCCCGAGCTTCTCGGCCAGCACGCGGACCGCGCGATCCCGCACCCCCGTCCAGCGGGGGTCCGGGTCGAACAGCAGGTCGCGAAGGGCAGCGACGACCTCAGGCGCCTTGGCCGCACCCAGCACGCCGTACGCCATCCAGACGGCTTCGCCGCGAATCGAGTCCGTCGCGGCGCTACGGATGAGGTGGGCGACCAGACCGGCGTCGCCGGGTCCGGCGTGCCGGACGCCGATCGTGTCCAGGGCGCTCAGGTGGTCGGCGCCCACGCCGTACTCCGGGTTCAGAGCGGCAGGGGACGGCGGCCGCCGCAGCACCGCACGGGCGCGGCCCAGCACCTCGGGCAGATGCCGCTCGGCGGCCGACTCGTCGAGCAGCGTCCATCGGAGGCCCTCGGACGCCCGGTAGTGGTCGAGGGCGATACCCACGGCGACGGTGTCGCCGCTGCGCAGCAGCGTGAGGAACGCCTGGAGACAGCCCTCGTCGTCGGCGGGGAACATCAGTTCCTCGTGCGCGCGCCGTAACCGGGGATCATCCAGCCGGGCCGACGTCCAGTACACGCTGTGGAAGCCCGCGAGCCTCTCGCGGACCTCGCGCGCGTAGAATCCCGCGTCCTCCGGCCAGGACGCGGCCAGGCGCGCGACCCGTTCCCGGTGGACCCGGATGCGGCGGGGTGTCGCCAGCGCGAACGCCGCCACGACCTGGAGGCGGAGCTCGTCCGACTCGCTCGCGCGGACGAGCAGGTCGTCGGCTGTGTCGGAGTCGCAGAGAGCCACCAGGGCGAACTCCCGCTCTCCGATGTCGAGGGTGCTGTCGAGGACGACGGCGAACAGCGCCGCCTCCAGCCTGGGGCTCGGCCCTTCCGTGTCCATCAGGACGGACGAGGCGGCGAAGCAGGCGTCTTGCCGCAGGTCGTCGTTCCCGAGGGCGGCGGCGATGAGGTCCGCGTCCTCGGCCTCGGCGAGGCTCAGCATGGCGTTCAAGGCGCTCTGATGGGTGGCGCCGGTGTCCTCCGCGCGAAGCAGGCCGCGCGCGACCTCGCGCACGGTGTCGGCGTAAGGCTCGTACGGATTGTCCGCGCCGTGCCGGGTGAACGCGTGCCATTCCTGGTAGAGGTCCAGTGCCGCGCAGACGGCGTCGAGGTCGTCGGCGTCGAGCAGGGTCTGGAAGGCCCACCGGAAGGCGTCGCCATCGGACGGCTCCCGCAACTCGGCGCGAGCACGGTTGCACTCCTCCGTGGAGATCATCGACTCAAGGTGCCAGAGCGGCCATCCGCACCGCACCGGGATTTCACCTCAAAGGCGCACGGGCTCAGAGCATGAGGGAGCGGACGGTCTCCACGGTGTCGGCCTCGTCGGCGCGCTTGTCCGGGCGGTAGCGGAGGACGCGGGCGAAGCGCAGCGCCATGCCTCCGGGGTAGCGGGGCGAGCGCTGCACGCCGTCGAAGGCGATCTCCACGACGAGTTCCGGCCGCACGACGACGGTCCAGCCGTCGGTGGGGCCGTCGGCGAGTTCGAGGAAGCGTTCGGTCTGCCAGGCGAGCAGTTGGTCGGTCAGGCCCTTGAAGGTCTTGCCGAGCATCACGAACCCGCCGGTGTCCGGGTCGCGGGCGCCGAGGTGCAGGTTGGAGAGCTTGCCCTCGCGACGGCCGTGCCCCCATTCGGCGGCCAGGACGACCAGGTCGAGGGTGTGGCGCGGCTTGACCTTGATCCAGCCCGCGCCCCGGCGGCCCGCGGCGTACGGGGAGGGGAGGGCTTTGACGACCAGGCCCTCGTGCCCTGAGCGCACGACGTCGGTGAAGAACTCCTGCGCCTTGCCCGCGTCGTCGGTGACCAGGCGCGGGGTGAGCAGGGCGGGCGGGACGGCGCGCGCGAGGATCTCGTGCCGCTGCTCGTACGGCAGGTCGAGCAGGTCGCGGCCGTCGAGGCGCAGGACGTCGAAGAAGAAGACGCTGAGCGGCGTCGTCTCGCGGAGGGCGGCCACGTCGAGCTTGCTGGCGACGCGGGCGCCGGTGATCTGGAACGGCTGGGGGCGGCCGTCGTCGTGCAGCGCGATCACCTCGCCGTCGAGGACGAGGTCGAGGTGCGGGAGCCCGAGGACGGCTTCCGCCAGTTCGGGCACCTGGGCGGTGATGTCGTCGAGGGTGCGGGTGAAGACGCGGACGTCGTCGCCGGAGCGGTGCGCCTGGACGCGGACGCCGTCGAGTTTCCACTCCAGGGCGGCGGGCGCGCCCACCTTCTGCAGGGCGGTGGCGACGTCCGGCGCGCTGCCGGCCAGCATGGGCGCGACGGGACGGCCGACCTCCAGCCGGAAGGCGCGCAGCGCCTCGACGCCGCCCGCGAGCGCCGCCGCGCCGACGGCGGGCAGCCAGCCGCGCAGCGTCAGCGCCCGCCGTACGTCGGCGGGCGGGGCGCCGGAGGACTTGGCGACGGCCTCGATCATCACACCGTCGAGGGCGCCCTGCCGGAGTTCACCGGCCAGCAGCCGGGTGAGGAAGGACTGCTCCTGGCTGGTCAGGGCGGCGAACAGGGCGGTGACGAGGTCCTTGCGGACGGCCTGGGAGCCGGGGCCGGAGACGGCCTTGATCCGGGTGAGGCGCGCGTCGACGTCGGTGAGCGTGGCGGTGGCGGCGAGTTTGGGCGGCGGCGGTTCCTGGAGGGTGCGCCAGCCGACGCCGACCTGCCGCTGCGGCAGTTCGCCGGACAGGTAGGCGATGGCGATCTCGGCCTCGTCCGGCCCGACCCGGCCGAGTAGTTCGGCCAGGTGGCCCACCTTGCCGAGGCGTGCGGAGGTGCGCGTCACCGCCTCGGACACCCGGACCACGTCGATCAGTAGCACATGTCCATGGTGCCCCACGGACCGCGCGGCTGCCGCGAGGGGTCCCGGGTCACTTCCAGTGGTCGGTGATGGAGTGGCCGAGCTCCTCGAACAGGGTGCGGACCAGCGGCAGCGAGATGCCGAGCACGTTGCCGTGGTCGCCGTCGATGCCCTCGACGAACCAGCCGCCCCTGCCGTCGATGGTGAAGGCGCCCGCGACGTTGAGCGGCTCGCCGGAGGCGACGTAGGCGGCGATCTCGGCCTCGCTCGGGCGGCCGAACCTGACGACGGTGGTGGCGGTCTCGGCGGCTTCCCTGCCGGTGGCGACGTCGATGACGCAGTGGCCGGTCACCAGGCGGCCGGTGCGGCCGCGCATGACCTTCCAGCGGTCTGCGGCCTCTTCCGGGGTGCCCGGCTTGCCGTACGGCCTGCCGTCGAGTTCCAGGATGGAGTCGCAGCCGATGACCAGGCCCTCGTCGAGGTCGGCCGCGACGGCGCGGGCCTTGGCGCGGGCGAGCACGAGGCTGAGGGCGGCGGGGGTGTAGGCGGTGTAGGAGTCCTCGTCGACGCCGCTCACGATCACCTTGGGATCCAGCCCGGCGGTGCGCAACAGGGCCAGGCGGGCGGGTGAGGCGGAGGCGAGGACGATCATGGGCTAAGCCTACCGGCACGCTCCCGCGCCCTTCCTGCGGGGAAGGCTCACCAGTCGGGGCTGGAGGCGCGCCGCCGGTGCCCTCGGGGCGCGGACTCGGCGCCGAAGATGCCGCCGAGCAGTTCGCCCAGCATGTCACCGAGCCCGCCGTCCCGGATCGCGGACTGCTCTCGGTCGAGGTCGTCGGCGACGGCTCCGGCGTCCATGCCGCGCCGGGCGGCGCGGTCGGCGAGCAGCGACATGATCATGGGGGCGATGAGCGGCAGCAGCTTCGCGACGGTGCCCCGGTCGACGCCGGCGAAGCGGGCCAGGCCGGTGGCGGCCCGCTCGGTGCCCTGGGAGCCGAGGACGTGGCCGAGGATGCACTCGCCGTCCCTGGACAGGGTCGCGACGTCGCCGGTGAACGGGTCTGCGTCGACGTGCCGGTCGAGGGCGCCGTGCAGGGCATGGGCGCCGTCGGGGGTTTCGGCGTTGCGGGCCAGACCGCCGGTGATGGCGCCCGCCGCGGCCTCGACGACGCTGCGCGCGGTGGCGGTGTCGGTGCCGAGCAGCCCGGCGACCTGCTGGAGGCCGGACTCGCCGAGCTGGGCGAGTAGCTCATCGTTGAGTGACACGGCAGGTCCCCCCGGATCGGTGCTGTCCGACCGGACCTACCCGTCCTTCTGTCGAGGTACTTCCTGTTTAGTCCAAACAGAGCCCCTTGTACGGCAAGGCCCGGCCACCCGCGCCCCGCCGTACCGGAAGGCCCTCTGTCGAGCGCCGGCACTCCCGGCCGACGGCCGGGCCGCCGTGACGACTACGCGCTGCCCTCGCCCGGTGCGCGCCCTTCCTCGCCGGCCCTCGGGGTGGGCAGCGGGGCGGGCCCGATGGGTGCCTTGCCGTTGCTCTCGACGGCCCGGTGCACCCCGGCGGCCGCGTACGCCCCGGCCTCGTCGAGCGTCTCGTGCTCCAGGAGCGCCTGGACGATGGCGTCGAGCTTGTCGCGGTTGGCCGACAGTATGCGGACGGCGACCTCGTAGCACTCGTCGACGATGCGCCGCGCCTCCTCGTCCACGGTGGCGAGGGTCGCGGGCGAAGCCTGCGGCCGCTGGCCGTCGTTGGGCAGGATGGTGAGCGGCCCGACCTTCTCCGACATGCCCCAGCGGCCCACCATGCCCCGAGCGATCATGGTGACCTGCTCCAGGTCGTTCTCGGCGCCGGTGGTGATGAGGTCGTAGACGACCTGCTCGGCGGCCATCCCGCCGAGGGCGCCGACGATGCGGCCGCGAAGGTACTTCTCGTCGTAGGCGTAGCGGTCGGTGTCGGGGGTGGACAGGGTGACACCGAGGGCCCGCCCGCGCGGGATGATCGAGACCTTGCGCACCGGGTCGGCGCCGGGCTGGAGCATGCCGAGCAGCGCGTGGCCGGCCTCGTGGTAGGCGGTGCGGACCCGCTCGTCCTCGGGCATCACGATGCTGCGGGCGGCGCCGAGCTGGAGCTTCTCCAGGGCGTCGGCGAAGTCGGCGCTGTGGACCTTGTCCTTGCCGCGCTTGGCGGCCAGCAGGGCCGCCTCGTTGACCAGGTTGGCGAGGTCGGCGCCGGTCATGCCGGGTGTGGTCTTGGCCAGCCGGTCGAGGCTGACCTCGGTGGAAAGCGGGACGCCGCGCGTGTGCACCTGGAGGATCGCCGTCCGGCCGGAGGCGTCCGGCAGGCCGACCTGCACGGTGCGGTCGAAGCGGCCGGGACGCAGCAGCGCGGGGTCGAGGACCTCGGGCCGGTTGGTGGCGCCGATGACGATGACGCCCTCGGCGCCGGAGAAGCCGTCCATCTCGGTGAGGATCTGGTTGAGCGTCTGCTCGCGCTCGTCGTGGCCGCCGATGCCGGAGGCGCCGCCCCTGGCCCGGCCGATGGCGTCGATCTCGTCGATGAAGACGATCGAGGGGGCCACCTTGCGGGCCTCCTCGAACAGGTCGCGCACGCGGGAGGCGCCCACGCCGACGATCATCTCGATGAACTCGGAGGCGCTGGCGGAGAAGAACGGCACGTCGGCCTCGCCCGCGACCGCACGGGCCAGCAGGGTCTTGCCGGTGCCGGGCGGCCCGGCCAGCAGGACGCCCTTGGGCAGCTTGGCGCCCAGGCGCCGGTACTTGGCCGGGTCCTTGAGATAGTCGACGACCTCGACGAGTTCGTTCTCGACCTCGTCGATGCCCGCGACATCGTCGAAAGTGACGCGGACCTTGGAGCTCTCGACCGGCTTGGCCGCCTTGGACTTGCCGAGCCCGCCGAGGCCGCCGCCGCCCATGAGGCTGGCGCCGCGCCGCATGATCCAGATCCAGAGGCCGGCGAGCAGGAGGACGGGCAGCAGCGACAGCAGCAGGTTGACGAACAGGCCGCGCCCGCCGACGGGGGTGGCCTTGATCACGACGCCCGCCGAGGACAGTTGCTGGGAGAGCTGGTCGGTGTTGGCGAAGACCGGGATCTCGGTCTCGAACTTCGTGTACTGCTTGCTGTCGTCGGGGTCGGTGGCGGCGGCCTTGAGGTCGCCCTGCACCGAGGTGCCCTCGGCGTAGATGTCCTTGACGTTGCCGCCGGTGACCTGCTTGATGAACTCGGTGTAGGAGATCGTCTCCACCGGTTCCTCGTCGAAGAACGACGACACGAGGAAGAATCCGGCGTAGACCACCAGCAGGGTGACGACGAACCGCCACCAGTTGATCTTCGGGCGCCCGCCGCCGGACGTGCCCGGCAGCCCTTCGGCCCGCCACGGCTTCTTGCTGTTCTTGTCCGGCTCCTGAGGAGGCCCCGAGCGTTCCACGGCGTCACTCCCCGAAATCGCCGCAATCATGATCTCTACCCTAGAACACGTATCCCGGAGATCACGCGCTTGACGTCGCGCCACTGACGTCGGTGCGTGTCCGGCACCGAGACGAACGCCAGGGCGGGCCGGTCCATTCCCTTGCGGTCCACGACGACCACGGCGGCGACCGACTGGCGCTTGCCGTACACGACCCGGTACATGAGCGCCCAGCCGCCCTTGACGCGCTGCGAGGCCAGCCAGCGGACCTTGGCGCCCTCGGGGTGGTGGTTGAGCGACCAGCGGGCGGCCAGCAGGGCGGTGTCGCGCGCGGAGCGCTGCTCCTCGATCGGCAGGGGGCAGGTGACGAGCAGGCCGCGCTGCGCCCGGCCGCGCGGCTTGGGCAGCACCTGCTTGCTGGTGAACGGCGCCGCGCCGAACGTCTTCCACGGCTTGCCGAGCCTCGGTACGGCGACGCCCGCGCGCTTGTCGCGGTGCACGCGCTTGGCCGGGGCGGGCAGCGAGGTGCGTTTGACCTTGCGGGTGAGCTTGGGCAGGCGGCGGTCGGCGGCCAGCGCCTCCATCGCCGTGTAGCCGGGAGCGATGGTGGGGGTGGCAGTGGGCGACGGCGTGGCCGGAACCGCCGCGGGAACCGTCGCGGCGGGCGAGGCTGAGGGAGCAGGTTCGGACGAGGTGGCGGGCACGGCCGATGGCGCGGCGACCGGCCGGGCCGCGACCTCGTCCGGCCCCGACGGGTACACAAGGAAGATCCCGGCGGCCACCGCCGCCACGGCGAGGGCCACCACGATTCCCCGGTACACGTCCCGCATCCGCAGGTCGCCGATGCGGGAGCGCTTGGGCGGGGAAGCAGTTCGCGCCGTCGGCGCCGTTCTCACGCGGGACCCTCTGGTCCCTTCTTCCCCATCGAGCACGACGGGAGCGTACGACATATCCCGCCATCGCGTGCAAGAAGCTGTCGAAGTGACATCATGACGTAGTGCATCAGGTGGAACTCCGTTTCCGTCCCGACTCCCGGGAGACGCTCACCCACACGAACCTGTCGGCCGTACGGCACGACGGCACCGGCCTGTGGCTGGCCGGTGACGAGACCGCCACCGTCGAGCACCTCGCCTGGAACGGCGAGCGCTACGACGCTCAGCGCACCTTCCATCTCGCCGACCACGTCGAGTTGCCCGCCGGCCCGCACGACGAGGCGGACATCGAAGGGCTGGCGCGTGCCGACGGGCACCTGTGGCTGGTCGGCTCGCACAGCCTCAAACGGCGCAAGGCCAAGTCCCGCGACCCGGTGAAGGCGGCCCGGCGGCTGGCCACCGTACTGCGGGAGGAGAACCGGTTCGTACTGGTCCGGCTGCCGCTGGACCCGGTGACCGGCGATCCGGGGCGCGGCGAGATCCTCAGCGGCGCCGACAACCTCGCCGCCCATCTGGCGGGCGACGAGCACCTGGCGCCGTTCCTGGCACTGCCGGGCAAGGACAACGGGCTGGACGTCGAGGGCATCGCCGTCACCGGGCGGCGGGTGTTCCTCGGCCTGCGCGGGCCGGTGCTGCGCGGCTGGGCGGTGGTGCTGGAGATCGCGCCGGAGTCGGCGGGCGGGGGCAGGATGCGGCTGGGGCGGCCGTACCGCAAGCACTTCCTGGACCTTCACGGGCTCGGGGTGCGCGACCTGTGCCCGTACGGCGAGGACCTGCTGCTGCTCACCGGGCCCAGCATGGACCTCGACGGCCCGGTCCGCGTGGTGCGGTGGCGGCAGGAGCGGCACGAGGGCGTGGTGCACGCCGACGACCTGGAGGTCGTGGCCGAACTGCCGTACGGGGTCGGGTGCGATCATCCCGAGGGGCTGGCCGTGCTGGACGGCGACAAGCTGATGGTCGTCTACGACAGCCCGGCGCCGAACCGGCTCACGCCGGAGGGCGGGGTGTACGCCGACGTCATCCCGATCTAGAACGATCGAGAACGCGCTACAGCCAGGGCGCCTCCGCGACGAACGTGACCGAGCCGGCCGCGATCTCGGTGAAACCGGCGTCGCGCACCACCGGCAGCGGACGGCTCTCCAGGTCGGCGAACCGTTCCTTGTCCGCCGTGCGGACCGACAGCGGCAGGCCCGCCTCGTACCAGGCCGCGCGCTCCGCCGGACGGCTGGCCCACCAGGCGAGCTGGGCGGCGTGGCCGGCCTGCGCCATCGCCTTGCCCGCCGTCATGGCCAGGCCGGGGTTCTCCCACAGGACCACCGGCAGCGGCGGGCCGGGCGGCCGGGTGTCGGCCAGGTCGGTGCCCGACACCTGGAGCCTGGACAGGTCCTTGGGCCAGCCGTCGAGCGGGACCGGCGGGTGCACGCGCACCTGCGCCGTCCCGTGCTCGATCGTCCGGCCCGGCAGGTCGAGCACCCGCCGCCACTCGGCGCCGCGCGCCCGCCTGACCACCTTGCGGATGCGCCCGCTGGCCTGCCAGGCGCCCAGTTCCCCCGCCCAGTCGCCGGGCTCGGCCAGCAGGCTCAGCACGGCCTTCGCGGCGGCCTCCAGGGCGTCGGCCCGCTCGGGCGGCGCGACCCGCTCCAGGCGCAGCACCAGGGGCAGGACCATGAGTTCAAGCTCGTCGTTCATCACCGACCAGGATGCCCGACGGCTCGCCGTCCCCGCGCCGCCGGGCCTCCTGGGACGGGATCACTCGAACAGGTCGGGCTGCTCGCGGACGATCTGGTCGTACAGCGGCTGGAAGTTGATCCAGCCGAGCAGGTCGCTGCCGACCTGTCCGTGGGTGAGGGCGGCGTTCTCCGGCGTGATCGGCACGACCGGTCCCGCCGCCTTGGCCACGAGTTGCACCTGCGCCGAACGCTCCATGGTGATGAACCACCAGGCGGCCGCGTCGACCGAGTCGCCGACCGTGAGCAGGCCGTGGTTGCGCAGCACCACGGCCTTGTTGGAGCCGAGGGCGGCGGCGATGCGCTTGCCCTCCTCGACGTCGGTCACGACGCCCGTGTAGTCGTCGAACAGGGAAACATCCTGGTAGAAGGCGCAGGCGTCCTGGGTGATCGGCTCGATGAGCTGACCCAGGGCCGACAGCGCCCTGCCGTACACGGAGTGGCTGTGCGCGGCGGAGACGACCTCGGGCCGGGCCTGGTGCACCTGCGAGTGGATGGCGAAGGCGGCCTGGTTGACCGGGTGGCGGCCCTCGACGACCTTCCCCTGGTGGTCGACCAGGATCAGGTCGCCGACCCTGACGTGCTTGAACGACATGCCGAACGGGTTGACCCAGAAGTGGTCGGTGAGTTCCGGGTCGCGGGCGGTGATGTGGCCCGCCACACCCTCCTCGAAACCGAACTTGCCGAAGATCCGCAGAGCCGCCGCCAGGCGCTCTTTGCGATGGCGGCGCTCCTCTTCGACGGTCTCGAACGACTGCGGCAGGCGGTAGACAAGGTTGTCGGCCATAGAACCGGTTCTAACACAGCGAACGGCTATCGGGGAGAGCGCTCGGCCAGTGCCCGGATCTCGGCGGCGACCTGGTCATGGCGCCGGTCGGCCGCCAGCCCGTCGGCCAGCGCCCGCAACTGCGCGGACGGCAGCGGCCCGCGCCCCGTCACGAGCGGCACCCGCAGCGTCCCCGTGAAGACGTCCTTCACCACCAGCAGGTGCACCCGCGTGTCGTAGTAGACCGCCTCGGTACGTGACAGATCGACCTTCCGTGACCGGAAGGCGACCCGCCACTCCAGCACGCTCCCCTCGATCCACGCCCCCGAGCCTCTGCGCAGCACCATCCAGCCCACCGCCACCAGCGCGATCGGCACCACCAGGAACAGCACGAGCTCCAGCGCCGTCTGCAGCGGATCCGTGTCGCCCGCGCCCGCTCCCGCGAACGCCGCGACGGCCGCCGTCACCGCGCCCGCCAGCACGAGCACGCTGGCGCAGCCGCACCCGGCGCGCACCCCGGCGCCGAGCGGAACATCAATCTTGATAGGGGAACTCACGCACACCAACCTAGTGAGAGGAAGCCTCCGTCCCTCGGAAGGGGCCACGCACAGATGACCTACCCGCTCCACACCGTCCCCTCCCCCCGGCGCACGCGGCGGTGACCGGCGTCGCGATCGTCGGCGCCGGCGTGATCAGCGCCGCCTACCTGCGCAACCTGTGCATGTTCCCCGAACTGCGGGTCGTCGCCGTGGACGACCTCGACACCGACCTCGCCGCCGCCGTCGCGGCGGACTTCGGCGTGCCGGTCTCGGGCGGCCTGCCGCGCGTGCTCGCCGTGCCTGAGGTGGAGCTGGTGGTCAACCTGACCGTGCCGTCCGCGCACGCCGAGGTCGGCCTGGCCGTCCTGCGGGCGGGCAAGCACGTGTACGGCGAGAAGCCGCTCGCGCTCGACGTCGACCAGGGCGAGAAGCTGCTGGCCGAGGCCGCCGGGCTGGGGCTGCGGGTCGGGGCGGCGCCCGACACCTTCCTCGGCGCCGGGCTCCAGTCGGCCGCGCGGGCGCTGCGCTCCGGCCTCATCGGCACGCCGGTCGCGGTGTCGGTCGCGATGCAGAGCATGGGGCCGGAGCGGTGGCACCCCAGCCCCGAATACCTGTACGGCCCCGGCGGCGGGCCGCTGTTCGACCTCGGGCCCTACTACCTGACCGCGCTCGTGGCGCTGCTGGGCCCGGCCGTACGGGTGGCGGGGAGCACCCGGATCGCCCACGCCTGGCGGGAGATCGGCTCCGGGCCGAAGGCCGGGCAGTCCTTCCCGGTACGGGTGGCCACCCACGTGCACGCGCTGATCGACTTCGCCTCCGGGGCGAACGTGTCCGCGACGTTCAGCTTCGACTCCCCCGTGGACCGGCGCCGCATCGAGATCACCGGCACCGAGGGCGTGCTGTCGCTGCCCGACCCGAACACCTACGGCGGGCCGCTGCTCATCCGCGCGCCGCACGCCGAGCGCTGGCGCGAGCTGCCCGTGTCCGGCACCACGATCGGGCGCGGGCTCGGCATCCTGGATCTGGCCAGGTCGATCCGTGCGGGCACGCCGCACCGGGCCTCCGGCACGCTGGCCCTGCACGTGCTGGAGATCATGACGGCGATCACGGCGTCGGCGGAGCAGGGTGAGTTCCGGCGGCTGCGGACCACCGTTTCGCGTCCTTCACCGGTTACGCCACACTGGCCGCATGCGTAGTTCCTTCTTCGGCAACCTGGACATCTCGCAGGTACCCGCCAACTTCGCCCTGCAGAACGCCAAGATGCTGCGGGTGCGCCTGCCTCAGGAGGTGCTCGCCCGGCAGGGGTCCATGGTCGCCTTCCAAGGTCAGATGAGTTTCGACCACGAAGGCTCCGGCGGCGTGGGCAAACTGCTCAAGAAGGTCGTCACCGGCGAGGGCGTCCCGCTCATGCGGGTGCGCGGCGAGGGCATGCTCTATCTCGCCCACAACGCCGACGACATCCACCTGTTCTACCTGGAGAACGAGGGCATCACGGTCAACGGCCGCAACCTGCTCGCCTTCGAGCCGCAGCTGGGCTGGGACATCGGGCGCGTCCAGGGTGCGGGTGTGGCGGCGGGCGGGCTGTTCAACACCACGGTCACCGGCACCGGCTGGGTGGCGGTGACGGCGCACGGCACCCCGGTCATGCTCGACGCCGGGCAGGCGCCCACCTTCGCCGACGGGCAGTCGGCGATCTGCTGGAGCGCCCACCTGGGGGTGGGGGTCAACCGCACGTTCAAGGCGGGCGCGCTCATCGGGCGCGGCAGCGGCGAGGCGATGCAGCTGGCCTTCCAGGGGCAGGGCTTCGTCCTCGTCCAGGCCAGCGAGGGCCCGCCGGTCCCGTCGGCCTCCTAGGCGGGCTTGACCTCGACGTCGCCGGACCCGGCGCGCACGCTGACCTTCCGCGCGGCCGCCGGGTCGTCGGTGATCCCGACCGTGACCTCGCCGGTGCCGGCAGTGGCTTTCACCGCGTAGGGGCCCTCGGGGAGGAACACGGACGCGCTGCCCGAGCCCGCTTTCACCTCGACGCTGTCGGGCGCCGAGGCGAAGCGCAGCCGGGATTCGCCGGAGCCGGTCTCGACGGTGACCTGCTTGCTGGACAGTTCGGTTCCCTCGACCGTGCCGGACCCGGCCTCGGCGCTGACCGGGCCGCTCAGGGCGCGCAGCCTGGAGTCGCCCGACCCCGCCTCAAGCCGGAGCCTGATCCCCTTCGGCACCTCGACGGTGTAGTCGACGCCGCAGTTGTCCAAGGACGCGGGGCACTCGTACGACAGGCTCAGGGTGTCGCCGCCGACCTCGCGCACGGTCTTCGGCTTCTCCCGGCTCCAGCGCAGCTTCTCAGTGATCTTGATCGAGGTGCCGCCGGTCTCGGTGATGTCGGCGTCGCCGCTGCCCGTCTTCAGGCTGAGGACGGCCACCTTGTCGGTGATCTCGTACGTCTTGCTCTCCGACTCCGCGGAGACGCCGAAGGCGCCGCAGCTCGTGAGCGACGCCACGCAGGCCAGCAGGCCGCCCGCCACAAGGATCTTCTTCATGCCGGAATCCTCGCCTGCGCGGGGCGGCGCGGGCATCCGGGCGAGCCCTGAACCGGCCTCGGGGATCGCCCGGAACCGTCCCTGTCGGGAGGCGCTGTCGGGAGGCGCTGCCGGGAGGCGCTCTCAGGGGCGCTCTCAGGGGCGGCCGACCCCCATGTAGGTGAAGCCGAGCGCGCGCATCGCGGCCGGGTCGAGAAGGTTGCGGCCGTCGAAGACGACCGGCCGCGCCATCACCTCGCGGGCCTCGGCCCACGGCACCTCCAGCAACTGCGGCCAGGCCGTCGCCACGATGGCGCCGTCGGCGCCGGACAGCGCCTCCAGCGGGCTGCCGCAGCGGATCGTCGAGGCCCACGGCTCGGCGCCGGCCGCAGGCTCGGCCAGCGGGTCCCAGGTGCGTACCTTCGCGCCCTCGGCCAGCAGCCGCGCCGCCAGCACCGTGCTCGGGGCCTCGCGCATGTCGTCCGTGCCCGGTTTGAAGGTCATGCCGAGCAGCGCCACCTGGGCGCCGTCGAGGCTGCCGAGCGCGTCCTTGAGCTTCTGGATCGCTCGCCGCTTCTGCAGGTTGTTGACCTCGATGACGGCGTTGAGGAGCTGCGGGTGGTGGCCGGTGTTGCTGGCGAGCTGCTTCAGCGCCTCGGAGTCCTTGGGGAAGCAGCTGCCGCCCCAGCCGATGCCCGCCTGAAGGAAGTGGGCGCCGATCCGGTGGTCGAGCCCGACCGCCTTGGCGACCACCTCGACGTCGGCGCCGGTCAGCTCGCACAGGACGGCGATCTCGTTGACGAAGGAGATGCGGGTCATCAGCATCGCGTTGCTGGCCAGCTTGGCCATCTCGGCCGAGGCCACGTCCATGGTCTCGATCGGGCCCTCGACACCCTCGTGCAGGTCGGCGACCAGTCGTACGGCCTGCGGGTCGGCGCCGCCGATCACCACCCGGTCGGGGTGGAGGAAGTCGTCGACGGCGCGGCCCTCGGCGGTGAACTCGGGGTTGGAGACGTACCCGACGTGCCGCAGGCCCGCCTCGTTGAGCACGTTCCTGACGCGCGCGCCGGTGCCGACGGGCACCGTGCTCTTGACGACGACGGCGAGCAGGTGCGGCGCGGACTTCAGCGACTCGACGACCGACCACACGCGCGACAGGTCGGCGTCGCCCGCGAGTGTCGGCGGGGTGTCCACGCAGACGTAGGCGACCTCGGCGTCCGCCAGCGCCCGGTCCGCGTCGGTCGTGAACGCCAGCCGTCCGGCGTTGCGCGCGATCAGTTCGCCGAGCCCCGGTTCGTAGATCGGCACCTCGCCGGCCCGCAGGAGGCGGACGCGTTCGGGCTGGATGTCGCGGACCGCGACGGTGTGGCCGAGTTCGGCCAGGCACGCGGCGGTCACGAGGCCGATGTAGCCCGCGCCGAAGACTGCGATGTTGCGCGGCGTCTGCGCCATATGAGGGGTTCCATTCTGCATACTCGCGGTTGACCTACGATATCCCCCTGCTCAGGCGCTCACCCTCCCGGCGGCAGGGTCGGCCGCCAGGGCACCGGGCTGGACAGCACCATCGAGCTGGACGGGGTGCCGTAGGCCGACAGCCGGTCGATGAGCTCCTCGAAGTCGGCCATGGTAGCGACCGCCACCCGCAGTACGCAGCAGGCCCCGCCGGTCACCCGGTGCACCTCCAGCACGTCGGCGGACCTCAGCGCCTCCGGGTTGCGCAGCACGCAGCCGGGTCCGTAACAGGACATCGTGACCAGCGCGACCACGCCTCTGCCCACCAGCCGGGGATCGACGTGTGCCCGGTAGCCGCCGATCACGCCGGACTCCTCCAGCTTGCGCACCCGTTCGGCGACGGCGGGCGGCGACAGGTGCACGCGCCGGGACAGTTCGCTGAACGACAGCCGGGCCTCCGTCTGGAGCTCTCGGAGGAGCAACCAGTCCATCTCGTCCACTTTCACCCCGGAAACTCGGCTCGCATAATTCCTGCCGATTGTAAGGTTTGCCAGGCATTAGACCGTTCGATCGGCATTCCGACCTTGATGTCCCTCGACAGATCATGGAGGCCATGGACCTCTTCGGAAACGACGCGCCGACGCTGGAGTTCGACCAGCCGGTGCCCTACGACACGTACGTGCATGCCAGCACCCTGCACAGCCTGCAGCAGACGCTGAGCGACGACCCCGGCGAGATGTCCTTTCTCATGATCAGCCAGATCATGGAGCTGTACTTCGGGCTCGTCCACTACGAGCTGCGCCAGGCGCAGCGGGCCGTGGACGCCGACGACGTCCAGGGCGCGCTCGGGCCGTTGCGGCGGACCGAACTGCACCTCGACGGGCTCAACACCGCCTGGAACGGGCTGCGGTGGATGACGCCGTCGGACTTCAACCGCTTCCGCGAGCAGCTCGGCGATGGCTCGGGCTTCCAGTCGGCGATGTACCGGCACCTGGAGTTCGCGCTGGGACTGAAGTCCGACTCGGTGATCCGGCCGTTCCGGCGTCAGCCGGAGGTGCACGCGGCGCTGGAGCGCGGCCTGCGCGAGCCGTCGCTGTGGGACAGCGTGACGGCGCTGCTGGCCCGGCGCGGGTTCGCGGGCGACGGGCTCGTGGAGGCGTGGGTGCGGGTGTACGCGGACGACGACGCCCTGCGGCGGCTCGGCGAGGCGCTCACCGAGGTGGCGCAGCGGTTCGGCGACTGGAGGTACCAGCACCTTCAGGCGGTGCGGCGGACGATGGGCGCCAAGGCGGGCACGGGCGGCTCGGCCGGGCTGGTGTGGCTCGAACGCAGCATGGCGAAGACCGTCTTCCCCGAGCTGTGGACCGCCCGCACGTTCATGTGAGCGGCACCCGCCACAACCGGCCGAGCGGGCGCAGGCCCAGCCGCTCGGCGACCCGCTGCGACGAGCGGTTGTCCGCCGAGGTGCTGTAGAACAGCAGGGGGCAGTCGGGGGCGAGTATCCGGGCCCAGGCGACGGTGGTCGCGGCGGCGTGGCCGCGCCCCCGGTGACCGGGCGCGGTCCAGGTCCCCGCCTCGGCTCCGGCGGCCGTCCTTCGCGGGGTGTGGCAGATGGAGACCACCTGCCCGTCTTCGACGACCATCGTCCAGGGCGCCCCGGCTCCGCCGTCCAGCAGTTCGGCCCACTCCTCGGCCGTCCAGTTCCCGGGCCGCAGCCCGCGTACCCGCTCGGCGTGCCGGTGGTCGAGGACCTCGACGGGGAACTCGTGGCGCAGGGGCGGGACCACCAGGTAGCTCGGGTCGCCGTCGCCGCCGGGACGCAGCCGCAGGGCGTCCGCCTCGGTGAAGCCGGGGTCGAGGCCCGCCCCGAGCACGGCGAAGGTGTGCCCGTCCGAGGTCTGCGCCACCACCGCCTCGCCGTCCTCGGGGATGCCGAGGACATCCGACTCCAGCCGCAACAGTTCGCCGTCGCTCCGCATCCGCCCTATCTTAGGGAGCGATGAGTAAGGATATGTACTCAGTCGAAGAGGTCGCCGAGCGACTCGGACTGCACGTGCGCACGGTACGCGGCTACATCCGGGACGGGCGGCTCAAGGCCGTGCGCATCGGCAAGCAGTACCGGATCGCCCGTGCCGACCTGGAGGCCGTGACCGGCACCCCGGCGCCGGCGCGGACGGCTCTGGAGGTGACGAGCATCGTCGAGGCGACCGGTGTGGACCGGCAGCTGTTCGACCGGCTGAGCACGCTCCTGCTCACCTCGGTGAGCGACCCCGGCGACGCGGCCGCACCGCCGCTGCGCGTCCAGACCGTCTACGACGGGGAACGGGGCCAGGCGAAGATCGTGATCATCGGCGCGCCGGCGCAGACCGCCGGGCTGCTCGGGCTGATCGACGCACTGCTGACCGCCGAGCAGGTTCGCCACGGCTGAGCGGGCCGCCCGTCAGTCGACGATCCAGCCGTGCTTCTGCGAGAAGTCGAGCATGCTGTCGATCAGCCGGACGATCTGGGCGCCGGTGAGCTCGGGCAGGTCGCGCAGCAGCGTGTCGATGAGCTCCTGGCGGAACTCCTCCGGCGCGAGAACATCGCACATGCCGTCCTCGTCCTGGGCGAGCACGGTCATCGGCGCGGGCGGCCGGACGGTCTCCGGCACGCGCTCGGCCCCGGCTACCGGCGGCTTGGTCAGGCGCACGGCGTACGCCTTGAGGCCGCGGTCGCCTTCGAGCACCTCGAACTCCACGGTGGAGCCTGGCTCGTAGGCGGCCCGGTCGTCGAGAAGGTCGTTGACATGGACGAACACGTCCTGCCCGCCGTTGTCGGGAACGATGAAACCGTAGCCACGGACGTCATCGAAGCGAAGGATCTTACCTAGCACCGCCACAACCACCACTCCACGAAACGCACTGGCCGCCGGCCGTTGCCCTCGGCCCGCGCAGCTTCCAGCGTACGCAGCCTGCGGCGGCGACCGGCCCCGACACTCTGAACGGCCGGGTGGGACATCTGTGGGGGTGGAGCTATGGGGATTCGAACCCCAGACCTCCTCCATGCCATGGAGGCGCGCTACCAACTGCGCCATAGCCCCTCGCCGCCCTCGGCGACCACGCCAGTGTAGCCGACCCCGCAGCCTGTCCGACAACCGTGCACATCTGCGTAACGGCCTTGCTACCGTGCGTCAGATGACCACTGTTGAGGCCGTCCCGCTCACCCCCCGGTGCGCGCGGATCTACGCCGCCCGCGAGCACGCGCTTCTCGGCATCGGCGCGTCGGACGGATATTTCAGCCTGCCCGTCATCACCGGGCTGCTGCGCTGGGGACTGCGCCACTTCGCCCGCGTCGACGTGCTGGTGCCCGGCATGGAACTCGCCGGAACCCTCGCGGTCAGGGGCGACAGGAAGGCACTCAGACGCGCCCGCGCCGCGATCGACAACACCCGCGACCGGGTGGCGGCGGCGCTGGAGACGCTGGGCCGTCCCGAGGTGGGCGTCTTCAGCTGGACCGACCTCGTGGCCCGCTCCGCCTACAGCGGCCTGCGCCACGAGATCGACCGCCTGTACGTCGAGGACCCCGACTTCCGCGAACACTGCGCGGCCGCCCTCGAACCGGTCCTGCACCTGCCGCGCCCCGACCCCTCGCGGATCCGCGAGGCGGTGCCGTCCCTGCTGTCCGAGCTGCCGCTGATGCTGGACACCCCGTCGATCGTGGGCACGGGATCGTCGGTCTTCTGCTACCCGAGGATGCTGCCGGTGGCACGCCGGCTGTACGCCGGACTCCTCCCCATTCACCCGAGTCCGTCACAGGGCATGGTGACGACCAGGCTGACGGCCGCTTATGCGGGCGCGGCACATTGGCACCGAGGCGACGGCAACGGATCCTCATGCGCGTGAGGCGGGCTGTGCCTTCGGCAGCGGCCCTGGGGTGACGCGTACCCATTTCCCAGCGTGATCGGTTGTCGTGAACCGCCTACTTAGGGTAGGCATGTGTGCCGTGCGGGTCTACTTGGGTTTGGCGGCGAAACAGCGAGATGTCCGGCCGGAGGTTCTCGATCGGGTCCGCGCGGCCATCGAGACGGCCTTCCCCGTGCCACCGGAGGTGATCAGAGGGCAGGAGTGGCACGGCAGAGGCGTATCCCTGTTCGGCTGGTCCAACGAGCCCGACGACACACGTCTCCCCCGGCTGCTCCACGACGAGGGCCGGATCGTCGGGGTCAACGGGCACCTCGCCGACCCGGCGGACGTCTCCCGCCTGCCCGACCCCGACGTCGGCGGCTGCTTCTCGGCCTGGATCGCGGGCGACGGCCGCCTCACCGCCGCCACGGCGGTCAACCGGATCTGCCCGGTCTTCTACGCAGAGACCGACGACCTGCACCTCGTGGGCAGCCGCGCCCTGCTCGTGCACCTGGCCGCGCGTCCCGACGAGCGCATCAGGTACGACGTGCTCGCCCTGCAGACGATGGCCAGGCAGGGCTACTTCCTGTCGGACGAGACGCCGTACGAGGGGGTGCGGGCGCTGCGCCCCAGCTCCGTGGTGGAGATCAGGGACGGCAGGCGGACGATCACCGAGATCCCGATGCCGCAGGCGTCGGCACCGGCGACCAAGCGGGAGAAGCGGGCGGCGATCGACGAACTCGCCCAGGCCCTGCTGGCGACGGTGGCGCCGCTGCGGTCGGCGGGGGAACCGGTGAACCTGGCGCTGACCGGCGGGCGCGACACCCGCGTCCTGGGGGCGTTGCTGCACGCGGCGGGGGTGCCGTTCCGTGCGACCACCAACGGGCTGGACACCCACCCGGACGTGATCCTGGCCAGGCGGCTGGCGGCCAGGCTGAAGGTCGAGCACACGGTGATCGCGCCGCCGCAGACCGAGGAGAAGGACGCGGTGCTGGTGGAGCACCCGCTGTCGCGGGCGTGGGAGACACTGCGCACCTGCGAGGGCATGACCTCGGCCTACGAGTCGATCGTCGGCTACCTGCCGTACTCGGGCAAGGCCACCATGTCGGGGCAGGGCGGTGAGACGCTGCGCGCCGGAAGCCTCAACCTGCTGCAGTCCGACCTGACGGACAAGGCGCTGCTGCGACGCATCCGGGCCACCTTCATCAAGGACGAGGGGCTGTTCAGCGCCGCCGCCAACGAGCACGCGCGCGAGATCGCCCGGCCGTGGGAGGCGCACGGGAACCGGCTGGAGGCGCTCGACCACATCTACCTCTGGTATCGGGTGGGCCGGTGGCAGGCCGGCGCACGTGCCGGGTCGCTGCGCCGGGGCGACCCGGTACGGCCCTACCTCGACAACCGGGTGGCGCGGGTCGCGCTCGGCCTCGACCAGGCGTGGCGGCTGTCGGAAGAGGTCATCTACGCGCTGATCATGCGGTTCGCGCCGAAGCTGAAGGACGTGCCGATCGAGGGGAAGCCGTGGCGCTTCGCCGACGGGGCGGCCAGGCGGTGGCCGTGGGAGCACGTGCCGCCGCCGCACCTGCCGACCGTGAAGACCGGCGGCGGATGGAACTGGCGCACCAGCCCGGGTGAGGCGCTCACCGACGTACTGCGGCAGCAGGTGCTCGGCAGCCTCGACGCGCTGGAGCCGATCGTCGACCCCGACGCGGTGCGCGCGCTGTTCGCCGACCCGGTGGTCAAGAAGCCGGGCACCGCCTGGCACCTGTACACGGTCAGCACGATGCTGACCGGCCTCTACCCGGGCAAGGAACCGGAGGGGCTGGGGCGGATCACGGTCTCCAGGCCGGATCCCGGCCGATGATCTCGGGCGCCCGCCCGGACTCCGGCTGATCGGCGCCTTGAGGATACGATCCGCGGGTGGGCAGATTCGTGCTCGTCACCGTCGTCGTGGCCGTGGTGCTGCTGGGGCTGCTGTGGGTGGTGCAGCGCAAGCTGATCTACCTGCCCGACCCGAGCCCGGTGCCCGCTGCCGCCTCCGTGCTGCCCGGGGGTCGCGACGTCGGCTTCACGACCTCCGACGGACTACGGCTCGGCGCCTGGTACGTTCCCGGCCGCCGCGCCGTCACCGTACTGGTCACCGGCGGCAACGCGGGCAACCGGCTCGATCGGGCGCCGCTCGCGGCGGCGCTGGCCCGGGAGGGCTTCGCCGTACTGCTGATGGACTACCGGGGCTACGGCGGCAACCCGGGCAGTCCCTCGGAGGAGGGGTTGCTGCGCGACGCCCGTGCGGCGCGCGACTTCCTCGACGGCGAGGTCCTGTACTTCGGCGAGAGCCTCGGCGCCGCCGTCGCCACCGCGCTGGCCGCCGAACGGCCGCCCGCCGGGCTGCTGCTGCGCTCGCCGTTCACCGAACTCGCCGACGCCGGCCGGCACGCCTATCCGTTCCTTCCGGTGCGGCTGCTGCTGCGCGACCGCTTCCCCGTGCGCGACCGCCTCGCCACGCTGCGCGTGCCGATCACCATCGTGTACGGCACCGCAGACACGATCATCCCGCCCGCGATGTCGCGTGCGGCGGCGCCGCCCGGCGCGAGGCTCGTGGAGGTGGCGGGCGCCGGGCACAACGACCGGGTGATGCTCGACGGCCCCCAGCTCATCGCCGCCGTGAACGCGCTGGCCGACCGCCGGTAGCTCAGGTGCCCACCAGCCGTTCCACCACCGGGGCGAACCGCTCGGCGAACGGCGCCCCCACCGTGACGTAGGAGATGCCGAGCCGGTCGCGGCGCCCGGCGAGCGTGTCGGCGATCGCGGCCGGCTCACCGGGGACGACGCCGTATCCGCCGCGTGCCACGATCTCGCGGGGATCCCGGCCGAGCGAGCGCACCAGCCAGTCCGGCGCGTCGTCGCCGACGACGAACAGGTTGCTGTTGACCTCCAGCTTCGGGAAGCGGTCGCCCGCGATCTCGTACAGTTCGTCCAGCGTGGCCGCGAGTTCGGCCTCCGTGGCGTGCGGGGGCAGGGCGAGCGCGACCGTGTCCGCCTGCTCCGCCGCCAGCCGCAGCATCCGCGTGCCCGAGGCGGCGATGAGGATCGGCGTGTTCTTGACCGCCTTGGCGATCTCGGCGACCAGGCCGACGCGGCGCGCCGCGGTGCCGAAGGGCACGCCGAGCGCGGCGGCCTCCTGCTCGGCGCCCGGCCGTCCCGCCCCCAGCCCCAGCTCGAAGCGGCCGCCCGACAGCGTCTGCACGGTCTCCGTCTCCCACGCCACCATCGCGGGGGTGCGGTTGGGCGCCGCGACGACGTACGTCCCGACGCGCAGCGTGCTCGTCGCGGCGGCGGCCGCGGCAGCGGCGGCGAACGGTGAGAGCGTCTGCAGCGTGTCCGGGATCAGCAGCGTCGCGTATCCCAGTTCCTCGACCCGCCTGGCCAGCCCCGGCCAGCCGCCGGGACCGGGCGCGGAGCCCGCGACGACACCGAATCTGAACGCGTGATTGTGCATGCCCACACCCTGCCGCGCGACCGGCCGCAGGTCATCGTCCGCTGGGGCGGTGGTGGGCTACCGCCGCCGAAGCACGGTGACGTGAGCGTGTACTACCCGGGTGGTATGAACCTCTGTTACCTTCGCCAACCGTGCTGTACCTCTACCAAGGGCTGGGCCTGATCACCCTCGGCCTGTGGATCTACTGCCTTTTCGATGTGATCACCTGTTCGGAGGAGTCGGTGCGCAGCCTGCCGAAGGCGCTGTGGGTGCTGGCCGTCCTGTTCTTCCCGCTGGTGGGCTCGGTGTTCTGGCTGGTCGCCGGACGCCCTCGGGCGGCTCCTCCGCCGCCCGCCCGGCCCCGGGGGCGGGCGGTGAGCCCGGACGACGACGAGGAGTTCCTGCGCCGCCTGCGCGAGCGGGTGGACGAGCAGCGCAGGAACGCCCCTGACAAGCCGGAGGAGTGACCGGCCTCAGGCGTGGCTGAGCGCCTCCAGCCGGTCGACGACCTCCGGCAGCGGCGCGGTGGTGTCGATCTCCAGGGTGGAGGTGGCGCGCAGCAGGGGTTCGACGGCGGCCAGGTCGGCGAGGATGGCGGCGCGCTCCTCCGGACGTTTGCCGAAGGGGTTGTCGGCGCGGGCGACGACCCGGGCCAGCATGAGCTCGGCGGGTGCGCTCAGCAGTACCACGTGGTCGAACCTGGGGTAGAACAGGCCCTGATTGCTCTTGCACCCGCTCACGTACAGGGCGCCGCCGTCGTGGCCGTCGAGTAGTTCCGACATCCGGTCCTCGCGCCACACCCAGTCGCGCTCGCCGTCCGGGTGCCGCACCCAGTGGCTCCAGTGGTCGTCGTCGGTGTCGACCGTACGGTGCCCCCGCGTGGCCAGTTCCCGCGCCACCGACGACTTGCCCGTACCCGACATCCCCGTCACCAGAACCCTGACCCGTGCCATCGGCCCATCATCCCAAAAGGCGGGCGGTCACCCGATGGCGCGGAAAACGCCCCAGATTTCCAAGAAGTGGAAGACGGTCTACGAGTGCTTTCTCAAGAGGTGGAGCTATGGGGATTCGAACCCCAGACCTCCTCCATGCCATGGAGGCGCGCTACCAACTGCGCCATAGCCCCTTGCGCACAACCGCTCCACAAGCATATCCGAACTCCGCACCACCCATGTCACACCCAGCACCCCGTGATACGTCTATATGTCGTGTTCGAGGACTACCGCCCCCTGCTCACCGGTGTCGCCTACAGGGTGCTCGGCAGCATGGCCGACGCCGAGGACGTCGTCCAGGAAGCCTGGCTGCGCTGGTCGGACGTCGATCAGCGCGAGGTCGCCGACCCCAGGGCGTACCTCACGAGAGTGACGACGAGGCTGGCGGTGGACCGGCTGCGGTGGGCGCGGTCGCGGCGGGAGGCGTACGTCGGCCCCTGGCTGCCCGAACCCGTCAGTACGGTCCCCGACGTCGCCGATCAGGCGGTCCTCTCCGACTCGGTCGAGTTGGCCATGCTGGTGGTCCTTGAGACGCTGTCCCCGCTGGAGCGGGCGGTGTTCGTGCTGCGGGAGGCGTTCGGCCTGCCGTTCGCCGAGATCGCCGAGGTCATCGGGCGGGCCGAGCCCGCCACCAGGCAGCTCGCGCGGCGGGCCAGGGACCACGTCCAGGAGCGGCGGCCGAGGTTCGAGACGGACGCCGGCGAGCGGCGGCGGATCACCGAGCGGTTCCTCGCGGCGGCGGGCGGCGGCGACCTCGCGGACCTGATCGCGCTGCTGTCGGCCGACGTGAGCCTGGTCGCCGACGGCGGCGGGAAGGTGCGGGCGCCGCTGCGGGTGCTGCACCGGCCGGAGAAGGTGGCGAGGTTCCTCGCCTCGATCGCCACGGCGGAGGGGGTGCGGAAGTTCACGGCCTCGGCCGGGGTGCCCACCGAGGTGGCCGAGGTACGGATCGCCGACGTCAACGGGGGCCCGGCCGTGGTGGTCGCCCACGGGGAACGCGTGCTCGCGGCCCTGTCGCTGGTCATCGTGGCTGGCCGGATCCAGACCGTCTACCTCATAGCAAATCCTGAAAAATTGGGCCAGTTGGTGGCGTAGGCCGGGCCTCAGCCGCCACCCGCCGCCGAACGGATGCCGTCGAGCAGCGTGGACAACACCATCCCGGGCGCGTCGTTGGGCGCCAGCCTGCCGAGTTCGATCGACTCCCAGGCCGCGTAGACGGCGCCGTTCAAGGAGGAGACGATCCACCAGGCCGCCAGGTCGGCGCGGAGCACACCGGCCCGCTGACCGCGTTTCACCAGGTCGATCACGAGGTCGTCCAGCGAGTCGAAGCGGGTGTGCAGCGACAGTTCGGCGTCCAGGGATCGCTCCCGGTGGATGAACTCCAGCTGCGGCCCGAGCGGTATCAGCGCGGCCAGCAGCCGCCGCAGCGCCCCCTCGGCCTCCTCCCCCGGCGCCTCCAGCCCCACCTCGGCATAGGCCCGTTCGACCCGATCGACCGCCTCGGAGGCGACCGCGACGAGCAGCTCCTGCCTGGTGGGGTAGAGCCGGTGCAGGGTGGTCCTGCTCACGCCCGCCGCCGCCGCCACCTCGGCCAGCGCCGCGGCGGGGTTGGCGAGCAGCGTCTGCGTGGCGATCTCCACGAGCGTTCCCGACGATCCGCGCATGACCCGACAGCTTAGCAACAGCGCTCCGTTTGAAACATCATTGTTCCAAACGGAGCACGTATGTAACAATCCCGGCATGACGCACCGCCTCGCCCGCCGCACGTTGCTCGCCGGCGCGCTCCTCGCCGCAGGCTGCGCGCCCGCACACGCCGAGCGCCTGATCACGGGCGGCCGGGTGTACACCCTGGACCCTCGCCGCCCGTGGGCCGAGGCGGTGGCGATCTCGGGCGAGCGGATCCGGGCCGTCGGCTCCCGCGCCGAGCTGGACCCGCTCGTCGGCCCGCGCACCGAGATCATCGATGCCGAGGGCGGGCTGGTGCTGCCCGGCTTCCACGACGTGCACTGCCACCCCGTCGAGGGCCAGGCGGACGACGGCTGCCCACTCGACTTCGACGCCGACGCCGGGCGGCTGGTCCAGCAGGTACGCGCCTGCGCGGACAGCGGCTGGGTCACCGGTTCCGGCTTCGACGTGACCCGGCTGCACCCCTCGCCTCGGCCACCCCGCCTGCTGCTGGACGCCGCCGTACCCGATCGGCCCGCACTGCTGTTCGACCAGAACGGCCACGCGGCCTGGCTCAACAGCCGGGCGCTGGCCGCCCTCGGCATCGACAGGCACACCCCCGAGGTCACCGGCGGCCTCATCCTGCGCGACGCCGACGGCGAACCGAACGGCCTGCTGCTGGACAACGCGATGCTGGTCCACTCCGGCCGGCCGTCGGACGAGTGGCCGGCGCTGCTGGACAGCCAGCGCAAGCTGGCCGAGGCGGGCATCACGTCGGTCGCCGACGCGCGTGTCACCTGGCGGGGCCGAGGTCACCAGCTCGGCCTGTGGCGGCGGGCCGAGCGCGAGGGCAGGCTCACCGCGCGCACCACGCTCGGGCTGTGGGCCTACCCGGAGCTGGCTGACGACCGCCAGCTCCCTGCCCTGGCGAAGGCGTTCCGGCCGGACCCGGGCGGCCTGCTCAGCGTCAGCGAGGTCAAGATCTGCGCCGACGGCGTCACCGCCAACCTCACGGCCGCCCTGCTGGAGCCGTACCTGGTCGGCACCCCGGTACCTGGCGACAGAGGGCTGAACTACTTCGACGCCGACCGGCTGGCCGACTACGTGAGCAGGCTGGAGCGCGTGGGTTTCACCGTCCACATCCACGCGATCGGCGACCGGGGCGTGCGCGAGGCCCTCGACGCCGTCGAGACCGCCCGCGAGCGCAACGGCGACCTCGGCGCCCGCCACCGGATCACCCACGTCGAGTACCCCCACCCCGACGACCTGCCGCGCTTCGCCCGGCTCGGCGTCGTGGCCGACTTCCAGACCTCCGCGCCCGGCATCGACGACCCCGCCTACCGCCGAGGCGACGAACCGGTGCTCGGCCCCGAGCGCACCGGGCGGCTGCAGCCCATCCGCGCCCTGATGGAAAGCGCCGCCACCGTGACGCTGAGCAGCGACTTCAACGTCGGCGCGCTGTCGCCGCTGCCGAACATCGCCGCCTCGCTGCGCATCGGCCCGCAGTCCGTGCCGAGCCTCGCACGGGCGATCCGCGCCTACACGCTCGACGCCGCGTACGCCCTGCGCCAGGAGCGGCTGACCGGCTCGGTCGAGGCGGGCAAGCTGGCCGATCTCGTCGTGCTCGACCGTGACCTGTTCGCCCGCCCGGTCGAGGAGGTCGGGCACGCCGCTGTGCGGCACACGCTGCTCGGCGGGCGCACCGTCCACCGCTGAGCGGTCAGGACCCCACGGTGGTGCGCATGGTCAGGGACTGCTCCCCCGCCTCCAGCGCGACCGTCACCGCGCCCAGCCGGGAGGTGCGCTCGACGTGCGTCCCACCGCACGGGATCGACGCCTCCCCTTCGGGGAGCCCGCAGCGCCAGGTACGGCGGGCCGTCAGGCCGGGCCCCGGCACGTCCACCCAGATCGGCGCGTCCGCCTCCACCCAGGTCTTCAGCAGCCCGTTGACCCGCGTCGCGATCTCGTCGACCGGCAGGTCCTCGGCGGCGAAGCCCTTCTTGCGCAGCGACTTGCCGAGCCGGTAGACGTCCACGCTCGCGCGCTCTCCGATGCGCGAGGAGGTGATGGCGCTCTGGTCGAAGTCGGGGTGCCCGAGCGCGTCGAGCCCGACCTCCTTGCGCCACCGGTCGGCCAGCGCCGCGTTGAGGGCGAGGGCGGCCAGGTGGCAGGCGGAGTGACCGGCCGACAGCGCCTCGCGGTAGGCGGCGTCCACGACCAGCTCGACCTGCTCGCCGACGGGCAGCGGCCGGTCGGTGACGTGCACGACCAGCCACTGCCAGGCGTCGTCGCCGCGCCGTACCGGGATGTCCTCGCCCACGCGCACCTCGCCGCCGGAGGCCGCGCCGGTCACGCAGTCGGCGACCGGCAGGCCCCCGATGGTCCCCCGGTCGGCGGGCTGGTCGGGCCAGGTGTGGTCGAGCGGGTGGAAGGGGGTCTGTGCCACTACGAGGCCGTGCCGGCCCCCGACCGGCACGACCCCGAGGATCTCGGAGTGGCCGGACACCCGGCCGCTGGGAAAGGTGACGAGGGTGGAGTTCACGCCGCCATCCTCTCGTCCTCCAGATAGCGGTCACGTCCGGCGTACAGGCCGGTGACGAGCTGGACGACGATGACGGCGAGCATCAGCGCGTACGGCAGCGCCCACCCGCCGGTCGCCTGGTAGAGGACGCCGACGACCAGCGGCCCGGCGCCCGCGATGAGATAGCCGGCGCTCTGCCCGAAGGCCGACAGCGCGGCGGTGGCCTCCGGCGTACGGGTGCGCAGGGCGAGCATCATGAGGGCGAGCGGGAACGAGCCCATGCCGATCGCGACGAACACCACCCACACGACCGCCGTGGAGGACGGCGCGAGCCACAACCCGAGGAAGCCGATCGCGTACGCCGCGACGAGCCCGGACACGACGGGCCGCTGGTCGCGGAAGCGGCCGGCGACGACGGGGATGAGCATGGAGATGGGGATGCTGAGCGCGGTGAACACCCCGAGGATCAGCCCGGCCTGCCCGGTCGTGTAGCCGCCGTCGGTGAGGATCTTGGCGAGCCAGCCGAACATGATGTAGGCGATCATCGACTGGCTGCCGAAGTAGAGGGCCACCATCCAGGCGAGCTTGCTGCGCAGCAGCTTGCGGGGGCTCGTGTCGCCCTGGCCCGAGACGCGCTCCGGCTCGCTGCGCAGCAGCGCCAGCCAGGGCAGGGCGGCGACGGCGGCCAGCGCGGCCCACACGCCGAGCGCGATGTGCCAGTCGCCTCCGGCGGCCCGCTCGATCGGTACGGTCGCCGCCGCCGCGAGCATCGTCCCTGCGGCCAGGCTGGTGGTGTAGACGGTGGTCATGAGCCCGGTCCTGGCCGGGAAGTGCCGCTTGATCAGGGCGGGGATGAGCACGTTGCCGACGGCGCCGCCGGACAGCGCGACCGCGCTGGCGATCAGGAAGACGGGCGCGGAGTCGACCAGGGACCGGGCGAGCAGCCCGGCGCCGAGGGTGACCAGCGCGACCAGGAGCAGGCGGTGCTCGCCGATCCGCTTGGCCATGGCGGGGGTGATGGCGCCGACGGTCGCGAAGGCGAGCACGGGCAGCGTGGTCAGCAGGCCGGTGCCGACGCTGGTCATCCCGAGTCCGGCGGCGACCTGGTCGAGAAGGGGCCCGACGCTGGTGACGGCGGTGCGGAGGTTGAGCGCCGCGAGGACGATTCCCAGAACGAGCAGCCACGCGAGGGGGGCGGTCTTTCCTCGGGTCTCTTGGGCGACCACGCTCATGCCGGGAATACCACCAATCATGGGATGAGTGAACAGAGGGGCAAACAGGAGTGAAACAGCCGTTTATTCCTGTTTCGCCGCCCTGGACGCCCGAAGTGGGATTCCTCACCCCGGGAGGCGCTCAGCGGCGCCGCAGCAGCCAGTAGAGGCCGACGAGCGGAAGCACGAGCGGGATGAACAGATAGCCCTTGCCGTACACCGACCAGACCGTGTCGTGGGGGAAGGCCGCGGGGGCGAGCAGGCTCACGGTGCCGATGACCAGCACGCCCGCGAGCTCGATACCCAGCGACACCAGCGCGAGCCCCCGCATCCCGCGCCACAGCGCGACGGTGAGCAGCCCGTACACGACGGCGGCGAAGGCCGACAGCGTGTACGCCAGCGGCGCCTCGGCGAAGCGCCCGGCGATCTGCACGACCGCCCGCGACCCGGCGGCCACGGCGAACAGTCCGTAGAGGGCGATCAGCAACCGGCCGGGACCGGTGCCGATGGGCGCGCTCACTGGCCCTGCCAGATCTGCAGCAGCCGCCCGGTCATGACCGCGACGGCGAACCCGGCCACGACCAGGGTCGCCGTCCCCCACCGGCTGCGCTCGGCGAGCGCGAGCAGGACGCCGGCGGGCGGGATGAGCGCCTGGCCGACGAGGTAGCCGAAGAGCGTGCCCTTGGACACGTGCGCGCCCTCTCCACCCGCGACGGCGACGATCGCGAACCCGAGCAGGACGAGGACGGCGAGTTCCAGCAGGCCGAAGCCGACGAGCAGGACCATGCCCATGGCCCGGCCACGGAAGGCGCCGATCAGGCTGACCAGCGCGAGCAGCGAGGCGAGGGAGATCACGACGGTCGCGACGATGGTGTTCATCGCGCAAAAGGCTACCGCCGCCCGGCCTCGGTCCCTCGCGCGCTCACCACCGCCACCCAGCCCCGCCCCTCGCGCGTTCACCACCACCGCCACACGCGACCCGGAAGTGAGATCCGCCTTGCCGGAGGCGACCGGTTCCGTACCCGCCGGACTCCTTGCCACCGCCCCCCACCCTCCCCAGAATTCACTCTGTGCACATGCACGACTACCGAGAGGAAGCGATCATGGGGAAGACACGCTTCACGGCGGGCGGCGTCGCGCGAACGGCCATCGCCGCGGCCATGCTCCTGGCCGCTTGGACAGCCGGCAGCCTGCCCGCCGAGGCCGAGACGGCCGCCCGGCAGGCCCCGGCCGCCACAGGCACGTACCGGATCGTCAACGCCGCCTCGCACACCGTCGCCAGGGCCTACCGGCCGGGCGAGACCGTGTTCGTCGCGAGCACCCTGGAGAACCCCGGCCCGTTCGCGCTATGGGAGATCACCCGCGCCGAGCCGGGCTTCACCATCAAGAACGTCGGCCTGGGTGACTTCGCCCGTGCGAACGCCACCCGCGAGGGCGAGCCGGTCGTCACCGGCCGGGCGGCGGAGACGTGGGCCATCCACCCGGCCGGCGACGGCACGTTCGTCATCAAGGCGCCCAACCACGACCTGCTCTGGAACGTCGAACGTCCGGTGGTCCCGCGTGGTGAGGTCAAGCTGCGCGGTGCCGACGGATCCGAGACCCAGCGGTGGCGGATCATCCCCGTCGCGGAGTGAGACCCGCAGGCACCCCGCGTACGGACGCGGGGTGCCTGCGCGTAGTCGGGAAAGGCATCCCGACCTCGCTCAAGAACGCCGTCCGAGCCGGGGTGCCCGTTCGTGCGCGGGAAAGGCGCGCGCATAGGATCGGAGCGTGGAACGCATCCTCGTCAGCGCGTGCCTGATGGGCCGCAAGGTGCGCTTCGACGGCCGCGCCAAGACCAGTTCCGACGCGATCCTGGCCCGCTGGCGCGAAGAGGGCCGTCTGGTGGTCTTCTGCCCCGAGGTCGAGGGCGGCCTGCCCATCCCGCGCCCGGCCGCCGAGATCGAGGGCGGCGCCGGTGGCGCGGCCGTGCTGTCCGGGGCCGCGCGCGTGCTCGCGGCCGACGGCTCCGACGTGACGGCCGAGTTCCTCGCGGGCGCGCAGGCGGCGCTCGCCCGCGCCCGGTCCTTCGGCGTACGGCTGGCCGTGCTGAAGGAGGGCAGCCCGTCGTGCGGGTCGCTGGCGATCCACGACGGCACCTTCCAGGGCCGCCGCACCCCGGGCGACGGCGTCACGGCGGCGCTGTTCGAGCTCAACGGCATCAGGGTCTTCTCCGAAGATCGCCTGGCCGAGGCAGAAGAGTACCTCCGACAGTGATCGATCGTCAGAACTCCCAGGTGTCGGTGCGCCGCTCGTGCGAGATGCAGAACACCGACGAGCCGTGCGCGCCCTGGACGAGATCGACCCTGATCCACCCGTCGGTGCCGTTGACCTTGGCCGTGTACCCGCTCTTGGGAGTGGCCGATTCCAGCCTGCACCCTTTGGCACCGATCGTGAAGGCGACCTCGCCGCCCTTCACGGTGAGCACCTCGACGTCGGCGGTGGGGGCCGGGCCGGGCGTCTTCTTGGCGGCACGGCGCGGCACCGGGCTGGCCTGGGTCATCGTCGCCTCGTTGCGGTCGGCGACGGTCCTGGCTGCGGCGGGGGCGGTGGCGGCGGGCCGTACCGCGACGTCGTCGACGAACTCCTGACGCAGCACGTCCCGCACCCCGAGCCACGAGACGGAGACCGCCACGGCCGTCGCCCCCAGCCAGAGCGCAACGTATCTTAGGGTTCGCCGCATGGGTTGAATTATGTACGGTTATGCGGCATGGCGACGGTACTCGTAGTCGAAGATGATGAGTTCGTCAGATCGGCGATGATTCGCGAGCTCGACCGCCGGCAGCATGCCGTCCGCAGCGCGGGCTGTGCCCTCGACGCGCTGCGGGAGATCGCGCAGCGCCCGCCCGACGCCGTCGTCCTCGACCTCGGCCTGCCCGATCTGGACGGTTCCGAGGCGCTGCGGATGATCCGGGGGATCTCGGACGTGCCCGTCATCGTGGCCACGGCGCGCGACGACGAGGCGGAGATCGTCCGGCTGCTGGAGGCTGGCGCCGACGACTACCTGGTCAAGCCGTTCTCCGGCGACCACCTCGGCGCCCGGCTGGACGCGGTGCTGCGGCGGGCGCGCTCGGCGCCCGTACCGCAACTGCTGTTCGTCGGCGGGCTGGTCGTGGACGTGAGCAGGCGCGAGGCCGGGCTGGACGGCAGCCCGCTGTCGCTGACCAGGCGCGAGTTCGACCTGCTCGCCTACCTGGCGGCGCGTGCCGACCGCGTGGTCACCCGCAAGGAGCTGCTGAGCGAGGTCTGGCGGCAGGCGTACGGCGACGACCAGACCATCGACGTGCACCTGTCGTGGTTACGCCGAAAACTCGGTGAGAGCGCCTCCAGCCCCCGGTACCTGCACACCGTGCGCGGTGTCGGTGTCATGTTGTCCGCTCCGCGATGAGAAGGACGCTGGCGGTCCTCATGGTGGCCGTCACCTCGATGGTGGCGCTGTCGTTCCTGGTGCCGCTCGCGCTGGTCGTCAAGGAGACGGCGCAGAGCAGGGCGCTGGCCGAGGCGGAACGGCAGGCTTCGTCGCTGGTGCCGGTGCTCGCGCTGAGCACGAAGGAGGCCGATCTGGCGCTCGCGGCGGCCCGGACGGCGGCCGCCCGCCGGGGACTGCTGGCCGTGCACGTGAGCGGGACGGCGGTCTCCGGCACCAGCCGGGCACCGGAGGCGGAGATCGCCAAGGCCGCCGCGCAGACCAGGGCGAGCACCATCGAGCTGCCCTCGGGGTATGTGCTGCTGCGGCCCGTCGCGCTGGACGCGACGAGGAGCGCGGTGGTCGAGGTGTTCGTCCCGGCGGCCGACCTGAACCGGGGCGTGTTCGCCTCGTGGGCGGTGCTGACGGTGCTGGCGCTGATGATGACGGCGGGCTCGGTGATGGTGGGCGACCGGCTGGGCGCCCGCGTGGTGCGCGCCGCGCGGCGGCTCGGCAGCGCGGCGACCGCGCTCGGCAAAGGCGATCTGGGCGAGCGCATCCACCCGGACGGTCCGCCCGAGCTGGTGGCGGCGGCCACGGCGTTCAACGCGATGGCCAACCGGGTCACGCAGTTGCTGGCGGCCGAGCGGGAGCTGGCGGCGGACCTGTCCCACCGGCTGCGGACGCCGCTGGCCGCGCTCAAGCTGAGCCTCGACCAGCTCGGGCCGCAGGCGGAGCAGAGCAGGCAGGCGCTGGCGCGGCTGGAGAACGAGGTGGACGCGATCATCGCGGCGGCGCGCAAGCCGTCGCGGGCGGCGACCTCGTGCGACGCGGCGGAGGTGCTGCGCGACCGGCTGACGTTCTGGTCGGCGCTGGCGGAGGACCAGCAGCGGCCGTGGGAGCTGGTCGGGGCGACGCTGCCGGTGCGGGTGACCGTACCGGCGAGTGAGCTGGGGGCGGCGGTGGACGCGCTGCTCGGCAACGTGTTCAGGCACACGCCGGAGGGGACCGCGTTCAGCGTCGCGCTGCACGAGGGCAAGGACTCGGTGGGCATCCTGATCGCGGACGGCGGGCCCGGCATCCACGACCCGGAGACGGCGCTGCAGCGGGGGGCCAGCGGCGCCGGTTCGACGGGACTCGGCCTGGACATCGCCCGCCGCCTGGCCGAGTCGACGGGCGGCTGGCTGCGAGTGGACACCTCGTCGCTGGGCGGCGCGCAGGTGCAGATCTGGCTGAGAAACCCGGCGCTGAAAAGGACCCTAAGTAGACCTTAACGACGGTTTAAGTACTATATTTCATGCTTTTTGATGGTCCATGGTGATTTCTATGCAGATCACCCGCACGTTGACTGTTGCCGCCTCCATGGCCGCCCCCGCCCTGCTCGCGCTGACCCTCCTCCCCAGCGCGGCGAGTGCGCACGGCACCATGAACAACCCGGCGAGCCGGACCATGTTCTGCTTCCAGGAGGGCCCGGAGAGCCCCAGGACCGACGTCTGCAAGGCCACCGTCCAGCTTGGCGGCACCCAGCCGCTCTACGACTGGAACGAGGTCAACATCGGCGATGTGAACGGCCGCCACCGCGAGCGCATCCCCGACGGGAAGCTGTGCAGCGCCGGACGCGACAAGTACCGGGGCTTCGACCAGGCCCGCGCGGACTGGCCCGCCACCCACATCAAGAGCGGCCCGTTCAGCTTCGACTTCAGGGCGACCGCGCCGCACCGCAGCACCTTCGAGCTGTACATCACCAAGCCCGGCTACAACCCGGCGCAGCCGCTCAAGTGGTCGGACCTGGAGGCCACGCCGTTCCACCGCGAGACCGACCCGGCCCTGTCGGGCGGGTCGTACCGGATGGACGCGCAGATCCCGGCCAGGACCGGCCGCCACCTGATCTATGTGGTCCAGCAGCGCAACGACAGCCCCGAGGCGTTCTACTCCTGCAGTGACGTGGTCTTCAGCTGACCTCGGGGTGCGTTCCGCCGAGGTTCCGGGACACACCCTCGTGAAGGACCACGGCGAAGCCACCCTCCCGCCCCCCGCCGACCCGCGCTGACGGCCTCCAAGGCGCCACGCGAAGAGGCGGGGCACCCCCCGCAACGGCGTCCCGTTGACCGCCTGGAAGGTCGACGGGGCGCCGTTGCCGTGTCTCAGCCCTCCCAGCGCATCATGTGGAAGCGGCGGGTGACGTGGTAGCCCGCCCGCGTGTAGAGGTTGCCCGCGGGGCTGCACTCCCCCGTCCACAGGAACCACGACGAGTGCAGGCCCTCGGCCCGCATCCGGGTCATGGCCAGGTGCAGGATGACCTTGCCGAGGCCGGTGCCCCGCTCGCGCTCGTCGACGCCGAAGGGCCCGAACCGCTCGGCGATGCCCCGGTAGGCGGCGTAGAGGGCGAACCCGGCCAGCCGTCCCTCCGGGCTGCGCGCGAGGACCATGCGCTCGGGGTCGCGGTGGGCCCTGATCGCCTCGCCCCAGTCGGGGTTGAACCGCTCGGCCGCGAACCTGATCAGCTCGGGCAGGTCGCCGACGGCCGGGCGCCCGAACACGTACCCGTCGCTCTCGCGCTTGGCCAGCAGGTCACGCACCTCCGGCGGCATCATGTAGCCGACGAGGGTGCGGTCCATGGCCACGGGCGTGTCCACCGGGCGGAAGCCGAGGTCGCGCAGCAGCCCGAACCCGTCGGGATAGAGCGCGGCGTCCACCCCCGGCCACACGTAGTGGGGGGTGTAGGAGCCGAAGTCGATCCGGGTGCGGCCGTGCCCGCGCAGGAAGTCGAGCGCCTCGGTGAGCAGCCGTCTGCCGAGGCCGCCGCCCCGGTGTTCGGGGGCCACGAAGAAGAACGGGATCCACCCGGTCTCCGGGTCGAGCCCGGTACCCGGCGCGAGCGGCATGAGCCGCCGTACGGCGTAGGCGCACCCGACGACCCGCCCGTCGGCGACGGCGACGCGCAGACCCTCGGGGTCGAAGTTGGGATCGAGCAGGACGCAGTCCCGCACCCACGCCATCGTGGTCGGGTCGCCGGGCAGGCTGGCGTTCCAGACCTCAAGCAGAAGTTCCTCGTCCCCGGAGGCGAACGCGCGCACTGTCACCGTCATACCCTGAGCCTTCCGACCCGAGCGGCACTGGTCAAGGGCCTAGGACAAGCTCTCACGGAGCCAGATGCGGCTGTCGAGGTCGGCACCGCGGATCACCTGGACCCGCCACGGCTCAAGGCGCAGCACGTGCAGCTTCGGGTCGGTGGGGCCGGTCCAGAAGTTGCCCAGGTTGTATCCGGCGCCCTTCGGGCTGCCCGTCCGGTACAGGTCCCAGACGTGTCTTCTGACGTCCGGGTCCTCGACCCACGCGGCGACGGTGTCGAGGCTCACCGCGTTCTGGCGCGGTGTCCAGTAGGAGAAGGTCGTGTGCGGGTTCCCTGCCAGGTGGGCGGCCTTGACCGGGGTCTTGTAGGTGGCCAGCCAGCCGAGCGGGTCGCCGTCCACGACCTCCCAGACGGGGATGAGGACCCTGGCGCGCGGCCTGCCCTTGCTGTCGACGGTGGTCATGGTGGCGTAGTTGATGTCGCCGACGTAGGCCTCGAAGGCCGGTCGGATGTCGGCGAAGCGCGTGGTGGTCGTCGTCATGGGAGACACAGTGCCTCCGCCCTCTTCGGATTTCCTCCAGGACGGCCACAGGCCGTCTAGCTGGATATATTGCTTGACAGTCATATGACTGATGACGACAATAGAGCCATGGACGTCTTCCAAGCGGTCGCCGACCCCGTCCGGCGTCGGCTGGTCGAGGCGCTCGCCCACGGCGAGCGCAGCGCGGGCGAACTCGCGGACCGCGCCCAGGAGCAGTTCGGGGTGCAGCAGTCGGGCACCTCCAAACACCTCAAGGTGCTCCGCGACAGCGGGCTGGTCACCAGCCGGGTGGACGGCGCAAGGCGCGTCTACCGGCTCCAGCCCGAACGGCTGGCCGAGATCGCCTCATGGGCCGACCGGCAGGCCAGATTCTGGAACGACAAGCTCGACGCCCTGGAGCGCGAGCTGGAGGAGGAAAGATGATCACAGGACAGCTGGGCAGCCTCACCCGCGGCGCCGTACACCTGGACCGGGTCCTCAAGGCCCCGCCCGCCCGGGTCTGGGCGATGTGGACCGAGCCCGAGCGGCTGGCCCGCTGGCTCGGCCCGGTCGAGAGCGGCGCCCCCGGGCCGGGCGCGACGTTCACGCTCGGCATGGAGCCCGGCGTGCGCGCCACCTGCACGGTCACCGCCTGGGAGCCGGAGCGGCTGCTGGAGCTCGACTGGCACTACCCCGGCGAGGGCGACTCCCGGCTGCGCATCACCCTGGAGCCCGCCGAGGGCGGCACCCGCCTGGTCCTCGACCACGACCGGCTCGACGACGCCGGTCCCGTCGAGTACGGCGCGGGCTGGCACACCTACCTCGACCTCCTGGCCGCAGACCTGGAGGAGCGGCAGGCGCCGCGGTTCGACGAGCGATTCCGGGAGCTGCGCGCCGCGTACGGGAGCCGCAGCGCGGGCCTGTCCGGCGGGCGCAACATCGCGATGAAGGTGCCCACCCACCAGTGGGAGTCGACCGTCGCGTTCTACCGCGACGTCGTCGGGCTGCCCGAGATCGAGGCCGGATACGACGGTGACATCCAGACGGCAACCTTCGAGTTCGGCGCCAACACGCTCTGGGTCGACCGGGTCGAGACCGCCAGCCAGGCCGAGATCTGGCTGGAGCTGACCGCCACCGACCTCCCGGCCGCCGGACGGCACCTGGCGGAGTCCGGCGTGCCCAGGCGGGACGAGGTCGAGCCGCTGCCGGCGGATTCGGGGGCCTTCTGGATCAGCAGCCCGGCCTCGATCATCCACCTGGTGGCGGCGCGCGACTGACACCCGGCGCGGGGCGGGCCGGTGCGGTCCACAGGCCCGCCCCGCACCGGATGCTTCCCGCCGGTGGGCCGCGTCGGCTGCTCACCGCTCACGGTCGGCGAGGCCGGCAGCCGGCGCCGATCCCGATCAATCTGCCGGTTTGCCACGAAATCCCGCCAACCGCGATTCCCCGTTCACCTGCCCGAGGCGAGCTTGAACGCCTGCCGGTACGCCCGGGGAGAAACCCCCCGGTGTTTGACGAAATGCTCGCGCAGCACGGCCACCGAGCCGTAACCGACGAGCCTGCTGATTTCCTCGAGTTTCAGATCCGTGGTCTCCAGCAGTTCCTCCGCGTGGCTCAGCCGTTGCGAGAGCAGCCAGGCATGCGGAGTGGTGCCGGTGACGGCCTTGAAATGGCGGGCGAAGGTGCGCGGGCTCATGTGCACCCGGGCGGCGAGGTCGTCGACCGACGTACGCCGGTCGAGGTTGGCTCGGGCCCACGCCATCGCCTCGTCGAGCTGCCGCTCGGTGGTGGTGGGCGGCACCGGGCCGCCGAGGTGCCGCGCCTGGTCGCCGTGCCGGTGGGGTGAGGCGGTCAGCTCGCGGGCGATGATGTCGGCGACGGCGGCGCCGTGCTCGCGCCGTACGAGGTGCAGGCCCATGTCGACGGCGGCCGGTTCGCCCACGCCGGTGATGATGTCGCCCTGGTCGACGTACAAGGCCTCGCGGTCGACCGTGACCGCCGGGTAGCGGGCGGCGAAGTCGTCGAGCAGCGACCGGTGGGTGGTCGCGCGCAGGCCGTCGAGCAGTCCTGCGGCGGCCAGCAGATACGTGGAGGTGCAGGCCGCGAGGATGATCGCGCCTCTGCCGTGGGCGGCGGTCAGCGCCTCGCGCAGCGCGGGCGTGATCGACAGCGGCACCTTGTCCGGCGGGAGCAGGATGACGACGTCCGCGCCCGCCATCGCTTCGAGCCCCGAGCCGACCCTGACCGGAAGGTCGAGATCCGTGTGGACCAGGCCGGGGCGTTCCGCGCAGATTGTCACGTCGAAAAGCGGAACCCCCTTTTCCGACCTGTCCGCGAATCCATTTCCGATGACGCCTAAACCGAAGGCTCTGATCCCCTGTGTGGCATATGCCGCAACTGAACGGAACGGTGTCACGGCGCCATTATTACAGAATTGGGTCCGCGCTTTACGGGAATTTCCGCGCCGCAGCCTGATCTTACGGTGCCTGGACGACACCTGATTCCGTGGCCGACTCGGCGGGTAAAAAGCAGAATTCACGGTAAATGCGGCAGATCCACCCGGTCTGCGCCTCACATCGGCACCGTCTTCCAGGGCCGAGATTCGCGTCCTATCGCTTCTTCCGGCAATCCCACCGGGACAACAGAAAAAGCCCCCCAAGCGCCAAACGCTTGAAGGGCAGAAAGAGAACGAGTGGAGCTATGGGGATTCGAACCCCAGACCTCCTCCATGCCATGGAGGCGCGCTACCAACTGCGCCATAGCCCCTGATCCGCCGCCCGAACCGCGCGGCGCTCCGGAAGCATATAACCATCCGCCTGATTCGCATAATCAGCCGAAGACGGGGCACCGCGCCCGCCCGTTCAGGTCACGCTGTCGTCGCTGTTGACGGGCTCGGGGAGGGTTCCGGCGTTGTGCTCAAGGAGCCGCCACCCTCTGCGCCCCTCCTCCAGCACGGACCAGCTGCAGTTGCCGAGCCCGCCCACAGCGGACCACAGCTCCTGGGGCAGCCCGAGCAACTCGCAGATGCCGAGCCGCAGCGCCGCCCCGTGGGAGACGACGACCAGCAGCCCGTCGTCGTCGAGCTTGGCCGCCCACCGGCGTACGGCGGTGGAGACGCGGGCCGCCACGTCGGCGACGGCCTCGCCTCCGGGCGGATCCCAGGCGACGAACTCCTGCGGCCAGCCCTCGGCGATCTCGGAGCGGGTGAGCCCCTCCCAGGCGCCGCCGCTGCGCTCGCGCAGGTCCTCGTCGACGGCCACGTCGAGGCCGACGATCCGGCCGAGCGCGCGCGCGGTGTCGTTGGCCCGCTTCAGGTCGGACGACACGATCAGCGTGGGACGCAGGGACGCGAGCAGAGAGGCCGACCGCGCCGCCTGGGCGAGGCCGGTCTCGTCGAGGGGGATGTCACTGTGCCCCTGGAAGCGGTGCTCGACGTTCCACAGGGTCTGCCCGTGGCGCAGACAGACGAGGCGTCTGCTCACGCGCGGGCTCGCTGGATGCCGGCCTGGGTGACGCTCTCGGGCAGCCCGATCGCCGGGCAGTCCTTCCAGAGGCGCTCAAGGGCGTAGAAGGTGCGGTCCTCTTCGTGCTGGACGTGCACGACGATGTCGATGTAGTCGAGCAGGACCCAGCGGCCCTCGCGCTCGCCCTCGCGGCGGACCGGCTTGACGTCGGCCTCGACGCGCAGGCGTTCCTCGATCTCGTCGACGATGGAACGGACCTGGCGGTCGTTGGTGGCGGAGCACAGCAGGAAGGCGTCGGTGATGACGAGTTGCTCGCTCACGTCATAGGCGAGGATGTCATCGGCCAGCTTGTCGGCCGCGGCCTCCGCGGCGATCTTGACGAGCTGGACGGCTCTGTCGGATGCGGTCACGATGCGGGTCAGTCCTCCTCTATGGGCTACCTACGAGACTACCCTTCCTCCGTATAGGCCCTCGACTGCAGAGTGAACATCTCGGCGTAGATACCCTTCCGCGCCATCAGCGACGCGTGGGTGCCCTCTTCGGCCACCTTGCCGTTCTCCAGCACGTAGATGCGGTCGGCCCACCGTACGCTGGCCAGCCGATGGGTGATCATCAGGACGGTCCGCTGGGCGGCGTGGCGCCTGATGGTCTCGAAGATTGCGTGCTCGGAGCGGGCGTCGAGGGCGGCGGTGGGCTCGTCGCAGACGAGCAGGGGCGCGTCGCGGTAGAGCCCTCTGGCCACGGCGATGCGCTGCCACTGACCGCCCGACAGGTCGGTGCCGCCCCGGTAGGAGGGGTCGAGCATGGTATCGAGACCGTGGGCGAGGCGGGTGACGACGTCCGAGGCGCCAGAGGCGGCCAGGGCCTCCTCCAGACTCCTGCCCGAGTCGTGGCGGCCGATGGCGATGTTCTGGCCGGCGGTGAAGGGCCAGTGGGTGAAGTCCTGGGCGATGACCGCGATCCGCTCCCGCAGCCGGGCCCGGTCGATGTCCTGGTGGGAGACGCCGCCCCAGGTCACGGTGCCCTGGCCGGGCAGGTACAGGCCGCTGATGATCTTCGCGAGGGTGGTCTTGCCCGAGCCGTTCCCGCCGACGAGCGCGACGACCTCGCCGGGTGAGACGCGCACGCTGACCCCCGACAACGCGGGCTCGTCGGCGGTGGGGTAGGCGAAGGTGACGTCCTCGACGACGATCCGGTCGGCGTCGGCGGGCGGGGCGCGGTGCCCCGTCGCCTCGGCACGGTCCCCCGCCTCGGCGCGGAAGCGGAGATAGTCCTCGTAGAACAACCCGGCCTCGTAGGCCTGGTTGACCCCGTGCAGCGCCTGCCCGGTCGCCGATCCGGCCCGCTGGATGGCCAGTACGGCGGTCGCCGCCACGGCCAGCTCGACCTGCCCGCTCCACAGCAGCAGCCCGAGCGCGGTGTACACGAGCCCGGTGGCGAGACCGCCGAACACGTCGCCCCAGATACCGGTGAGCTGCTGCTTCCTGACGGCCCTGAGCTCGTAGGCGGTGATCCACCGGTAGATGCGGCCGAACTCGGCGAGCAGGTGGGAGCGCATGGTGTAGGAGCGGATCTCGGCGGCGGCGGGCCGCTGGGTCATGAGGTTGTCCAGGACGTTCCTGCGCCGTCTGGCGGCGGCGACGCCGGTACTGGTGCGGTAGCCGACGCGGGCCGACCGGATGGAGGCCCAGGTGCTGGGGACGGCCGCGAGCAGGATCAGGGGCAGCAGCACGGGATGCAGAACCCCCAAAGCCCCAGAAATCGCTAAAAGACCGGTAAATCCGCTAATGGTGGCGTGAACGGCCCAGAGCAGCATCGTCGGCCCCCGCGAGGTCATCGAGACCCGCTGAACCTGGTCGTGGAAGTCCGGATCGTCGAAGGCGGCCAGCTCCACCCGGGTGGTCAGCGCGACCACCTCCTCGTCCACCGCCTGCGACAGCAGCGGATCCAGCCGCGCCCGCGCCCATGAGCCCACCTCGGAGAAGGCCGACCTCAGCACCATCGCACCGACCACGGCGCCGATGGCGGGCAGCGCCGCCACCAGTCGCTCGGCGGTCGGCACCGAGGAGAAGAGCCGGCTGAGCACGTCCGTGGTGGCCAGCAGGCCGAAGGCGGTGCAGAGCGCGGACAGCACCGTGCTGCCGAAGCTCACCATGGAGTCGAGGCGGCTGGTCCGCCAGCTCACCACCAGGCACTCGCGCACCAGCACGGGCAACCGCCCGATCATGGCGAGCAGGCCGGTGGCGGTCACTTCGGCGTCGTGTCTGAACCAGGGCTGTTCGTTCAGCTCGATCCCGTCGAGCACATCGTCGGCCACGCACACAACATCGGACCGACCCCGGTCCGGGGTTACCTCACCCGGTAAAGATCCCTCTTCCCGATGTACTGCACGATGCCGTCGGGCACGAGGTACCAGATGGGCTCGCCCTTGCCCACGCGCTGCCTGCACTCGGAGGAGGAGATCGCCAGCGCGGGGATCTCCAGCAGCGTGACCTTGCCCTCGGGCAGCCCCGGGTCGTGCAGCGTGTGCCCGGGCCGGGTGCAGCCGACGAAGTGCGCGAGCTCGAACAGTTCGTCGGCACTCTGCCAGCCCAGGATGGCCTCCAGCGCGTCCGCGCCGGTGATGAAGAACAGTTCGGCCTCGTGCCCGTAGACCTCGGCGATGTCGCGCAGCGTGTCGATCGTGTACGTCGGCCCCGGCCGGTCCACGTCGACCCGGGAGACGGAGAAGCGCGGGTTGGACGCGGTCGCGATGACCGTCATCAAATACCGGTCCTCCGGGGCGCTCACCTCGCGCGAGGACTTCTGGTACGGCCGCCCCGTCGGCACGAAAACCACCTCGTCCAGATCGAAGTGGTGGGCCACCTCACTGGCGGCGACCAGGTGCCCGTGGTGGATGGGGTCGAAGGTGCCGCCCATCACGCCCACCCGGCGCTTTCCCTGGACTTGGGGCGCGTTCATCATGAAATGGACCTTACGCGCCAAGGTTGGACAACCTCCCGGCACCCCCTTGCCAAGGAACCGCGCATCGGCCATCCGGCCGACGTAGCATGCCGGGCATGACGACCACCCCGGATCGCAACCGCATCCAGCTACCCGGCATCTCGTCTCGTGCCTATGAACACCCCGCAGACCGGTCCGCGCTGGTCGCTCTGCGCAAGTTGAGTGGGTTCGACACGGTTCTCAAGCAGATGTCCGGCCTGGTGAGTGAGCGCCGCCTGCGCCTGATGTACCTCGCCTCGGCCGTTCGCGTGAGCGAGACGCAGTTCCGCTCCCTCTACGACATGGGCCGCGACGCCGCCTACATCCTCGACCTGCACCGCATCCCCGAGATCTACGTGCAGCAGGATCCCACGGTCAACGCCAAGGCCATCGGCTTCGACGACCCGTTCATCGTCGTCACCACCGGCCTGCTCAACCTCATGAACGAGGAGGAGCAGCGCTTCGTCATCGGCCACGAGACCGCCCACGTGCTGTCCGGCCATGCCGTCTACCGCACCATGCTCGACATCCTCACCCGCCTCGCCACCCGCGTGGCGTGGATCCCGCTCGGCTACATCGGCCTGCGGGCGATCGTCGCCGGTCTGGAGGAGTGGTACCGCAAGTCCGAACTGTCCTCCGACCGGGGCGGCCTGCTCACCAGCCAGAACCCCGAGGCGGCCAAGCGCGCGCTGATGAAGCTGGCCGGCGGCGACTACACCAGCGAGATGAACATCGAGGCGTTCCTCGCCCAGTACCAGGAGTACGACACGGCGGGCGACCTGCGTGACGGCTTCCTCAAGGTGCTCAACCTGCTCGGCACCACCCACCCGTTCGCCGTGGTGCGCGTGGCCGAGCTGGACAAATGGCAGCGTAGCGGCGAGTACGACCGCATCGTGGCCGGCGACTACCCGCGCCGCGAGAACGACGCCGACGCCAAGGTCACCGACGAGGTCAAGGCGGCCGCCGAGTCCTACCGCCGGTCGTGGTCGGAGTCGCAGGACCCGTTCATCGGCGTCCTGCGCGACGTGGCCGAGGGCGCGGTCAACGCCGGAGAGCGCATCTTCAACCGCTTCTCCCGCCGCGACAACTGACTCCCGAAGACCCGAACACGAGGCGGACCGGCTGACGCTGTCCGCCTCGCGCCGTTCCCTGCCCTGACCGGGCGCTCACCACGGACGCGCCGCACGGCGCTCACCCCACCGGCGCTCACCCCACCGGCGCTCATCCCACCGGGCGCGCCTCACAGCAACAACGAGATCGCTCGTACGGCGGCCGCGCACAACGCGACGAAGCCGCCCAGCACCGCCAGCGCCCGCAGCCCCTCCCGGCGCAGTTGCGGCAGCCTGGCGCCCACCCGCTCGATCTCCCTGCCCACGATGGCGCCGCACAGCACCCCGAACACCACTCCTGCCGCCGTGACCGGGGCGGCCTGCTGCCACCAGTCCTGGCCGAACTCGCCGCCGCCCGTCAGCCACAACGCCCCTCCGGCGGCCACGGCGACCGGCGCGACCGGCCACACGAGGGCGGAGACCGTACCGCCGGCGAAGGCGAACGGGAACAGCAGGACCCGCAGCAGCACCCGGGTGCGCTTGGCCGAGCGGTTCTTGACCATCCAGTGGTTGATCCAGATCGTCCGGATCAGCACGACGAGCAGGGCCGTGATGCCGACGGTCAGCGAGGGGTAGACCACCGAGCCGACCACGCACGGCACGGCCAGCACCGCCAGCAGCAGCAACGCGGTGTTGCCCGCGGGCAGGGTGGTGGGTGTGGGGCCGCAGTCCGGGGACTGCCTGGAGACCCGCAGACGGGGGACCCTGGGGCCGTCGCCCCGGCCGCGCGCGGGCGAGGTCCCGGTTCCGGCCCGGACGGCCGGCTCGGCGGGTGCCCGGGTCCGCGCGGGCGTCGCGTC